>JAQSWN010000122.1 GCA_029266615.1 Polyangiaceae bacterium
AGCGACGTATTTACTCACGCAACACGGTGGACGGCCCGCCGCGCTTGTTGTCTATCATGGGACAGCGTCACCATTCGCGCCCCAGCCTGCAGCCTCGGTCCCCCGGACCTGCCGTTTCGGAGGTGCCGCGTGAGGTGGACCGAATGCTGCTCAGTCGCTTCGGCCCGCCCGCCGTGGTGGTAGACGAGGGTCTGCGCGTGATGGAGTTTCGCGGCGACACCTCGCCATTTCTCGACCACGGCCACGGCAAGGCGACGCTCAGCCTCGAGCGGCTGGTGCGCAAAGGGCTGCTGATGGAGCTGCGCCAAGCGGTTGCGGACGCACGGCGCAGTGACACCGCCGTGCGGAAGTCCGGACTTCACGTCCGTTACGGCCAGAGCCTACAGAGGGTCAACGTCGAGGTCGTGCCGATCAAGGGGAGGGCGGCAGCAGAGCGATGCTTGCTGGTACTGTTCGAGCCCTCGGGCGCAGCCATGACGACCGACCCGTCCGTCGCTTCCACTGAGACAGGCGACGCACGAGATCTGGAGATTGACCGCCTCGGCCAAGGCCTCGCTCAGACGACAGAGTACGTGCACACGCTCGTTCGCGAGCATGAGTCGGCGCTCGAGGAGCTTCAATCGACGACCGAGGAAGCGCTCTCCAGCAACGAAGAGCTGCAAAGCCTGAACGAAGAGCTCCAAACCGCGAAGGAAGAGATTCAATCCGCCAACGAGGAACTGGCCACGCTGAATCAGGAGCTGCACGACCGCAACGAGCAGCTGGCTCGCTCTAACGAGAACATCCAGCGCGGTTTGGACAGCGCCAATGAGTTGGTCGACACCGTGCCCGGGCCACTCGTGATTTTGGACCGTGACCTGAGGATCGAGAAGGGTAACGCCTCGTTCTACGAGCTTTTCAAGACGAAGGCGGATTTCGCGCGCGGTCGCGGTTTTACCGACCTGGGCGAACGAGCCTGGGATCAGCCTGAGCTCTTGCGGGAGCTCCGCAGGGTGCTGGACGAAGGGGCGCCGCTAGAAGACCTAGCGGTTGAAGTTAGCCTGCCCGGCATTGGTCCCCGCAGCATCTCGCTCAGCGCTCGGCGTCTTCGTCCGGATCGCGACCCCACCGGGCGTCTCCTCGTGGCCATCCACGACCGTACGGAGATGAAACTCGCCGAGCGAAGCCGCGAGGCCATGCTCGCCCTAGAGCATGCCGCCCGCACGAAAGCGGAAGCGGCGGACCACCTCAAAGACGAGTTCGTCGCGACCGCCTCCCACGAGCTGCGCGGACCGCTCACCGTGATCTCCGGATGGGTGAACGTCCTTTTGGAGAGCGGAGAGGACGTCGCCCCAAGTACGCTAGCGAAGGCTCTCGCGGCAATCGGCCGGGGCGTTGCCGCACAAGGGCGGCTGATTTCCGACCTCTTCGATCACTCGAGGATAGTCGCGGGCAAGGTGGAGATGCGGCGCGTCCCCATCGATTTGCTTGCCGTTGCCGAAGCCGCTCTCGTTGGGGTGCGCGCCGCCGCCCAGGCCAAGGACATCACCGTGGAGCTTACGCAACTGGGCTTGCCTTGTGTCGTCTTGGGCGACTTCGATCGCATGCAGCAGGCCCTTTGGAATCTGTTCGCGAACGCGGTCAAGTTCACCCCTTCGGGGGGCTTCGTTCGCGTCTCGCTCGCGCGCGTCGTCAACGAGGTCCATTTGAGCGTGCGCGACACGGGCTGCGGCATCTCGCCTGAGTTTCTGCCCCATGTCTTCGATCGTTTTCGCCAAGCCGAGAGCTCGAGTGCGCGCCTCCAACCCGGCCTCGGTCTAGGGCTCACCCTGGTGCGGGAGCTGAGCGAGCTGCACGGAGGAACCGTCCGCGCGGAAAGCGCGGGGCTCAATGCAGGGTCGACCTTCACACTCATCCTACCCATCCCGGCCCTACTCATGGTCGCCGACGCGGAGTCGGCGCCCCTCAGCAATCGACAGAAGTCCGCGAGCACCATTCCCCCTGCCGCGCCCGACGTGGGCTCCGGGCCCGTGCACGATCTGCTGAAGGCCACCCGCGTGTTGGTGGTCGACGACGAAGTCGACGCGCGCGAGTCGCTCGTCGCGCTGCTGGAACGTTCGGGCGCTGAAGTGCGCTCCGTCGCTTCCGTGGCCGAAGCGATGACGGCTTTGAAAGCGTCTCTCCCCGACGTCGTGATCAGCGACCTCGGGATGCCCGGTGAAGACGGCTATGAATTGATTCGCCAAGTGCGGCTGCTGCCTCCCCAAGCCGGCGGCCGCCTTCCCGTGCTAGCCGTCAGCGGGTACGCCACTGACTCGCACCGCAGGAAAGTGGTCACCTCGGGCTTTCAAAGCTTTCTAGAAAAGCCGGTCGCGCCACCGGTGCTGCTGGCAGAAGTGGCCCGACTTGCAGGCGGAGCATGCGAGTGAGCGCCGGCCGCGCGGTCGCGACGCCGTTGACGCCTTGAACCGGACGCACCGACAAGACGCCCGGTAGCACGGCGCGTCTTGCTGTGGGGCGGTGTGTAATACCTACTGCCCAGGTGCGAGCGCTAAATTCCAGCGCTCGTCGTGCGTTGTACTCAATCATGAGACACGGCATTCTTTCTTGTGCGGCTTTGGTCGTGCTGTCCGCTTCGCGCGCGTTCGGGCAAGCCACGCCCGAAGGTGTCCCCGTGGAGCCGAGCACGGTGGCGCCCGCCGACGCAGCCGCGCCCGCCGACGCAGCGCCCCCCACGGACGCGGCTGCGGCCGCCGACGCGGCCCCCATGACCCCGCCCGCCGCCGCGACTCCCGCGGCGTCGCCCGCCGCGCCGCCCATGGCCGCGGAAGCCGCAGCAGAGCCGGCAGAAGCCAAGAAGCTCGCGGTAGGCAAAGAGGGGTTCTGGAAGCCGGGCGTCGTCGCGCAGGTTTGGGCTTTTGCCACCCACTCCCAGGACGAGTGGCAGCAGACCTCCTTCCGCTTGCGCCGGCTGGAGCTGAAGTGGGCGGGCGAGATCATCTCGGAACGGGTGGCGTACACCGTCGTCATCGACCCCGCGCGCCTCCTCGAGGCCAACACCAGCAACGTCGCCGTGAAGGACGAAGCGGGTGAGACCATTGGAACGGCCAGAGTCTCTCAGCCCGCCGGCGCCTCGTCTATCGTTCAGGATGCCACCGTGAGCGTGCTCTCCGAGTACGTGGACGTTTCAATGGGGCAGTTCAAAGTGCCGGTCAGCTACGACGCGTTCAGCAGCGTCGCCAAGCTGATCCTTCCCGAGCGATCGACGGTGGCGCGCCGCTTGGGCGAGCGGCGTGACATCGGCATCAAGGCCGAGAAGAAGTTCAAGCATTTCAGCTACGTCGCCGCGCTCATGAACGGCGAAGGCCAGAATCGCCTAGACACGAACGATCAGAAGGACGCGGCGCTCCGCCTCGAGGCCTATCCCGTCGAAGGGCTCACGCTCGCCGGCGTCGGCTACTACGCGATCGGGGAGCGACACTTGGCAAATACCAAAGATCGCGTGGAGGGCGACCTTCGCTTCGAGAAGGCGGGCTTCTTGGTTCAAGGTGAGTACATCCGCGGACGCGACCGCGTCAGCGAGACCTCGCGCCTGACCAGCCACGGCTTTTACGGCGTGCTTGGTTACACCATCGCCAAGACCGTGCAGCCGGTCGTTCGCTTCGGCTATTTCGATCCGAACGTGAAGCAACGAAACGAAGCGGCAGCGGACTACGCCAAGCTCGACGAGCAAAAGGAGTACTCGGCGGGCGTGACTTACTATTGGCTCGCTCACGAAGCCAAGTTCCAGCTCGCGACGTCCGTGTTCGACTACGATCAAGCGCCCACGGAAGTGACGACCATCCTTTGCGCGCAAGCTAGCTTCTAACCTAGGCCGGGCGGCGCCTCGGGTCCCGCGCTACCGCCGAACCAGAGCGTGATGAGGCGGCGCCGGCGCTCGGAGCGGTTCGGGCCGCTGCCGTGCGCCAGGCGAGGGTGAAAGAGCAGGGCGTCCCCCGGAGCGAGCGGCGCGAGCACGCGGCGAGATTCGTCGAACAAGCCGGTGTTCGTCGCGGAGGTGTCGTACGTCGCTTCGAGGAGCCCCCCCCGGTGGGTGCGCCCGAGGACCTCGAAACCGCCGTTCGCTTCGTCCGAAGGATCGAGGGCGATCACGAGGTTGACTCCGCCAAACCGTTGCACGCGGCGGAGTGCGTCTCCAAACAAGAAGCTCTCGTCTTGGTGATAGGGAAAGCCGCTGCCGACGAGCGGTAGCTTGAGGTTCACTTGGTCCACGAGGCATTGGGGGCCGACCAGGCCGCACCGCTCGACCGCCGCTAGCACCTTGGGGTCGGTGCGTAGCCGATCGAAGGCAGGTTGGCCGCTCGAAGGTGACGTGATCTTCCGCAACGCGCCCGGAAATATCGCCGCCTCGCCCTTCCTGCCGCTGGCCGATTGCATCTGGAAGAAGACGCGCTGCACCTTCGTGTCGCGCTCGAACTGGGCAGCAACGCCCTCCAGCAGGCTCGTTGCCGCCAGCAATGAATCGACCATGGGCTGGTCGAGCAACCCTGGCGCGAGCAGCCAGCCTTCGCGCTGGAAAGTGACGCATGGCGCTTCGGCCGAGTCAAAGCTGGGTGTGGGGGTAAGTCGCGGCATGGTTTCGTGGGCCGAGCGGTGCCCGTGCTGCGCGGCAACAAATGCGAAACCGCGCGGGTGGTGTCAACCAGACTCGCGAGCTGGCTCGCGTCGGCGCGCGCCATGCGCTCGACGTGAGTCGGTATGCGCCAGCCCCGGGCACGACACGACGAGCGAGCCCTAGTAGGTCCGTGCCGGGGCTGCGGTTTGGTTGTATCGTTCGGCGCAGAATGTCGCTGGGTGCCACCCTACACTTCGCCGCCAAGGTCCTCGCTCTCTGCTGCGCCAGCCTGCTTGCCGGCTGCGCCACGTACGACATCCCGCAGGCGCACAAGGGGCGCTTGTTCGGGCGTACCGGCTTCTGGACGTTTTACTCCGGCAAGACGGGCTTCAACGGGCCGGTGCTCGGCCCGGGCAGCTACTACGCTGGCGTTTACAACGATTACCGCACGGTCGACTGCTCGACCACGACCATGCAGACGCCGCTCGATACCCTCACCCGGGACGGAGTGCACTTCGGCTTCACGGTCGTGTTGCGCTTCTCGGCCGATTGCTCGGAAAGGGCGATTGAGCGCCTACTCGGCACACTGACCCCTGACCGTAATGGCGCCATTACGCCCGCCAAAATATTTCAAACGTACATTCAGCCAGCCATCGGCGAGGCAGCGCGCGAATACGTGTCGCCGTTGCGAGCCAACGAGCTCAACGAACGGCAAGCCCAGGTGACCGCAGGCATCCGCCGACGGTTTCTGGAGATCATGAAAACGCGCGAGCGGCTGTCGGTCGTCATCTACGAAATGAACCTCGTCGAGCTGACCTTCCCGAAAGAAATGGACGCCGCCAACCTCGACCGCGCCGTGCAGGCTCTTTTGCGCGACAAGGCTATCGCCGAGCGCGAACGCGTCACGGCCGAGATCGAAACCATGCGCATGCGTCGCGAGCTGGCCGAGCGTGAGGCCGAGGTTTCGGCCGCCCGCATACAAAAGGTGGGCGAAGTCCTACGCAAGTATCCCGAGTACTTGCAGTTCGATCTCCAACAGAAGCTGCCCGAAATTTACCGCGAGGCCGGCCAGCGCGGTAACTTGATTATCGCCGCTCCGAACGCGGTCGTATCCCCCGGAGCCGCCGCGCCGTCGGCATCCCCGCAACCGGCATCTCCGCCGTCGGCATCTCCGCCGCGGCGTTGAACCTCGCCCGATGTCGGTGCGGTTCCTACCGCGTCGACGAACACGGTGTGCATTCGCTCTTCGGCATCGATTTCGAAACGGTAGACCCAGCGCCCTCCGTGCTCACCAAGGCGCTCGAGCGCCCAGCTCGTTGCGACGCCTTCGCGCGCGGCGCGGCGCGCCTCCTGCAAGCTACGGAGCGGCGGCCCGGGGTGAACCTCTACGTCGAGCGGGCCGCGACCGACGAGCGCCAGCAGAGCGCAACCTGTGCCGTCCGCATAGTACACGTCCACGAGATCGTCGTTGGGCGACGACAGTGCGACCGCGAGCGTAGGCCGGCCGCGGTAGCGTGACCAACCGACGTGCACGACATCCGCATGAGGCACAATGCTCCGCCCGCAAGCGGTTAGGTGCTGGCGTTCGGCTTCACTGACGGGCGCCCGTACGGCCGCGCCCGGCGCGTTGGCCAGGGGCGGTGAGCCGCAGGCGAGCGTGAGAGCCACGAGCATGGGCCAGGGGCGCATGAGGCACCAATCTTGTCGCGCCGGCAGCCGGCTGCAAGAACCCCCGCGGAGGCGCCGAAGCCAAGCGTGCTGAGGCGACGCGCGTCGTGATTCGGTCGAGGATTCCGCCTCGATTTGCGCACCAGCTCACTTCGTCAACCAGGCATCGAAACGCGACGACGCTTCCCTTCGCGTAGGCAGATGAGGCTCGGCGGTCGGACCGAGCTCAACCTCGTATGGAGGTAGACGGCGTCATGGGGTCGTGGACCGGACCGTCGACGTTGCTCTTCGTAGACGAATGCTGCCCGGCACGTTGAACGTCGATTCTTGATTATGCGCGCTGGATTTCGCGGCCTCGCGACACGCACCCCCAAGCATCGTTCATTCCTAACGAGTGTGCCTCGAGCGTCGAACGACTCAGTAACCCCGCGCCTCTTTCCGAGGGGAGGAGTGGGCGAATGCGGGAAGGAAAGCCTTGCCCTTCTCCATAGTAAATTAGCGCCAATCTCTCACGGCTGGCGGCGCTCTTACGGCTGGAAACGTCAAGCATGAATGAACTCAACACCCCGTCACGGCCGCCAGCACCCAACCCTGGAGCGGCGAAGAAGAGCCACGCCGGCGCATTCGAGCGCGCGGCGCGCGGCGTCCTCGCGTGCGCGTCGACGGCGCTGGTTGCCTGTTCCGTTCCCGCGGACCCCCAGCCAGGGGCGGCCGGTACCGCGGCTGGAGGAGGCGGAGCGGGGACCCCAGCCGCCACGGCCGGCAGCGGCGGCGTCGCGCCCAGCTCGCCGCTGGAGCTCGAGAGCAAGGCGATCCACCGCTTGAGCAACCTCGAGTACGACAACACCCTGAGAGACCTCACTGGTACGAGCCGGCGCTTCGAGCACGACTTCGTAAGCGAGGAAGTGGAGGGCTTCGATAACATCGCGGCCGGCCTCTCCGTGAGCCCTCGGCAGCTGGAGGACTACTTCGAAGCCGCCCGCCAGGTGAGCGCAGAGGTGTTCGGAAGCCCCACCCTCCGCGCGCAGGTGGTGACCTGTACCCCGGACGCTACGACCGCTTGCGCCGAAAAAGTGATTGGGGAATTCGGGCGTCGAGCCTTCCGCCGCCCGCTGACCACGGAGGAGAGCACGCGGCTGCTCTCTAAGTACCAAGCTGCGCTCACGCTCGGAGTGGACAGCATGGGGGCCCTCCAGCACCTCGTGCACGTCATCCTGAGCTCTCCCCAATTCCTGTACCGCATCGAGGTGGACCCGGACCCCGCGAGCGCGACGCCTCATCCGCTGGACGGCTACGAGCTCGCGAGCCGATTGTCGTATGCGCTATGGAGCACCATGCCGGACGAGGAGCTTCTCGCTCAGGCCGCTGGGGGCGCGCTCGCCAGCGCGGAGGGGCTCGTCGCCCAAGTCGACCGCATGCTCAGCGACGGGCGCTCGGAGATGCTCGTCAAGAACTTCGCCGCGCGTTGGTTTGGCAGCAAGCGCCTCGACGACCACGTCGCGAGCGTCACTGCGTTTCCCGAATACGACGCGCAGCTCGCCGTATCGATGCAGCGAGAGATGGAGCTGTACTTCTCCGAGTTTCTTTACGAAGACCGCCCTTATACGGACTTCTTGACCGCCGACTTCAACTTCGTCGACGCGCCGTTGGCGAAGCTGTACGGATTCGCGCCGCCCGCGGAGGGCATGCAGCGAGTCGTGAACGAGACCGATCAGCGCGTCGGCTTGCTCGGCTTGGCTGGGTTTTTGACCCATACGTCTCGGGAGACGCGCAGCTCGCCCATCATCCGCGGCAAATGGGTGCTGGACGCCGTGCTGTGCACGCCACTCGTAGTGCCGGCCGGGCTCATCGTCTCCCCGCTAGAGGAGCCCGGAGAAGGGTCGGCGCCAACCACCGTACGCCAGCAGATGGAAGCGCACCGCGTGTCACCCGCTTGTTCCGGTTGCCACAACCTCATGGACCCGATCGGTCTTGCGCTCGAGAACTTCGACGCGATCGGAAAGTACCGACCGATTTACGAGAACGGCCTGCCGATCGACACCGTGGGGACGATGCCGGACGGGACCAAGGTGGACGGCCTCCCCTCGCTCGTCAGCGCCATCGCGAAGTCTCCCAAGTTGTTACCCTGCGCTGCGAACAAGCTCGGTACTTACGCGCTCGGAGCCCACGCTTCCGTTGGCAGCGTGGAGCAGATCGTGGCGCGCTGGACCGCCGGCGCGCCCACGCTGCGACGTTTACTCAAGGAAGTCGTGACCCACGAATCATTTACGTCGAGGAAGGCGGAGAGCCTATGAGCTGGCGAGGCACACGCAGGCACGTTCTGCGCGCGACCGGCGTTGCGTTGGCGTTACCCTGGCTGGAGTCATTGCACGTCCCGCTCGGGCATGCGGCCGACGCAGCCGCCCCGAAGCGCTTCATCCCCGTGTACTTTCCGAACGGAGCTTCCGTCTTGTGGTGGAAGACGACTGGCAGCGGCTCCGGGGCCTCGTGGCAGCTCTCGCCACTGCTCTCTGCGTTCGAGCCCTTCAAGAAGAAGATGCAGCTCATTCGCCAGCTCGGCAACTTCAGCTGGCGAAGTGACCTTCTTACGATGAGCCCGGCGTGGAACACCTTCCGTGAGCGCAACGACTTTTGCGGAGTTTGCAAGATGCCGGCCGGCGCCTTCGTGGTTCCGTCCCACTCGCGCGATCCCTCCGCGCTGTTGAATTGCGTGGACGGCGACGCCTACCGCTCCAGCAAGGGACAAAACCCGGCGACGAGCTCCATGAACGGCGAAACCGTGGATCAACTGCTGGCGCGCAGCATGGCGGGAGTCACCCCGCTCGCGAGCATGCAGCTCGGCCTGCTCGACGGAATCGGCGGACTGGACGAGAGACACAGCGCCATGTCGCGCAATATGTCTTGGAGCCAAGAGGGCACCGCGCTCGGTAAAGATCTCGACCCTAAACGTATCTTCGACAAGCTGGTGGCGAGCGGAGCCGGCGGCGCCCCGACGGATCCCGAAGCTATCGCTCAAGCCGAACGGCGACGCGCGCTGGATCTGAGCGCGCTGGACGGCCTCAAAGAGAGCGCGACCAGCTTGCAACAACGCTTGGGAAAGAGTGACCGCGAACGGCTCGATCAGTTCCTGACGGGGGTTCGAGAGCTCGAGGTCAAGGTGCAGCGGGTGCCTACGGGTACGACGGGCGGGGCTTCGTCTTGCACGCCCATCACCCTTCCCGCCGACATGAAGGCGAACGATACACGAGCGCACGTGATGAACGATCTCATCGTCATGGCGCTCCAGTGCGACGTGACCCGGGTCATCACGTACATGCTGGACAACAGCCGTTCCGACTTAGTCTATTCTTGGGTGCCGCGCCGCGACTGGCAGAATGGCGGCGCGCAACTGAGCGGAACTTGCACCGCCTACCACGAGTCCCAGCACCACACCGGGACGAGCCCGGATTTCGCATCCATCACGCGCTGGCACATCGAAGTGGTGGCTGACTTGCTGAAGAAGATGGACGCGGTGAACGACGCCTCCGGCGGCACCCTGCTCGACAACAGCTTGGTAATGTTCGCGAGCGACATGCACCACGGAGACCATGCCTCTTTCGATCTGCCGATGGCACTCTTCGGTGGGGGCAGCGGTACCTTCCGCCAGGACCAGATGGTCTCCCTCCCGGAGAGCATCGAGGACATGAGGCAGCTGCGAGACTTGTACTTCACGGTCTTGAACAACTACTTCGGCCTGAACGTGCCGAGCTTTGGTACGGATCTGCGCGGCGTCCCCAATCAGGTCATGGCCGAGCTGCTGGTATGAGCTAGCGCACCTTGCGGCTAGCTCACGTGCGCTGCACGAGCGCGGGCGAGCCACGCGTCGTGGTAGGCGAGCTCGAGGCGTTACACGTCCGTTTGGAGCACGCGGCGGGCCTCGTTCACCTGCTGGGCCAAAAGGTCCGACCCGCCGTGATCGGGGTGGACCTTCTTGATCAAGGACCGGTGCGCGTGGATGATCTCGTCGCGGCTCGCGCCCTCCTTAAGTCCGAGGACGCGCAGCGCCTCTTCCCGCGTCATGGCCGCGCGCGCCGGTGCCCCCCGGGGAGGCGTGGCCCCCCCAGACGAAGCGCGGCCTTTCAGCCAGCTCCAAGCAAGCCAGCCCAAGGTGGGGCCCACGACCGCGAGCATGCGGGGCCCAAATCGAAAAGCGAGGGCTACGCCCACTAGCGCAGCGATGGGGAGGACGTAGCGCAGTCGACCCGAGTTGGACGGTGCTGGACGCGCGGCGAGGCCCAGGAAGAGGACGGTGGCGGCGAGCACGAGCCAAAGCACCGTAACGCGGTAGCACCCGGACCGCTGCTCGTCGATCGCGGACGCGGTCGAGCCATGGGGCGGCGCCTTCGCCGCCCGCGCGTTGCAACTCAGAAGCGGCGGTAGGGCAAGAACTTGCCGTTCATGTGGACGACTACGCGAGCGCCCTTGGGGTCACTCACCTTCTCCACGGCCATCGTGAAGTCGATGGCGCTCATGATGCCGTCGCCGCACTTCTCCTGAATGACCTCTTCGATAGAGGTGCCATAGACGCACAAGATCTCGTAAAATCGGTACAGGAGCGGGTCGGTAGGAATCGTGCGCTCGCCGAGGCTATTGCCCTTGATTGGGTACTGCGTGAGGAAGGCGTGGGCGCTCTGATCCAGGTCCAGTAAGCCGCAGAGCTTCTCGGCCATGGCCGGCAACATCGAGTTTTCGCCGTAGACGCAGGAGGCGAGCCACACGTCGGTGGCGCCGAGCTCGCTCGCGCTCGCCGCCGAACGGCCGCGCCGGCGCGTCCACCTCGAGCCGACGTTTGAGGTGCCGGTTCTCTTCCTGGAGGCGCTCTTTCAGGGTGCGCACTTCATTCAGGGCGCGCACCAGTCGGTCTTCGGTGGCGCGACGTGCCGTGACGTCCCGGAACACGACCACGGCGCCCATCGTTTTCATTGGCGCGTCACGGCGGTTTCAGCGCAGCAAGCGCGGCGGCCCGATACGACACGCTCAGCGCCGTTCGTGCTAACAAGCCGCGTGAATTTTTCGACTTCCTACCGGGCTGCCGCCTTGAGCCTCCTGCTGCCGTGGACTGCTTGTTCGCCACAGGCCAGCTCCTCGTCACCCCAATCGCCCTCGGATGCCTCGCCCGCGCCGGCGCCACTGAGCGCGCCGGCCTCTGCCGCGAGCGCACCGGATGACGCACGAGGCGGTCGGCTCTACGACAATTGGCGCGCCGAGAAGGGCCTCGAGAAGTCGTTCACGGTTGATTCGTCCAAGACGCCCGAGCTCGACGGCGCGGGCGGGCCGAACGGCAACGGCTCTCTGAACGACGCGAAGAGCGACGCGCAAGCAAACACGGGCCACGACTACCGCCTCAAGAACTTGTTCGGCTGGGATCTGCGCGGCAAGGACGGCGTGTACGGGGACGATTATCAGAAGAAGGCTTTCGTCCTCTCCGTCAATCTGCTGACGGACACGCGGTCACCCGCGGAGCTGCGGGAGTGGTTCGAGAAGGGCGGCGACGGCGTGCCTGCGTTCGGCTCCGTGCTGGACGCGCGCGACTTGGACGACTTGGTGGCGTTCGTGGTGAAGACTCGGACCAAGGAGCTGGTGACGCCCGAAGCCGTGTTCACGCTCGACAAGGCCGCGCCCAAAGGCTTCGTGCTGAACGGCGGAGGCGACGCGACGCGCGGGCAGCAGGTGTTCGCGCAGCGGTGCTCGAAGTGCCATGGCGATGACGGTCGCAAGCTCGCCATCGACGAGGTGGAGAGCGTGGGCAGCATCTCTCGTACCGCCGGCTACGAGATTTGGTTCAAGATCGCGCACGGGCAGCCCGGCACCCGTATGGGCCGCCAGCTTTCGGAGGCGGGCGGTGCCGCGCAGGCGCAGACGGTGCTCGACCTCTTCGCCGCGCTTTGCGACCGCACGCGCTACCCGGCGATCCCGACGGGCAAAGACGTGCCCAACGGCGATCCGCGCTGCGGCAGCTACTTGCGCTAGCGGACTACAGTCACGGTACACCGCCTACCGTGTGGATGTGCCCGGACGTCACGCCGGCAGCGCCCGGGTCGGACCCCCAAAAGAGTGAACGTTCATCTTGTGACTTTCGGGTCGGGTAGCAATGTGCGGCGACCGTAAGCGGCTCGCGCGACTCGCGAGAGAGATGAACCAGCGCTTCAGAGCGTGGCGATGCTCGGCAACGCGCCGTCCGCTGCGCGGGGCGCGGCGATGGCTTGGGCCGGCGTCACCGAGTACGTGGCGTCACCGGTGTGATTGATGCCGTCCTCGAAGTTCGTCTCGTTGTCCCACGCCCCGCAGCCGGTGCAGCTCACGTTACCCGTGTTGTTGTTCAGATCGAATCCGACCGACGGGTTGTCGAAGGCGAAGCACTTGCTCAGCTTGTGGTCCGCCTTGTTGTCCGGCATGCCGCTGCGCTGGCCGCCCAGCTTGAAGCCGTTACCGTCACTGGACGAGCTCGACATCGGGTGCTTCATGTCGAAGGCCCAGCAGTTGTCGAGGGTGATGGCTTGGTTGGCGTAGAAGAAGTCCCAGCCATCGTCGGCGTTCTGATACGCGCGGCAGCCGCTAAACTCGTTGCCCGGGCCCACGCGATCCTTCGCGGCGAAGCCATCGGCGTTCTCGCCATCGGTGACGGCGTCGAAGTTACGGAACGAGTCGCAATTGATGATCTTGTTGCGCGCGCCGAGCGACGCGTCGGAGCCGAGCGCCTCCGGCACCGTGATCTGCAACCCCGTGTCACCGCAGTCGTGGATCGAAAGGTTTTCGAACGTGTTGTTCGAGCCGGCGATGTGAACGCAGTTGTCGGCGGCGTTTTTGATCTCGAGCCCGCGGATATGCCAGTGGTGCGCCCAAAACAGGATGCCGCGCGCCCGCTGCACGGTCTCGGTCGTGCTGCCGGCTTTGGTTTTCTGCGGTTGAAAGTCGATGATGGGTCGCGTTCCCGCGGCCGCCCAGATGCGGATCGGCTTTTCTGCCGTTCCATCCTTCACCTGGCCCTCCGGCAGCGGGCTCACGGCGTCGGAGCCGGGGGAAGTGTTCACGGAGGGCGATTGGATCACGACCCGCGCGTCGTACGAGTGCGTGCCCGCCGTCATCCAGATGGTGGTTCCGGGCACAGCGAGCAGCGCCGCCTTCTGGAGAGTCTTCAGCGGGCTGGCTTGGGTACCCGGGTTGGTATCCGCGCCCGTGGGCGAGACCCACAGCTCGGAGCCGTTGGGCGCCCCGCCGGAGCCTCCCGAGCCGCCAGCACCGCCGCCGCCGCCACCACCACCTGCGCCGCCGCCACCGTTCGCGGAGCCTGCCGCACCGCCCTGGGGCGCGCTTCCGCCCGTGCCCCCTGAGCTCGCTCCGCCCGGGGCCCCAGCCGCGCCGCTCGCGCTACCCCCGGCACCGGCGCCACCACTCGCGCTGCCGCCACCGCCACTCGCGGTGCCGCTGCCCGCCGTGCTTGAGCCGCTCGCTCCGCCGCCGTTGCCTCCCGCGACACTGGCGGTGCCGCCTCTTCCGCCACTGCCGCCCGGGAGGTCCGGGTCATCGCTACACCCGGTCAGGGCGCTGAGCGCGAGTACGGCGGCGCTGGCTCCGAGCAGAAGCCCGCGGCTGGCTTGCGTCGTGTAGAGCGTTCGGGAGGGAGTATTACGCGGCATCGTGGTGCTCCGGGTGGTGGCGCCCTGTCCGCATCTGAGGATTGTCCCAGAGTCGGGAGTGCGGAGTCTCCCGGCGTAATGCGCGCACGCGCTCAATCGATCATGAAAAGGGGCGAGTGTTCAGCCAGACGTCGATTCTGGAACCGGTCCCGTCACCCGTGACTTTGCGCTTCGCGTCGTGTGGTGCTTCCGCCTCACGACGGGGCGGGACCGGCCGAGCGGCCTTGGGGCCGGCCGCTAGCGCAGGCCCGCTTCGCGCAGCTTGTCCTTCTTGCTCTTTCGCCTGCCCTTCACGCCCCCGCTGCCTGGAGTCGCTGCGGGCGGATCCGTAGGCTCGAAGCCCGCGATCACCTCCCGCTCGAGCGAGAGCCGGTGGCGACGCTCGATGACCGCGAAGTGGTCGTTGTTTTTCGCGGTGATGAAGCTGACCGCCACGCCTTCGGCGCCGGCCCTGCCGGTCCGACCGATGCGGTGGACGTAGTCGACAGGAGAGCGAGGCAGGTCGAAGTTCAACACGACGGGCAGCTCCGCGATATCCAGGCCTCTTCCCGCGAGATCCGTCGCGACCAGCGCCTGCAGACGGCCGGCCTTGAAATCGCGCAGCGCGCGCGTGCGAGCACCTTGACTCAGCTCTCCATGCAGGGGCGCGGCCGTGACGCCATGGCGCTGCAGCTTGTCAGTCAGGTGTTCGGCCCCATACTTCGTGGCGACGAAGACCAAAACGCGCGACCAGGCGTGCACCCCGATCAGGTGACGCAAAAGCTCGGCGCGACGGCGCTCGTCGACCGCGATCGCACGTTGCGCGATGAGGCTCGCGTCTGGCATCGCGCCCGCGTCGATATCGAGCGCTACGGGCTCGCGCAGGAAGCCGTCGATCAGCTCGTGCACGGCGCGAGGAAACGTCGCGCTGAACAACAAACGCTGGCATCGCGCGGGCACGAGCGCTCGGATTCGCGTCAGCTCTTCGGAGAACCCGAGCGACAGCAATCTGTCTGCTTCGTCGAGCACGAAGGTTTGCAGCGAGCCGAGCCGTAGCGCGTTCTGGTCGAGCAGATCGAGCAGGCGACCAGGCGTGGCGATGACTACGTCCGCGCCCCCGCGCAGGGCCAGCATTTGCGGGTTGATCGACACGCCGCCCACGGCGACGACGCTCTTGATGCGGGTGGGCAGATGGGTCCCCAGCCTGGCGAACGTCTCCGCGGTTTGGGCGGCCAGCTCTCGAGTGGGCGCCAGCACCAACGTCGAGACGGGAAGCGGGTGAGGTGCAGACGCGCGCTCGGCGAGCCGTTGCAAGATCGGTAAAACGAAAGCTGCCGTCTTGCCGGAGCCAGTTCTGGCCGACGCCCAAACGTCTGCACCGCGTAAGACATGAGGAATGGCCGCGGCTTGAACGGGGGTGGGCTCGGCGAAGCTCGAGTCATCGAGCGCACGCAGCAGTTCATCCGTGAGGCCCAGGGCTCGAAAGTTCGACAAGCTCCGTCAAAGGTTGCACGGTTCGGCAACGTCGCAAAGGACCGCTTCGCGGTGACTTGTGCCCCCGAATCCGTCGTGACACGCTGCTCGGGTGAGGCGCACAATCGCGGTGGTCGGCGCGGTGCTGGGCTTAACCGCGCTCGCTTCCGGGTGCAGCGGTCGAACGACGAGCGGTCTCGGCGGTGGAGCGGGCGAGGCACCTTCAGCAGGCGGTCAGTCCGTTGGCGGTACAGCCAGCGCCGCCGGGTCGGGGTCGAAAGGGGGCGGAACAGCAAGTGGTGGGGTGGTGGGCGCCGCTGGCAGCGCAACTGGCGGAGTCGCAAGCGGCGGAGGTGGAGCGACGGCTCGGGGGGTGCTGCGAGACTTCCTGGGTGACCCAGATTTCCCCGACGATTTTTGGCAACCGGCGGCGGCGGGCGAGAGTCAGGTCGACCCCGCGCCCCTCGAGCAGGCGTTGAAGTTGATAGAAACGTCTGGTTGGGAGATCCATTCGTTTCTCATCGCCAAGAACGGGCGCCTTGCCTTCGAGCGCTACGGCTGGAGCACGGGGAAGAATCCGGCCGATCCAAACAAGACGGCTCACCAGGTTTTGCCTGACGAACGACAG
Source organism: Polyangiaceae bacterium (assembly GCA_029266615.1). Taxonomy (GTDB): domain Bacteria; phylum Myxococcota_A; class Polyangia; order Polyangiales; family Polyangiaceae; genus PMG-095. The sequence goes on from JAQSWN010000122.1 coordinate 16,019, forward strand.
CTGCAATTTTCGACGACCAAGTCGTTCCTTTCCGCGCTCGTCGGCATCGCGCTCGACGAAGGAGCATTCAAAGACCTCGAGGTCCGCGCTGCCGACTACTTTCCCGACTACGCGATGCTGAATCCGAGCGCAGAAAAGTCATCGATCACGCTCGAAGACTTACTGACCATGCGGAGCGGACTTCAATTCGTCGAGGGCGATGAATCCACTTTCCGTACGGCCGACCCCGCTCGCGCGGTGCTGGCTAGACCGGTCGTGGACACCCCCGTAGGAACGGTTTGGAACTACAGCTCGGGCGGAGCCAACATCGTCGCAGAAATGCTGCGGGTCGCGACCGGTAAGACTCCACTCGAGTACGGGAAAACGAAGCTCTTCGGCCCGATCGGCATCGAATCGCCGCCGTGGGACGCCGGAGAAAACGGAACGAGCTTCGGCGGCTTTGGTCTGTCGCTCACGACGAGGGAGATGGCACGCTTCGGGGAGCTACTTCGCAACTCCGGAAAGTGGAAAGGCCAAGCCGTTCTTCCCCGCGGCTGGGCGGACGAGTCGGTAATACCGCGCTGTGTCAGCCCGTGGGGAGGCCAGTACGGGTACTTGTGGTGGATCTCCACGTTGCCCGGCTTCTTCAACGCACTCGGTTCGTTCGGTCAAATGATCTACGTGAGCCGCAACCGAGGTCTCGTGGTCGTGTTCACGGCTAACATGGAAAACGACGTAGCCAAGACCAACCTGGAGCGCCTCATACGCGACTACGTGCTGCCCGCAACGGACTGATGCCCTGAATCCCCATCCGTAAGCGGCGCGTTACTTCGCAACGCGCACGAGGGTGGAGGCTCCAAATCCCGACCCCGCAGCAAAATAGAGGTAGTGGTCATCGACGTGGAAGATGGAGGTCGCCTGGGCGTCGTGGGCGGGCACCGCGGGCGAGAGCTGCTGCGGTGTTCCTCCGCACAGCGGTACGCGATAGAGCGCGTCGGCTTGTTTGAAATAGGCGTACTTCTCGTCGGTTATCAGACCTTCGGGTAGGTTGAGCCCGGTCGCTACGTCCTCGGCCTCGGCCCCCTGATCGTCCGCTTTGAAACGGCGTAGCTTGCCGTTCGGAGACGCCTGCTTGTGCGTCCAATAGACGTAGTCGCCTTGACGCTTCATGAAGGCGCCCGCGGTCGCCACCGCGATCAGCTCCGTCTCGGCCACCGTCGCGCCTGCGACCGGAGCGCGGTACACGCTGACCGTGCTCTGCGCGGTCCGCTGCTCGAGCCAAAGCAGGTGCTGGTCGAAGACCTGCAGGCTGGAGCTGAGCCCGAGGCCGCTCACGACCACCGTCGAGCTCGTCTCGGTCTTGGCCCGCTTCTCGATCGTCGAAGGTTGCACGCTCCCGGCGCCCGTGTGCGTGTTGTGATTCCACCAAAAAGTGTCGCCGATCAACCGCAGATCGTCGAAGCGCTGGTTGTTCTCGAAAGTGTACGCGACGCTCACGTCCGCCGGGCCCGTCGCGCCCAGCGGGAACCGGTACAGGTGACTCGGGCTCTCCTGCAAGCCGAATAGCACGTCGTTGCCGTCCACCAGGATGCCGCGCATCGCGACGACGCGCACGTTGTTGTAAGCCTTGATCTGAGTACCAAGCACGTCCGCGCCCGGTTCCAGCGGAGCGCTACGCACCTCCGACAAGTCATTGTTGCCCCAGCACGTGATCATGTACGCGGTGGTGGCGGTGAACGCGCCCGAGCAAAAATTCGATGACACGTTCGGATCCAGAATCACGGTGGGTCCGCACAGCCCGCTCGTACACTGCGCGGCTGCGCCGCAGACGCGATCGCACCGGCCGCAATTACTCTCGTCACTCGTCACGTCTGTCTCGCAGTCAGTGGCATCGCCGTCGCAGTCGGCGGTGCCAGCCGGGCACGACGTCCCCGGCGGTTCCACGAGGCACGCTTCGCTCACCGAGCCGCCTGCACCGCCGGCGCCGCCGGTTGACTCCGAGCCTCCTGGCCCTGCACCGGCGAGCGAGGTCGGCGTGCCCCCCTCGCCGTCCACGCCACCGCTGCTCGTGCCAGCAGACCCCGCGACGGCGTCTTCACCGGCGTTCGCCGCTGTGCCTTCACCTGCATCCGACTTGCCGCCGCCCGCGCTCGGCACACCCCCCTCGCCACCGTTCGGATAGTTAGTGCCTGGCAGCTTCTTGCTGCCGTCGTCCGAGCCGCAAGCCGCCACTCCCACGGTGAGCCCGAAAGCAACCAACGATCCCGTTCGCCACCAAACCAGCGCGCGCATGGCCCGCCATTATGAGGCCCTCGCACCGACGCCACCATAGGTCGAAAGGCCTATGCCTGCCCGGCGCCGCGCGGGCCGCGTCACCGAGAGAACGCAGTCAGCTCTGCAAGCACGCTCGCGTTGTCCATCGGCGAAAGAAACGTCGAGGGTTGGCCTTTGAAGTAGCTCGTGAACACGCTCTCGAAGCCGTTCTTTTGCGCTACGGCCAGGATCGTAGGCTGCAGCGTCTCTCCGTCCTGCGTGGTCGTCACGTAGGAGTCGTGGGTCACGAACTGACCGATCAGGCCAAAGGCCGTACTCGCCGGTACATACGGATCGAGCGCGGACTTGTAAGTGAAGTAGAGGGCGGAGATCGAGTTGGCGCGCAGCCGCTCGTGCACCACTTGGATCCATTCGAGTCGCTTCTCTGCCGTCTGCTGACGGTTGACGCCGTACTCGGTGATGATCAGAGGCGCGCTGGCGAATTGCTCGCGTTCAGCCACCTTCGCATCGATGGCGCTCTCGACGGTGCGACGGCTGAAGGACGTGGCGCCCGCGCTCGTGTACTCGAAAGGGTCATACAGGTGGAACACGTACGCGATGTTGGTTCCGGTGACGGGCACGAAGTGGCGGTCCCAAATAACGCCCTGCTCGCCGCTATCCACGACCGGTTGCTGCGTCACGCCGTCGTAGTAAGTTTCTCCCGGGTTGGCTTCGCGGCTGTTGTACTCGGGTACGAAAATCACATGCTTCTGATCCACCTCACGGATCGCATCGCAGAGCGCTTGGTACTTGGCCCGGTAGCTCGTCAGTCCGCCGTCCGCATCCGAGGGCAAGCGCGGTTCGTTGATGAGCTCGTATCCTGCCACCTCGGGCAAATCTGCCAGCTTCTCGGCCACCGTCTTCCACATGCGTAGCGTGGCCGCGAAGTAGCTCGGGTCTTCGAAGATGGAGAGCTCGCGCTCAGGCGCCGGCTTCAGACGCTCGAAGCCATCGCTCTGATTGTCCAGGCCGATCGGCATCGCTAGGTTGACGATCATGTACATGCCGAGCGTACCGAGGCGCTGCGCGTGGGCACGCAGGAGCGCTAAGTTTTGAGCTTGTCGCGGGTTTTCTGGGGCAAACAGCTCGTAGTTGATGTCGTAGCGGACTGCGTGCAGCGAAAGACCCTGCAAAATGCGGAAGTCTTCGTCGCCCAGAGCCCACGGGTATTGCGCTTCCGGTCGCACCAGCGGGTCTTTGTTGGCTGCTGCGAGCGCGTCGGACGCGCCCGAGACCCATTGACCCCAGCTTTGATTGGCGAGGCCAAGTCCAGTCAATCGCACGGGCACGGACTCATCGGTTACGAACGCGTTGCCTTCGGTGTGTAACCAGGGGAGCCCCATCGAACCGGAGGCAGCTCCGCCGAGCGAGCTGTCGCCCGCGGCCCCGCCGTTTCCCGCAGCTCCTGCCGAATCGGCCGGCGCGCTTCCAGCTGTGGTGGGCGACTTGGAGCTGCTGGCGCAGCCCAACTGAGCGGCAACGACCAACGAATACAGGAATTTTCGGCGGCGCTCGGCGCGGTAGAACATGAATTCAGGCTACTGGGCGGGCCTGTCTGGGGCTTCGCATTTTGTGATCCGGGATGGCGACGCCTCACTTTCCGCGAGCGGCCCTCGCGAGCTCAGATGAGCTGAATACGCTCGCCGAGCGGGATGCTCCGACGCATGGCGGCGCGGCGTACCTCGAGCGAAGCAAAAGCGGAGGGACTGTCCCCGGTTTGCTCCTTCAGGATCCGGTGACATTGCGAATAGCTGCCAAACCCCGCATCGAGCGCCGCGCTGAGGAGGTTGTTTCGCCCTTCGTCGATCGCGCGCAGAAACCGGCCGAGCCGCAGGCGATTCCGGTACTCGGGGAGAGAAATGCCGAGCTCGTCGGCGAACTTTCTGCTCAGGGCCTCGGGACCCAGACCGGCGCGGCGCGCCAACTCCTCGCGCCCGAGGCGTGGGTCGAGGAGCAAGTGTCGTAAGCTCTTTTGGACCGCCACGTGAACGGAGGCACGTTGACTCTGGCTCGCGCGCCCCGCGCTGAGCGCTAGCCTGAGCAGGCGGAGCAACAGCTCGTCCCGCTCCGCTTCGTAGGGACCTGCGAAGGCGGTGCGGCAAATCTCGCTGAGCTGGTCGCAAACGTCAGCGTCCACTTCGCGCACCTGATCGGCCACCGTCGGCAGCGCGCCGGAGCGGGCAGACCGCTGCTGCGCCTCCACGAACCAAGGCTTGAAGGCCGCAATCCACATCTGGAAGTCTGGGCTCGCGGCTTCGAGCAGGTGGTCTTGCCCGGGCAGAAACCAGAGCAACGTGCCGGGGTGAACGAGGATGCGTCGGGTACCGACCGCGAACCTCGCGACACCGCGGGTTCCGAGATTGAACTCCAGCTCGTCGTGGTGGTGCCTTGGTCGGACGATACCGCGTGAGTCGAAGCCGAAGATCTGCCCGCCACGCTTGGGCGTGACCGGCATCTCCACGAACGTCGATCCATTCGGCATCTCGCTCGGTTTTACGGCGCCAGGCACCGTCGTCGCTGAAAGCGCGCGCATGAGGGCGCCGGGGAGCCGTTCGCAGGGCTCGCGGGTCGGAACCCGGACATACGCACCGCTGAACAGCACAACGCAACTGCGACAGAGCGGTGACCGTGGACCCGGTGGACAGGAAGGCAATGGGACCTGCCGCGAGTCCCTGCCTGCGTTCACCGCGTTTCGGTCGCGGGGCGCTTTTCGCTTTGTCCCGGCGACGAGTGTGGGATCGGTTGCAGGTGTCGGGGCTGCGGGATAGGGTGCCCCACCACGTGGGGGCTGTCTCCTTGCGGGGGGTAAACGTGACGATCACACTGGAACCGGGAGTCGTGCTGGCGGGGAAGTACCAGATCGAGCGTGTGCTCGGTCAGGGCGGCATGGGTGTGGTTGCAGCCGCGCACCACATTCATCTGGAGCAACGCGTTGCGTTGAAGCTCATGCTGCCGCAGGCAATGAGCAACCCGGGGGCAGTCGCTCGCTTCGTGCGGGAGGCGCGGGCCGCGGCGCGCATCAGCAGCGAGCACGTCGCGCGCGTGTTCGACGTCGGCGCTCTGCCGACGGGCGAGCCGTACATCGCGATGGAGTACCTCGATGGTAGCGACATCGCGCAGGTCTTGGCGAGCGTAGGTCGCCTTGCTCACCCCGTAGCAGTCGAATACCTGCTGCAAGCTTGTGAGGCGTTGGCCGAGGCACACGCCTTCGGCATCATCCATCGCGACCTCAAGCCTGGTAACTTGTTCCTCGTCGAGCGACGCGACGGACAGCGCCTGATCAAGGTGCTCGACTTCGGCATCTCCAAGATGGACTCCGGCGCGCAGGCGTCGACGATGACGCAGACGTCGGCGTTGATGGGCTCGCCGCTTTACATGTCGCCGGAGCAGATGGGCGGGGCCAAGGCGGTGGACGCGCGCAGCGATATTTGGGCGCTTGGGGTCGTCTTGTACGAGATGCTGGCGGGCGAGCCGCCATTCAATGGTGAAACACTGCCCCAAGTCTGCGCGATGGTGCTCCAGGAGCCGCCACCGCCGCTCGAGCAGCGAGCTCTGGGCCTGCCGTTGACCCTGTACGAGGTGGTGCGGCGTTGTCTCGAGAAGGCCCCTGCGGCGCGCTATCAAAGCGTGACCGAGCTGGCGCGTGCTCTCGAACCCATCGCGACGGTGCGGGGCCGACATTCCGTCGAGCGCATTTCGCGCGTTCAAGGGGGCGCCGCCTCGTCGCCCGACACGCTCTCCGTCCCGGCCGTGACCGAACGTCCAGCTGCGCAACCCGGCACGTATGCGCCGTGGGGCGAGACGAAGCCGCCGGTGCCCGCGCGGCGCAGCTCACTCCCGCTCATCGCCGCGCTGGCCGCATCGGCGGTTGCTGCAGGGAGCGTGTTTTGGTTCGTGCAACGTGGGCACGTCGTGCCAAGCGGCGCAGCTTCGAGCGCGGCGCCCAGCGTGGCGGCCGCGCCTTCGCTGCCCGTCGCGCCGTCCGCGCTGGAAGTGCCCGTCACGTCCGCGGTGGAAGCGCCCGTCGCGGTGGCCGCTGAGCCCAGCGCCGCCGCGTCGACCACCGCTGCTATCGCTAAGAGCCGCCCCCCGCTTTCCAGGGCCCCGGTGCGGCGCAGCGTTGCCCAGGCTGGCAAGTCCGCGGCCAGCCGGAGCGAAGCCGCGGCCGCGGCTCCAGCCCCAGCCGCACCTGCGCCCACCCCAACGGCCGCAGCACCGCCAGAAAATCCGCGCGCCCCCGCCTCCACGCCGGCCGCGCCAGTCAGCACGAGGACCAGGCTATGAACCTTCGACTATCGGCCGCCCTCGGGGCGTTCACACTGACCAGCGTCGTCGCTGGCTCTGCCGCGGCGCAAACCGATGCCAACGCGCGGGCGCTCGCCGTTCAACTCTTCGATGAAGCAGAAGCGCTGTTCAGCAAGGGCAAGGTAGCTGATGCATGCCCAAAGTACGCCGAGAGCTACCGGGTCGATCCTCAGATCGGCGTACTGGTCTACCTAGCCGAGTGCTACGAAAAGAACGGCCAGCTCGCGAGCGCTTGGGGCAGCTTCCGCGAAGCCGAAGAGATGGCACGCCGCCGCGGCGACCCGCGAGCAGACAGCGCGCGCAAGCAAGCCGCAGCCCTCGAGCCGCGCCTCAGCTTCTTGGTGGTGACGGTACCCGAGTCGTCCAGGGTGCCGGGGCTGGAGGTCCTGCGTGGAGGCGTACCCATACCGCAAGTGATCTGGGGATCGCGCGCCGCGCTGGATCCGGGGCGCTACCGTATTCAAGCCCGGGCGCCCGGCTACCGACCTTGGCAAACGGACGTCGTCATCGAAGGAGTCGGCGCGCCGGCTGCGCTCTCCGTACCCGCGCTCGTCGCCGAGCCGAAGCCGGCCAAGCCGCTCTCGCTCGGAAGCGAAGACGTTGGCTCGGGAGCTAGCTCACGACGCATCGCCGCGATTGCCGTGGGCGGCGTGGGCTTGGTCGGTGTGGGCGTCGGCGGCTTCTTTGGGCTCAGCGCGCAGTCCGACTTGAGCGATTCGGAGCCGCTCTGCAACGAGGCCAACTTCTGCACCCCTCGTGGCGCGGAGCTGCGTGAGGGCGTCAAGAGTAAGGCGCTGGTGGCAACGGTAGCAACGAGCGTGGGCGCCGCGGCTCTGGTGACTGCGGTCGTGCTGTGGTTCACGGCGCCGAGCGCGCAGGAGTCGCGAACGGCAAAATCGAGCTCGCGCTGGGCCGTCGCGCCACGTCGCGAAGGCTGGGGAATGGAGCTGACCGGTGCATTCTGATTCGCGAAGAACGTTGGCCGGGCGGCTGCTAAATACGTCGCTTTCGGTCTTGGCCATCATTGGTTGCGCGCAGTTGCTCGGCGTCGAAGACAGCCGAACGCAGGGCCTCTGCGAGTCAGCGGCCGAGTGCGCGCCGAGCTACGATTGTCTTCAAGGCGTCTGTCGCGATCGCTGCGCGAGCGATGCGGAGTGCGGGGAGGGCGCGCGCTGCCTCCGCGCGATCGGCACCAGCGCCTGCATCCCGTCGAACGAGGGCTGCGGCTCCGGCTGCCCCGAGGGCACGGCGTGCACGGGCGGCGTTTGTCGGACCGAGTGCGACGCCGCCAACGAATGCGCGGGCGGCCAAGCTTGTGAGGGCGGCGTCTGCGTCGGCACGGATCCCGTGCACGAGGGGCCGAGCGGCGGTTCCGGTGGCACGCCGAGCATCGGTGGCTCAGGTGGCTCAGGTGGCTCAGGTGGCAGCTCCGGCACTGCGGGCACGGCCAACATGGCGGGCACGGGCGGCGCCAACGACGAGCCGGTCGTTATCTGCTCACCCGGGCAGGCTGTGTGCGTCGAAAACATTCCCACCAGCTGCAACGAAGACGGCGACGGCTACGTGGCAGGCGGCGACGCCTGCACGAACGATAAAGTTTGCGTCGCCGGCATCTGCGAGATGCAGGAGTGCGCTCCGAACGTGAGCTTTTGCTCGGCAGGCACGCTGCGCAGGTGCGCCGACAATGGCCTATCCTCCGAGCAGGTGGAGGTTTGCGGCGCAGGTAAGTTCTGCGACGTCGCCACCGCGTCTTGCAAGACGGGCGTCTGCGCTCCCGATGAGCCGACGTGCGACGGTCAGCGCGCGACCAAGTGCAATGCGGCGGGCTCGGGCTACGAAGCGGGCGGCGAGACCTGCGGCCCCGGTACGACTTGTGACGCAGGAGTCTGCGTCGAGCACGTGTGCGCGCCGAGCGCATCGTTCTGCCAGGGGCAAGACGTCAAGACTTGCGCCGCCAATGGGCTGAGCTCGACCATCACCGACACGTGTCAGCACCAGATCTGCGTGGAAGCGGGGGCCACCGCGAGTTGCCAAGGCGCGTGCGGTCCCGGGGATTCCTCGTGCAACTCCGCGAAAACGCGGGTGCAAGCTTGCGATCCCGCCACCGGCACCTACAAAGACTCGACGACGTGCACGAACAAGACGTGCGTCGCGGCGCCTCACAGCGCGAGCTGCGAGGGTGAGTGCGCCCCCGGGCAGACGCAGTGCCAGGGTAACCTGCTCCAAAAGTGCGGCGGTGAAGGCGACTACGACGCTGGCACGGCCTGCGAGGCGTCGAAGCCACTCTGCTCGGCCGGCGCCTGCGTCGCGCTACCGACGACGTGCAGCAACACGGGGAGCCCCGGCACCGGCTCCGGCACGCTCTCCACCGCGGGCGCTCACCTGAGCGTCAACCGCGACGGACGCAACTACGTCGTGGTCAACGACGTCGTGGCTCCGGCAACGCAGACCGTGACCGTGAGCGGCACGTCTTTCAAGGTGACCAGCCAGGCCGGCACCGCCGCAACGAGCGACGCCGTCTTCCTCCCCTCCATTTTCATCGGCTCGAACAACGGTCGCGCGTCGTCGGGCAGCAATCTGCCGAAGCAGGCGTCGAAGCTGGTGTCTTTACCGACCGCTTGGAGCTGGACCGGGGCCGGCAACGGCGGTTTCGCCCCTTCGTACGTCGTCTGGTTCAGCACGACCGCCGCGGGTGACGCGGGACAACCTTCCGGTGGGTGGGTGGAAATTTGGCTCGACGACGGGAAAGGCGTGCTCCCCATCGGCAGCAATACGGGACTAACGGCCTCCCTCGGCGGGCAAGTCTGGAAGGTGTGGGCAGGGAACTCAGCGGGGAAGCCGGTCGTCACTTATGTGGCGAATACACCTAAGTTCGCGCTCGAGCTGGATCTCAAGCCGTTCATCACGGACGCGCCCAACCGCGCCAATTTTTCGAGCAGCTGGTACATCACCAACGTCTTTGCCGGCTTTCAGGTGTGGAATGCCAGCTCCGGGTACGAAACGAAGAACTTCTGCGCGATCGTCAACTGACGAGCTCTGCCGACCGAGCCCATCGCGGGGCCGACACGACCTAATTGGCGGCGCGCGGCCGCGCCGTTATGGTCGTGGCGAAAGCGGCCTCCAAGATGGCCCGGCTTAGTCGTACGCGGCGAGAGGTAAGGTCGCGTAGAAGGCGATGGAGTCATTGAAGGCGGCGCTTACGTTGACGGCGTAACCGGTGAACACCTGACCGTCGTCGGACATGTTGTGAGCTTGCAAGACGCGACCTTGCGTGTCACCGCCGTACTGCTGAACGAGCGCGGTGATGCTCCGGAAACCGTGCTTCGCGGTCCACACGAGCGTGCCTCCCGACTCGGAAGCGGCCGAAACCAGCACGGCCGCGCCGGTGCCGCTGATGTCCTGGGGATGGCAGGGGACGGATGGGCACCGGTAGCCGTTGTAGGCGGGCGGCTGCGCGACGGTGATGGAATCTATGACGCTATCCCTCGAAAGCGACGAGAAGACGACCGTGCCGCCGTCTGCGCTGACCGGCATGTTGGGCACGAAGCCGAAACCAAGCGGCACCTGAACGAGCAGCAGCGTTTTCCCAGCGCCTTCGTGCCACCTATAAACGTGGAGTGAATCGCTACCGAGTAGGGTTCGGCCGTCTCCGCTGGTGTGGTAGATGACCGAGTTGCGCAGCTCATCCAGCCGCTGTACTCCCGTCGCTCGCGTCCAGCGCACCGGATAAGGTCCTGGGTCCGCGATGCTGTCCAGGTTGGCGATGACCACGGACGCATCTGGCGACAGTCCGACGGAGGCCGCGCCTTCTTCCTCGTTGCCAAACAAGTACTCCGCACCGGACCCCTCCGCCTCACGAAAGATGCCGATGCCGATGTTGGATCGCATGATGGCGATGTCGCCCGTGCAGCTGAGCTGCTCGACGGTGGCTGCGATCCCCTCGATGGGAATGAAGCCAATGCCCGCCCGCCACCGCACCGGGGTGATGGCGAATGACGCGGACTGGAGCCTGCCCGCAGCCACTCTTCCGTCGCCACTGAGCCGGTCCGGGTAGAAGCGTTGCTCCAGCCCATTGCCCATGAACGTAAACGTCGCGACTTCTGGCCACGCCACCCCTGCGCAGCCGACCACCCGGTCGTAACCGGGGAGGGGCCCGCCGCCGCTACTTCCGGTCGCACCACCGATGGCTCCCGCGCCCGCGCTCCCCGCCGCGCCGCCGGCTCCCGCTGCACTGCCGCCCGCACCGGCGGAGCCCGCATCCGTGCCTGCCGCACCGCCCGCGCCGCCGCCTTCATGGTGCCCGCCGCACCCCATGAGCGAAGCCAAAACCAACGCGCACACTGCAGCGTCAAAGCGCTTGGAGTCCTTGGTAAACATCGCTCGCCTCCGCGTCCTCAGCCGATTCTGAATGAGGACTCGAGCCGGAGCCTACGCGTCAGCGACCGGCACCCCGATAGGGCATGTTGCCTCAGCCAACTCGTCCCGAAGCGAGTTCTTCAGTCGCTCGAGGCCGCGCACGGGTCGGTATTTTCTCTCGAGCGCGCTGAAGATCAACCCGGCTCGGAGGCTCTCATCCCAAGTCAGGCGTTCGCCGCGCGCTGCAAGCGACGCCACCACGTTCAGAGCAAGGATGGACATGAAAAGCGTCAGCCAGTACCTAGGGTCGTATTCGTTCCTGTTCGGGATCGCGCTTGCCGCCGGCTGCGGCGGCGAACCCACGGAGAAGGTCGGAGCGTCGTCAGCCGCCTTGACGGGCGCAAACGGAATCCAAGCGGATGTGGTACTCGACTCGCAGTGGGGCCAGGGCTACTGCGCGCGAGTCATCGTGCGTAACGACCACCCGAGTGCCACGACTGGCAGCTGGAGCGTGGCGCTGGACGTGGGGACCGGCACTACCTTCACCACGTGGGATGCCGTATTCAGCGGCAATACGGGGGTCTTAACCGTCACACCTCAGTCTTCCAACGCCGCGATACCGCCGTCAACGAGCCGGCAATTCGGTGTGTGTGTCAGCACGCCGAGCCCCGCCCAGGCGCCGAGCGTCCGCGCCGTGAGCAGTGATTTGCCCCCACTGCCGTCTCAAGGCGCCCTGGTCACGGAGTACAAGTTTGCGGCCGGCATCGACCCCTTGGTGCTGGACGACCGCGCGACCGAGCTGTGGGCCTCGTTCTACCGCCCGCCAACTCTGGAAGCAGGGCGCCAGTATCCGCTCCTGGTGTTCATGCATGGCTCTCATCCGACCTGTGGCAGACAAACGGCGGAGCGGCGCATCGACAACGATCGCGACGGTTCCTATGGCGACACGGGTGCGTGCCCAGCTACGCATCCAATCGTCGTCCCCAACCATCGCGGCTATGACTACATCGCGACCGACCTCGCGGAACGCGGTTACTTCGTGCTTTCGATCAACACCAACCGCGGCATCAACGGGCTGACGGGTGGAAGCGCGCAGGACCCGCTCCTGATCGGCGCGCGAGGCCGGTTGCTCCTGCGACACTTGGAGCGGCTGAGCCGGTGGGACTCCGGGGTCGAGGACACACCCTCGGAGCTCGGAGTCGACCTCGAAGGGCGGGTGGACTTCAGCCAGGTCGGGCTATTCGGGCACTCGCGTGGAGGCAATGGCGTGCGCTTCGCCTATGATGAGTATCGCCGCAGCGGCAGCCCCTGGCCGCAGCTGATCCAGGAGCCGGTCGGGTTTCGCGGCATCTTCGAGATTGGCCCTACGGATGAGCTGGTGAACGGGCAGCTCGTCACTCCCAGCGATGTGCCGTGGAACGTGCTCCTCCCCGCCTGCGACTGGGACCAGTCCAGCTTGCCCGGTGTGGGCGTCTTCGAGCGTACGTTGAGCTCGTCCGAGGCGACGCCTTCCTTCAAATCCTTTTACCGTGTGTGGGGAGCCAACCACAACTTCTACAATACGGAGTGGATGACTGCAGACGCCAACGGCGGCAACTACTCGGGCTGCTTCAATCATGAGCCGTTGTTCGACGCTCAAGCGCCCGGGTCCGTAGCGCAACAAGAGACGGGGCGTCGCGCCGCGGTCTCCTTCTTCACCGCCAACGTCGGTGTTGCGCGCAACGAGGCTGAAAACGCGCTGTTCGATCCCGCCTTTCCGCTCCCCGTCCCCTACCGCGTAGACCGCGGCTACCATCCCGGCTCGAGCTCGGATCTCAGCCTGCTGCTCGAAGACTTCATCAACCCGACCGGCACCAGCTCGTACGAGCTGGCGAACGACACCGGCGGCGCGCTCACGGTGAGTCACGCGGGGCGGCGGGCGTCCGTTACCAACATCGTCGCGAGCCCAGGCACGTTCTTTCAGACCAACTTCGCGCCAGTTGGGAGCGGCTTCGACCTCACGAGCTATGATTTTCTCGACGTGCGCGCCGATCGTTGGGGAGACTTCACCGTACCGGGCGTCGTGGGCTTCGGTGTCGAGCTCGTGAACGAGGACGATAGCCGCTCGAGCGCCGTGGCCATCGACCCCTACCTGGTGCTCGGGCCACCGCCGCGCGCCAACACGACGTTGCCCACCGCGCGCGTCCCGCTCTCCGCTTTCGTCGGGGCTCAGCTGGGCGCGATTCGCGCGGTTCGATTCACGTTCACGACGCCCTATCCAGAGGGTCTTGGCGTCATGCTCGCCAACGTTCGTGCGACTCGCCTGACGACCCCTGCTCCGGCCGCGCTTCTTCGTTCGGGCGGCTAGGGCCGTTGCCGTTAACCCTCCCCCGTGCGCAGGCTGCCGACGCCCGAGCGCACGCGGGGCAGGGCGAGGGGGCGGTCGGGGCGGGGCGCCATCATGCCTCGACGCGGTACAGCAACGAGACGGTTTGTCGGGGCCTGGGCGAGGCAAACCGGAGAATCCGAAAATCGATCGCGGTGGTGTCGATTCGGTCGGGCTCGCTCGTCGCCCCATCAGGCGAGCCTGTCTCGCTAACCAACCCGAAGAGGAAGCACCATGGCTAAGCTCACTGTCACCACGTTTTTGACCCTCGATGGCATCATGCAGGCGCCAGGCGGCCCACCGGAAGACACGAGTGGTGGCTTCGAACACGGCGGCTGGCTCGTGCCGCACTTCGACGCCGAGCTGGGGCAGTTCATGACGCAGATTTTCGAGCGCGCCGACGCGTTCCTGCTGGGCCGAGGCACCTACCAGATCTTCGCCGGGCACTGGCCGCGTATGACCGATCCCCACGATCCCATCGCCACACGCCTCAATCAGCTTCCGAAGCACGTAGCATCCCGCACCCTCGCGCAAGCAACGTGGAACAACTCCACTCTCGTGCGTGACGCCGCGGCCGAGGTAGGAGAGCTCAAACGCCGCTACTCGCGAGAGCTCCAAGTCCACGGCAGTGCGGGTCTCGCTCAGACCTTGCTCCAGCACGACCTGGTGGACGAGCTGAACCTCATGTTCTTTCCGCTCGTGCTCGGCGTCGGCAAGCGGCTGTTCGGCCCGGGTACGGTGCCGACCAGCTTGGAGCTTCAGTCCTCGCGAGCAACGACCCAGGGCGTCACCATGACCACGTACCATCGTAAAGGGCGCCCCCAGTACGGGTCGTTCATGCTCGAGCCCTAGGCGCTTCCGGCGGGGACGCCGCTGGACTCGACGCCGGCGAGCCAGCACGCCTTCGAGGTTTTTTCTCCGGGCCATGAAGGGATCGCCTCGGCCGCGCGAAGGACAGACGTGGTAGTCGTTTCGCGGTCGAGGGTTCGAGCTCCGAAGCTCGTATTGAGCTCACTTCTGGGGCTCATCTCAACTTTAACGGCCGCCCTTGCGAGTGCGGCCGTGGGCATGCGGGTCGGACCGCAGGGGGGAGTTGCGTTCAGCGACGACGCGGACCCGTACGTCGGTCTGGCGCTCCGGTTGACGGCTCCCAGCAGCCCGCTAACGCTCCAACCGACGTTCGACTACGTCTTCGACGAAACCCGAACGCTCTACCACGCTGGCGGCAACTTGCTTTACGAGCTGCCCGTGGCGTTCCGTCTGAAGCCGTATTTAGGTGTCGGCGCGCGCTTCAGTGCTTTCGCGCTGAATCAAGAGTCAGCCACCATCGACAGTGAAGGCTACCGTCTCGGCATGAATCTGCTCGCGGGGGCGAGGCTCCAGCTGCTCTGGGTGTCGCCGTTCGTCCAAGTAACGAAGGGCGTCGGCGAGCTGGACGCGCTGGCGGTCGGTGGCGGGGTCGAGCTCACGGTGCGCGAGGAGAGCGGAGCGCGTGCTGCGCCCCAGCCGATGAGCTTCGCGGCGACGCCCTACCTAGCGAACAACGTAGCGGGAGACGTGCAGTCCGGACGCCTCGGCATGGGCCTTTCGCTCGCGCTGTTTCCTTGGAAATACGTCGGTTTCGAGCTCGACGGCCAGCTCCATGGCCACTTCTTCCGCGACGAGGACGTGGCTGATTTGGTTCCCGAAGGCGTGGACCTGAATACGGCCGCGGCCCTGGTATCGGCGAGCGGTGTGGTTCGGTACTGCGCGAGCGGCACGTCTTACGGCACCTGGTGCCCCTACGTGACCGCCGGCGCGGGTGCGATTCATGCGTGGTTCGACGGAGTCGGTCGCGAACCTGGCACCACCTCGACCTCACGGTCGCAGACCAACCCGGCGCTCAGCGCGGGCGTCGGCATCAGCCACTCGTTCACGGACAACGTCGGCCTGCGTGTGGATGGGCGCTACTTCCGCGCGCTGGTCGATGAAAGGGCGAGCGACGGTGGCTACTTCGAAGATTATGGATTCCTCCGACTGTCCGCGGGTGTCTCGGTCGGCTTCTAATGCGCGCCCGGGTGTCGTCCCGCGTTGCTCTCAGTCGGTGCAGTAGTGCACGGTCATGACGACAGAGTCCACTTCGGGCGCGGCCGCACCGGTGCTGCTCGCGTGCGCCACGCTGAGCTCCGCTCCGAGCTCTCCGGAGTTGACGTCCTCCGCGAGGAGCTCCGCGCTCCAACGGTCGCTTGGGCCCCCGTAGCTCGCGGTCGTGCGCGTGATCGGCCAAAAGTCCGCGGACGCACGATTCGTCCCCATGAGTTGCGCGCCCTTTCGTAAAAAAACGGCGGTGTCTTGCAGTTGGTCGGCGGAGGTCGCGCTGCGCTTCACGTCCAACGTGATGCCGCTGATCGCTGCGCCGTCCGGCACCAATCCCGCAAAGCCATTCAGCAACAGGCTGCCGCTCGAGCGCTGGTCGCTGAGGAGCGACGTCGTCGCGACGGCCCCGTCATCCGCGAGCGCGTTGTTGACGCTCGACCAGGCGACCTCGTTCGTCGTGGTCTCGAGCTTGGTGGCGGCTCGCTGCTCCTCGGCCTCGTCCGCGCCGAAGTACACGCGGAGCCGAACCGCATCGACTTGCACGCTCCCGGCCATGGGCACGCCTTGGCCCATCACCTGAAGCTGAGCGCTGAACGCAGCCGAGGTCACCTGCTCGTTCGTGAGCCCCCAGGTAGTTCCCGGGCCACCGTAGCTCACGTACCCGAGCGTGAACGGCAGCTGGTTCTTCGTTTCCGTTCCCGTGCCCGCCTTGACACTGGAGTTGACGAGCGCCAGCCCCGGCGACCCTGCCTGGCGAACTTCGAGCGCGAAGCCGCTAGGGACCGCGCCATTGGCCAGCGTGGCGCCGAACCCGCTGAAGCTGAGCGGCTTCGAGCTCACGGGCATGTTGCCGGCCGGAATACTGAACGTCGCGGAGACACTGTTCTCGGTCACGGCGGCGGCCGCATTGAGCCAATCCGAGCCCGTTCCGCTGGCAGACACCTTCGTGGCGTTGAAGACGGTAGAAGTGACGGCCGCGTAGTAGACGACGACCTCCACATTCTCGATGATCGCATCCGCGGCCTCCTCCCCAGCATTCTCTACCCCGAGCGCAACGCGGAGCTGAGCGCTGTTCACGACCGCAGTCGTGATGGTTTGACCCCAATTGTCGGTAGGCCCGCCGTACACGGACGTCACGCTGCCTTCGGTCCAGGACTCGCTCCTCGGCTCCTTGATGCGTGCCGCGGGCGCGTAGAGAGCAACCCGTTGATCTCGAATCGCGCCGGGAATGCTGGCGCGTCGGGTAATTCGCACTTCGAGCCCCTGCACTTCACTCTCGGGCAGTGAGTAGCCGAAGCTGTGTGACACGAACAGGGCGCTGCGCTTGGCGGGCCCAATCGCCACCGAGGTCGTCGGGAACCCACTTCCGGTGAAGGTCCAATTCACGCCACTCGCCGCGTTGCTGGCCGAGCTGGCGCTGACTGGCTCACTCGCCAGCGGCTCGGCGCAAGTGACATCGTTCGTCTCCTCGCTACTAGCGCTGAAGCTCTCGTCCTCGACGCTCACTGTCTCCACCACTTTGAGACGCGCTCCCAGGTCGGCGATGTCTGGGGTGTAGGACGTGCCGGTCGCGCCCGCGATGTCCGTGCAATCATCGTCGACGCAGCGCTGCCATTGATACGTCGGCGAGAGCTCGTCGTCGCTGCGCCAGGAGCCGGCCGTTACCTCGAGCGCGCGGAAAACGAACGCTTCGCCGAGCACCGGCGGTTCCTTGTTGACGACCTTACCTGCGGCCACGACCACTTCGGTAGAGGGCGAGACGGCTTGAGTGACGCCTTCCTCGTCCGTGGCGGTCACCTTGATGCGCATTCGGTAGCCCACGTCCTTCGCGGCAACGGTGTAGTCGCCGCCGTCCTCCGCCACGGCCGCCGTTTGACAGGTTCCCTCGGCACAGCGCTGCCAGACCCCTTCTAGGGTGGCTCCGCTGCTGTACTTACCTAAAGAGGCGGTGAGGACCGCTCCTTCGATCGCATCCCCCTCGATGCTCGGCGCTTGCCGGACCTCCGGGCCCGCCTCGCCGTCCGGATCCATGAGGTCGTCTTCGTCTTCGCCTTGGGCTCCGCCGGCGCCGGGACCGCCCTCCGCCCCGCCCGCTCCGCCCGAAGTCGTATCTGGGCCCGGGACAGACGATGGACCATTTGAGCTGCACGCGACGAAGAATAACGGAACCCACCAGCGCATTGACGCTACTGAAGCACGATTCGCTTCCCGAGCGGACAACACTTGCGAGGTTGCAGCCCCGTTCCTCGCAAGCTTCTCCCACCTTGTCATACGCTCTGGCACCCTTGGGATCCGTCCATGAAGGAACTGCCATCTCATCGGCGGCGCTCCCCATCCGAAGGCATTGCTGCGGCAGACAGCGACTGCGTGGACGACTTGCCCATGCCCGTAGACGTGATGCGGCCGAGCGCGCCCGCGCGCGCGGCCAGCGAAGCCGGGCGCTGGTTGCACCGCTCCACGGAGCAGCCGATACTGCGCGGCTATGCAACCAGGCGGATTCGGCGGACCCGGTAATGGTCAACCACCAGGCGGATATCCCCCGGGGTACCCAGGTGCACCGGTGCAACCCGGCGCGCAACCCCAGCAGCACGCGTACGGCGCTCCACAGCCACAATACGGGACTCCGCAGCAGCCGCACGGCGCGCCGCAACAACCCTACGGTGCTCCGCCGCAGCAGCCTCAGTACGGTGCTCCGCCGCAGCAAGCTCAGTACGGTGCTCCGCCGCAGCAAGCTCAGTACGGTGCTCCGCCGCAGCAGTATGGCGTCCCGCAACAGCCTTACGGCGCTCCTCCCCAGCAGCAATACGGAACCTCCGGGCTACAACAGTACGGCGCTCCCTCACCCGGCGCATACGGTGTACCTCCCGGCATGGGCATGGCCCCGGCCGCTGGCAACTCGTTCGGTCAGGCGCAATCCGCGCTCGCCGGCGCGGGCGGCATGATGAAGCTGATGAAGTATGGCTTCATCGCCATCGGCGGCCTTTGCGTGCTGCTCGGCTTGGTGCTCGTGTTCGCGGTCGACGCCTTCACCGGCATCTCGATCGCGTTCACCGGTGCGGTGTTCGTGGTGGTGGCGCTCGCGGTGCTGCCACGCTTCTCCGGCATGCTCGGGCAAGCTACCGCGATGGTCGACGGGTTCGCGGCGAAAGAGCAGCTCGCGCAAACGGGCATCCCGGCCATGGGGCGCCTGCTCAGCGTCCAGCAAACGGGTCGCCTCGTGAACTACAACCCCGAAATTCAGGCCGTCGTAGAAGTACAGCACCCGCAGCTTGGCTCCTACCAGACGCAGACCACGGCCATCGTTCCGCAAATCGCGATTCCCCGAGCGCAACCAGGAGCCTCCGTGCAGGTGCGGGTCAGTCCTCAGAATCAGCATGAAATCGCGCTGATTTTCTGAATGCGCCAGGCACGAGGTCGCGGTTGATGGGCGCGCTGCGTTAGCCTCGCGTCCACGGCGATCACCGCGTGAGCGAGGGGTGTGGTCGGATCACACGCTACATGTCGGTCGCGTGAAGCTCCAGCTCGGCGAGCGCGCTCCGCGACGTGTCGGCGTGCCGCACGAGCAAATCCGCCAGGGAGAGCTGAAGGTCGATTTTGCGACGGATGAAGCGAGCTTGAGCCACGCGATCCGCGCGCGACGGATCGTGCGGCGCGGCAGGCTGGTCCGCCATCGAGCGCATGATGGCGGCGGCACGCTCGGCGGCGGCCGCAATGTTGCGATACTCACGCGCGACGTGGGTGAGACAGTCGTGCTCCGCGGCTGCTTCCGGCGTAGCGGTGCCTACCCACTTGGCATGGGCGACCATGTTGGTGGCCACGTGCTCCCAGAGCTCGGCCAATAGCTCCGGAACCTCCGCATCCTCCGCTAACTCTTGCCCGCACGTCATTTCGTCCACCGGCATTCCCTCATCTTCCCTCGTTGGCGACGATTTGAGTGAGCGAGTTCCGTCGCGTGCTGTCACTCACCTAGTAGTTGTTGTCGTGCGTCGAGCTGACTCAGAAATGACGGACATGACGAGTGAAGGGGAGATGGGAACGTACGGGCGAAGGCGCTCGCGGTGGGGGATTGGGCTCTGCGGCTTGGTGCTCCTGGTCGCGTGTGGGTCGACACGCAAAGGGCCCAAGACGGAAGGCTCCGGTGGAAGCAGCGCGGGGGAAAGTGGCGGCGGCGAGCGCAGTGAGGCGGGGAACAGCGCCGTGACGGAAGCTGGTGAGGCGAGCGGCGGCGCGGCCGGCTCCGCCACGGGTCAGGACCCGACTCCGGTTTCGGTGCCGCCCCTCTTGCCGGAAGACGACTTCCCGACATCCTCCGTGTGCCCCGGGGCATCAGCGGTCGACCACTGGCAGTTTCCGATCTCGCCGCAACCCAGGGCCGTGCTCGCCATCACCCCGAGCACCTCCTACGTATTTTACGGGCAGCTGACGTCCACACTCCCCTCGGGCG
>JAQSWN010000123.1 GCA_029266615.1 Polyangiaceae bacterium
CAATTGGATGGAGTACGTGCTCGGCCGCAAGACCGCGGCCGAGGAGGCAGGCGTGCTCGACAAGGTCGCGAGAGCTTCGGTTCAAACGGACAGCATGAGCAGCCTGCTATCGAGCATCACCGCGCTGGATACGTTCCGCGCCCGCCCCGAGGAGAGCAAGTAATGAGCCGTATACTTCCGAGGCGTCTTTTCTTGCGAGGTGCCGCTGGCGTCGCGGTCGGCCTGCCGTTGCTGGAGAGCTTAAGCATGAAGAGCGCGCGCGCCCAGACCCAGCCGCACCGCTACGCCATCTTCCTGCGTCAGGGCAACGGAGTGCTGCAGCCGAAGTTCTGGCCGGTGAGCAACGACGCGGCGCTGACCAAGGCTCGCTTGGAGCAGGATCTCGCAAGCGACGACCGAGCGGTTGGCGTCCTCTCGGCGTACGCCGAGAAGCTGAACCTCGTCTACGGCCTACGCTACCGCCATTCGGGGACCGGCTGCGGCCACGCCGACGGCTGCTTCCAAGCGCTCACCGCCTCCACGCCGGACGGGAACAACTCGAACGAGACGCTCGCGATGGGTCCGTCTCTGGACTGGGTCATCTCGCAGCAGCTGGACGCGGCGGGCTCGGAGCCGGTCAGCATGTACGCGGGCGCCACCAGCAGCTTCTTGGGGGACGCGATCCTTTATCGTGGCGCGAAAGAGCGGCGCGCGGGCGAGCGCAGCTCCATCAACGCGTACCAGCGCCTTTTCGGCACCACGATGCCAGGCGGAGAGACGCCCGACGACGCTGCGCAGAAGCGGCTCGCGCTGCAACGTAAGAGCGTGAACGACCTCGTTCGCGAGCAGATGCAGTCGCTGCTCAGTCGGCCGGAGCTGTCCGCCCCGGATAAAACGCGCTTGGACGCCCATTTTCAGGCGATTCGCGATCTCGAGGTGAAGATGGCGATGGGGTGTCAGGTCGCGCCGCCCGGCCAGATCGACAGCAACAACCTGGACCTCGTCGTCCAAACGCACCTCGACGTCATTGCGATGGCGATGGCCTGCGGTAAGTCGCACGCCGCGAGCCTGTGCATCGGAAATGGCAACGACCAGACTCAGTACATCGTGGACGGCGTCAAGCTCGAGCGATACCACCACATCTCGCACCGCGTTCGCAGCGACGGGTCGGCGGGCGAGGCGATCCCAGACGCGGAGGGGCTCCACCACAAGATCGATAAGAAGTTCGCCGGCTACTTCAAGTACCTGCTGGACAAGCTCTCGTCGTTCGCTACCCCCACCGGCACGCTCTTGGACGACGGCGCGTCCGTGTGGTTCAACGACTTGGCGGATGGGCCACCGCACGGCAGCACGAATCTGCCTTGGGTGGTTGCGGGCGGCGCTGGCGGCGCCCTCAAGACCGGTCAGTACATCCGCGGCAACTTCACGATCAACAAGATCCACAACTCTATCGGCGCGGCGCTCGGGCTGACGAACGCCGCGGGACAGCCGCTGGACGACTTCGGCGCAGACGACTACGAAAAGGGTCGCATCGACGCGATGACGGCGACGTGAACCAGCGGCCGAAGTAGGCGAAATCTCGGCCGCTACTTGGCTGATACCACCGTCGGCTGCCAGCTCGCGCCGGTGGTGTTGGCGCAGAAGCCGGCGGTCGTGGAGACCCCGGCGCCGAGCACCGCGTTGTGCTCCACCGGGGTTACGGTGCGGAGCGAACCGGTCCCTCCGAAGCTCGCGGCCCAGAAGTTGGCGATGGTCGACTGGTTCGTGTTCAGCGTCACCGTCCAGCTGGTGATCGTCGCGTTGGAAGTATTCGTCACCTTCAAGTTGGCGCAGTAGCCGCCCGTCCATTGGTCGGCGAGCGTGACCACGGCCGTGACTTTCGCGGTCGTCGGCGCCTGGCACACGCCGGCCGTGCACGTGCCGCTCGCGCAATCTCCGCCGCCGCTGCACGTCTGCCCGTTGCCGCACTTCGTGCTGCAGCTGCCGCCGCAATCCACCGCGGTTTCGCTGCCGTTCTTGACGCCATCGCTGCAAGTTGGCGTCGGGGGCGTGCTGCCGCAACCAACGTCGACGCGGTCGACGTACAGATTTCGGTCCTGGCCGTTTTGGTTCAAGTCGTTCGTAAACTCGACCCTGATGTCCTTCGCGCCGCTCGTGGCCGTGAAGGAGAACTTGTAGGGAGCGTAGCTCGTGCTGTTCACGGTCGCGTTGCCGAGCACCACGCCTCCAACCGAGACGCGCAGGTTCGGCCACACGTTGGCGGCCACCGAGCCGCGTGCGAGGACGGTGACCGTCGTCGCGCCGGCGGTGAACGTGTGCGGCGTCGAGACGTAGCCGTTGCTCCAGATGTTCCAACCGCCGCTCGCCCCGCCGCCAGTCGACTTGAACATGCTCTCCGCCTCGTAAGACTTGGCCGTGCACACCGCGCACGCGGCGCACGTGCCGCCGCAGTCCACGCCCGTCTCCGTGCCGTTCTGGAGCCCGTCGCTGCAGCTCAGCTTGGCGATGGCGGGCTCCGTGGCGTCGATTTGACGGAGGAACTCCACCAAGTTGCTCAGGTCCGTTCCCGCCAGTGTGACGCCTCGGTGCGCCGTCACGGCCTCTGCGAGCGTGTTGGCGGAGCCGTCATGTAGGTACGGCCCGGTCGCAAACGCGTCTCGCAAGCTGGGCACGTCGATGCCGAGCAGCGGCCCGGAAAGGCGTTGGCCGCTCCAGGTGCGGATCGTTCCCACGTCCTCGAGCGCGGTGCTGTCTTCCTTCGAGAACGTCGCGCCGAAGTGGCAGCTGTTGCAGCCGGCGCTCGTGAAGACGACGCGACCGGCTGCGCCGGCGGCGGTCAAGCCGTTCGAGGCTCGGTACGGGCTCGGCGTGGCTACGGTGAGCGACTTCACGTACGCCGCGAGCGCGTCCAAGTCGGGGCTGAGCCCCGCCTTGGCGTCTCCGAGTGGTTGGCCTCGGGTGCCAGCCGCTAGCGCGGCGTCGCTCATCAGCCCCGTCCCGCCCGCGAGGGCGCGGATCTGGCTTTCGAAGTCCTGCACCTCGTCGAAGTTGCCGCTGAAGTGCAGTAGACCTTGTGCGCCAGCGCGGCCGACGAGGCTGATGGTATTGCGCAGGCCTTCACCCATGCCCGTGAGGTCCCACACGCGGCCGTCCGAGTCGCCGTCCGCGTGGCACGAGGCGCAGCTCATGTAAGCGTCGCGCGCTAGGCGCGGGTCCCGCGCGTCGTAGAACAAGCGCTTTCCGCTCAGCACGTTGCTGGCAAGCTTCTCCGTCGTCACGGTGGCAATCGTGGCGAGGGTAGAGCTCCGGAACTCGCCGTTGCCGACGAGGGGACTCAAGTCGATCGCGCTCACGCTGCGATCCATGAAGTTTTGCACGTAAAGGCGGGCGCCGTTGGAGGAGAGGGTCAAGCTTTGGGGCGCCACGCCGACCTCCACACGGAAGAGCTCGCTGCCCGTGAGCGCGCTGACGACCGCGACCTGACGGCTCGTCTCCAGCCCGACGAACAGGTAAACGCCGCTCGGATGAAACACGGCCGCGGACGCAACGCCGGCGTTGTCATGGTCGAGCCGTTGCTCCAGGCTTTCCTGCTCCGTGCTCAGGTCAACGCGGGAGGTCACGGCCCGGACCGTGTTCTGGAAGTCCAAGTTCTGCCCGTCGCGCAGGGTGCCGCGGGCGATGTTGTCTTGCTTGGAAGGCACCCAGGCGCTCAGACCGTCGGGCGCAATACTCGCGGCGCCCAGGTAGTTGGGGATGCCACGACCTTGCACCGAGCCGTCCACGCGGTCGCTGTGGCGCAGCTGAATCAGGCGAAAGCTGGCCATGGCTGGGAGATCCACCGCCCGCAGCTCGGCGAAGGCTTGGCTGACGATCGGGCTGCCGCTGCTCTCGCCGGGTGCGGGCGGGCTGATGAAGCGTGAAACCAGCAGCCGTGCGCCATCGGCGGTCACGGCCAAACCTCGTGGGTTTGCGCCGACATCCAGCGTCTTTTGCACGGCGCCCGTGGCCGGGTCGAGCTGCAACAGCTGGCCCGTCGCGTCCAGGCTTACGTAGGCGGCGCCGGTCGGCGCGAACACCAAGCCGTAGGGGCGCGAGCGAAGCGGCAGCGCGACGGTTCGAGTCACCGTAAGGGTGGTCGGGTCGATGACCGAGATCGTCGCCGCGTCGCGCGCCACGACCCAGATCTGCCCGTTCGGTGCCACCGCCACACTTCGGGGTGCCGCACCGACCGCGATCTCCTTGGTGCGAGTCAAGGCCGCGCCGTCCAAGACCGAGACCGTGTCCGTATCTGGGTTGATGACCCAGACGCGCTCCGCCGCGGCCGTGCGCGCCTCCACCGCGATGCCAGAAGAAGAGCGCGGCGAGCTGGCGCTCACTTCCCCGCGCACGCCCTGGACGAAAGTCTTGGTCACGGTGCGGCCGTCGGCGAGCCGAACCGTGAGGGTCACCAAGTAAAGACCCGGGGCGCCATAGGTGTGAGTCGCGTCGGGCGCGCTGGACGGTTCCGAAGGGGCGCTGCCGTCGCCGAAGTCCCAGATGTAGGAGGCGCCTTGGAGGGTGATGGCCGGCGCGTAGCTCACCATCGCTCCGCTCGCGACGATGGGCGCGGAGACGGCGGGGAGGGTGGGTAGAGGCGGCTCGAGCAGCTTGAAGGTTGCTTCCGCCGGGAACGCCGCGTCCGCGGTGACGGGATCGAGCCAAAGCTCGAAGTTTCGGTGGCGAAGCACCCGCAGCGGGAAGTTCTTGGAACGTAAGCTGATACCCGTTCCAGAAATACCAAGCTCGGGGCAGAACGTGGCGTCGCCCTTGAACAGATCGGTACCGTCGTTGCTCCCCGCCCGGAGCCGGTAGGCTTGGTGTCGGAGCCACTGCCCGGGCGTGGTCGTGGACTCGAGCGACACGCAATTACTGTCGGCCAGACCGTCGCGTACCAAGAAGCGCGCTTGGCTGAGCTCGGACGAGCTCGGATTGCTGCCGAGCAGCTGGAGCACGCCCAATGACTGTGCGTCGGTGGCGACGGCGTAGTCCGGGTGGCTCAGGCTTTGCAGCGTGATGACGTTGCCGCGCGGGAGGAGGGTGGACACGGGCGGAGCGGCCATGTCCTCGCCCAACGAGAGCAACACCGCCGTGGAAGGCACGCCTTGCGCGTCCAGAACGAACAGAGCGTAATAGCCGGGCGGAGCCTCGCTACCGCTGGTCGGCATCTGCACGGCCAGGCGCGCGCCTTCTTGCAAGAAAGGCAGCGAAAGCCGGCGCTGAAACGTATTGAACGAGTGGGTCACGCTGCTCGCGCCTATCAGCACGACCTGCTCAATCGTGGGGCTTGCCGTGAGCTCTACGTCCAGCTGCTGACCGTGGCCGAGCGCGAGCGTGCTCACGGCGCCCAGGCGTGGACGCGCGGCCAGCTCCGCTCCGCCCGCCCCGTTCGAGCGGAACAAGTAGGGAGGGTAATAAACCTCCGCGTTCAGGTTGTTGACGGGGCCCGGCGCACCGCCGCCCGTCGAGAGCACAGCGCCGTTGGGCATCAGAATGGCCGCGGAATGGTAGACGCGGATGTGCGCGGCGCGCGCCCCGACCGTCCAGTTGCCGGTGCTCGGGTCCCACAGCTCCGCCTCATAAACCGCGTCCGCGCCGCCGTTGTTCGCGTAGCGAGTACCGCCCGTCACGACCACGCGGCCGTCCGGCAGCACGGTCGCGCTCGGCCACTGCCGGGCGAAGCTCATCGAGCTCGTCTCCGTGAGCACCGGCGCGGCTCCGTTGATGTCCACGATCGTCGCGAGCGCGCTGCTCGGGGTTGCATGGCCGTCGTGATAGCCGTTGCCACCCACTTGAAGGATACGGCCCGGCGCATACATCACGGCCGCGCTGGTCGGGCCGATGTTGGGACGGGTCGTCGCGTTGACGCCGGTCTTGAAGTCGCCCGCCACCCGTACGGAGCCGGCCCCCTCGGGGTTCAAGTACCAAAGCTTCTCGGACGAGATGCCGAACACTTCGCCGCTCGGCGCGGTCCAGGCGCGTGGATACCAATACCGGTGGTGATCCGGACCAAACGCCTCACGGCTGTAGGCGCCGAAGAGGCTGCGAAAGCCGCTCCCAGGCTCGTAGAGCTCGGGGGTCATGGAAACGGTTCCCGCATTCACGGCTTGAGCCGGATCTTGATACGCACGTAAAGCGCCGTAGGGCGTAGAGCCGCCGAGCATGAGGAGCCGCCCGTCCGCCAGCGTGATCATGGAGCCGTACCAGCGCTCGTCGGCGAGGGTGAACGGTGACGTGACGACAGCCGCCGTCGCGGGGGAAAATTCGCTGCTTTCGAGCGGTGAGTTTCCGCCCGAGACGAGCAGCGTGCCGCTGCGCAGAAACGCGGCGCTGCTGCAGAAGCTGTTCACCTGCTGGGCGTTGTAGCTGGTCCGGTGGCTGACGGCCGTGAAGCCTTGAGCCGGGTCCCACACGTCGAAGGTTCGTCCGTCTTGGTTGGCGGCGTTGCCGGCGGGCGTGCCGTAGGTCAGCACCCGGCCATTCGGAAGCAGAGCGGAGTGCAGGCCGTTCAGCGGCCAATCCCACGCCCTTGACCACATTCCCCGGACCGCCGCGTCTGGCGGGATCGTCAGCCCCGCGAAAAGCGGATCTTGGGTTTCTGGAAGCGTGATCGGCAACGCGACGGTCGGCGGCGAGACCTCCAGCGCGACGACGTGCTCTCCTGCGCGCGCGGATTCATCCGTGGGCTCGTCGACGAGCTCGGTCGAGCACGCGACGACGGCAAGCGCCGCCAGCAGAGCCGTAACGATGGATACACGTCGACTGATCTCGGGAAGGAACTCGAGCATGGGCAGAAATTCGGTTGGGGGCGCCTGAAGCGCGCGCGGCTCAGTTGCGGGCCAGGCGCGCTCCAGAAGGTTTCACGTCATCGAGCAAAGCGAGCTCGCGCGCGAGGTGGGAAACGTCGAGCGGAGCACCGCGGTAGCGCTGTACGAGCCGCCCACCGCGATCGAAAAGGTAGAGGGCGGTGGCGTGGGCGGACGGCGTGGGGGCCGTTCCGGGCTCGAACGCGGCGAGGCGAGCGCTGAGGAGCTCAGTGCCGGCGGCGTCTGCGCGGACGAAGGACCACCCCGGCTCGTCCGCATGATGCGTGGCGGCGAATTGCTTCAGCGCCTGCGGCGTGTCGTTTTCCGGATCCACGGAGACGGAGATGAAGCGCACGCGCTCTCGGACGGTGGGGGAGAGCTCGGCCCTCACTGCTGCCAGCGCCGCCGTTTGCTTGGGACACACGACAGGGCAGCTCGTGAACATGAAGCTGACGAGGAGCGCGCGGTTCGAAAGGGCTTCTTTCGAGAGCGCGGCGCCGTCTTGGTCGATGAGCGAAATGTCCTCGAAAACCGCTGGTACGGGGCCTGGTTGCTCGCCGCGGCAGCTTGCCACCAGCCCGGCCAGAAGAACGGCAACCGCTAGGTTGCGAGCCCGACGGCTCGTCTCGCTCATACAGGCGGAGGCTGGCACCAACGCGCACTATTACCGACATTGTGCGGCCAGTTCCATAGAAACTTTCATTGTGGGCATCATCCTTTTGGGTGATGAGCAGCGGGCGGACGCCTGCCTGACGCTGAGCACACGTCGGTCGGTCTCCTGCTTCCGTCGTCTGTTGGCTTGTGCCTTGGCGATGCGCGATTCGTACAAGCCGAGCAGCTGCCGACAGCGTTACATCCATGGAGCTAGCTGACGGAAGCTCCGCAACCATTTGAATTTTGGCTTTGCGGGGCGACGAAACGCTCGCCTGGGCGGGCATCGGCGCTCTGCCAGCATGCGGCGGCGAGCGCGAGTGCGGCTCGTTGGTTCAAGTCTGGCGCAAAGATGACGGCAATGTTTGGAAATCGCTGGGTCGTGGGTTGGGTCTTGCTCGCGGTTGCGGTGGCTTGCTCATCGTCGGGGACCCCGGGCCCGAATGGCGTCATGAGCGGGGGAAGCACGGCGATCAGCGGTTCGACGGGCATCGGCGGAGACGGCGTTGCCAACGGCGGCTCCGTTGGCGGAAACGCCGCGAACGGGGGCGGCGGCGCCTCGGGCGCTTCGGGCGCTTCGGGCGGTCTGGCGGGCGGCAGCTCCGGCCAAGGTGGTCAGGGTGGCTCGGCTCTCGGCGCCGACGAGCCCTACCCGCTGCCGGACTCTTTGCCCGACGAAACCGGGGCCAAGCTGTGGCTCCGTTACCCCAAGGTCCCCATCCCTCTCCGCCTCGCGGAGTACCAAGCCGCGCTCACCCACGTCGTCAGCACCGGTGGGGGCGCCAGCACGGATTTGGCGAAGGCCGAGCTCGTGGAAGGATTGAGCGGGCTGACGGGGGCTCAGGTCATGGTGACCACGGCCGTACAAGGCGCGGGCGCGGTCGTGATCGGCACGCCGACCACTTCGCCGATCGTTGCCGCGTTACCGCTCGCAGCGCAGCTCGCTGCGTTGGGCCCCGACGGCTATCGCGTCGAGGCGACGCAGTCCGCCGGTCAGAACGTGATTGTCGTCGCGGCCAACACCGAGGTCGGTGTGCTGTACGGCACCTTCGCGCTCTTGCGTCACCTGCAGAGTCACAGCGCGCTCGCCAAGCTGCCGCTCGAGGCTTCACCGCGCCTGCAGCGTCGCATCCTCAACCATTGGGACAACTTGGACCGCACGGTGGAGCGCGGCTACTCCGGTCGCTCGCTGTGGGATTGGAGCGCCCTGCCGGCGACGCTTTCGCCGCGTTACAAGGACTACGCGCGCGCCAACGCGTCCATTGGCATCAACGGGACCGTGCTGACGAACGTCAACGCGAACGCCCAGGTGCTGACGGCCTCGTACCTGGCCAAGGTCAAAGCGCTGGCGGACGTGTTTCGCCCCTACGGCATCCGGGTCTATCTGACCGCGCGCTTCAGCGCTCCGATCGAGATCGGCGGGCTCTCCACCGCGGATCCGACGAACGCGGCCGTCAAACAATGGTGGGTAACCAAGGCCAACGAGATCTATCAGCTCATCCCGGACTTTGGCGGGTTCCTGGTCAAGGCCAACTCGGAGGGGCAGCCCGGTCCGCAAGACTACAATCGCTCCCATGCGGAGGGCGCCAACGCGCTTGCGGCGGCGGTCGCCCCCCACGGCGGTATCGTGATGTGGCGCGCGTTCGTCTACTCGGAAGACAGCCCGCAGGATCGCATCAAGCAGGCGTACGACGAGTTCGAGCCGCTGGACGGCAAGTTCGAGCCGAACGTGCTCGTACAGGTCAAAAATGGTCCGCTGGACTTTCAGCCCCGGGA
Organism: Polyangiaceae bacterium; assembly: GCA_029266615.1. GTDB lineage: Bacteria > Myxococcota_A > Polyangia > Polyangiales > Polyangiaceae > PMG-095. The sequence continues at coordinate 9,249 of JAQSWN010000123.1, forward strand.
GCCGTTCAGTCCGTTGTTCGGGGCCATGCCCAGTACCCCGCTCGCGCTCGAGCTGCAGATCACCAAAGAGTATTTGGGACAGGACACGCACCTCGCGTACCTGGGGCCGCTCTATGAAGAGGTGCTTCACGCCGACACGATGGCGGGCGGCGCCGGTTCCACGGTCGCGAAGGTGATCGATGGCTCGCTGCACGACTACGCCGTGACCGCCATCGCCGGCGTCGCCAACATCGGGGAAGACGCGAACTGGGCCGGCTCTCAGTTCAATCAAGCCAACTGGTACGTGTTCGGGCGGATGGCGTGGAACCCCGACATTTCCGCCAAAAACGTGGCCGAAGAGTGGGTCCGCCAGACTCTCTCCAACGACCCTGTGGTCGTCGGACCCGTGGTGGACCTGATGATGAAGTCACGTGATGCCCTGGTCGGTTACATGACGCCCCTCGGCCTCGTACACATCATGGCGACGGACCACCACTACGGGCCCGGCGCGTGGGTGAGCAACCTCGACCGTGCCGAGTGGAACCCGGTTTACTATCACAAGGCGGACGCGCAAGGCATCGGCTTCGACCGCAGCGCCGCGGGGAGCAACGCGGCCTCGCAGTACAGCGCACCGCTTGCGCAAAAGTTCGGCACCCGCGCAACGGTGCCGAACGACCTTCTGTTGTTCTTTCAACACGTCGGCTGGCAAGACACCCTGGACACGGGCCGCACCGTTTGGGCGGAGCTCGTGCATCGCTACAGCCAAGGGGTGGACGACGTGGGCGCCATGCGCGCCTCGTGGGACTCGGTCAAAGGACGCGTGGACACCGCGCGCTTCGAGGACGTGACGGACTTCCTCCAGATTCAACACTACGAAGCGCGCTGGTGGCGCGACGCAAGCCTCGCGTACTTCTCACAAGTCTCCAAGCTGCCGCTCCCCGCCGGCTACGCGCCGCCGGCGCAGTCGCTGAGCTTCTACCAGGGCCTCACGTGCCCGCCGGACGTCAAGAAGCCGCGCTGCAACGCCGTGTACAGCGGCACGCCGTCGCCCGCGATTCTCCCCTAATTTCGCGGGCCACTCGGGCCACCCGTGAGAAGCGTCCCCGACGGCCTTGGCAACGTGTAACAAACTTGTTACACGTTGCCGGTGGACCTCGTCGCCCAGGCGCTTTCGGACCCGATTCGCAGGCAGATCTTGCTGCTGCTGCGCCAAGGCCCGCTCGCCGCAGGCGCGGTCGCCGAGCGCTTTCAGGTCAGCCGCCCCGCCGTCAGCCGTCACCTCCGCGTCCTCCGGCAGGCTGGCCTCGTTCAGGACGACGTGCGAGGTCGCGAGCGTGAGTACACGCTCCGCCTCGACGGCGTCGTCGAGCTGGAAGGCTACCTGCAGCAGCTGCGCGCGGGCGCGGCGTGGAATCGGCGCTTCGACGCGCTCGCCACGGAGGTACAGCGCGTGAAAACGCGTCGCCGCGCCGACTCTCCCGCCTCTCACCCCCGCAAACGGAAAGAAATAGCATGAGCCCTCGTCCCACTGGTCGTGTCGTCTCCACCCCTGCCGGCGTCGATCTGGTTCTCGAACGGCAATTCCGCGCTCCCATCGAGGACGTGTGGAAGAGCGTCACGGAGTCCGAGAGCTTGTCGCGCTGGTTCGGCACCTGGAGTGGTGACGCCGGGCCCGGCAAGCACGTCACGCTGCAGATGGGCTTCGAAAAGGACGCCCCTCCCTCGCAAGTGCTCATCGAAACGTGTGAGGCACCGCATCACCTTGCGGTGCACATGAAGGACGACCATGGCGAGTGGCGGCTCGAAGCTTTGCTCAGCCAGGCCGGTGACGTGACGACGCTGCGCTTCGTGCAACGCTCCGTGAAGCCAGAAGACGTGGCGAGCGTCGGACCCGGCTGGGAATACTACCTGGACATGCTGGTGGCGGCGCGCGCAGGGGCATCCTTGCCCGACTTCGGCGACTACTACCCGGCCATGAAAGAACACTTCGCGGCCCAACTTCCCCCCGCCAAGTAGCGTGGGGGGACGGCCGGCGCGTCACGCGTCCTCACGGCCGTGAATGTCACGCCCCGCGCTGGTGACGCCCTCTTCTGCGCTCGGCTCCGATTCTAGGCGCCTCCACGCGATTGTTGTAAGAGCGGCGCGCATGTCCGCTGTCGCTCGTCGTATCGCGCACTCCTCCGCCTTTCAGTACTTCATCACGCTCGTGATCGTGCTGGCGGGCGCCCTGGTCGGCTTCGAGACGTCTCCCGCCATCGTCGCGGAGCACGGTGACCTGCTGCACGCGCTCGACCGACTGGTGCTCGGCGTCTTCGTGGTCGAGATCATCGTCAAGCTGGCGGCCGAGGGCAGCCGCCCCTGGCGCTACTTCCGTGACCCGTTCAACGTGTTCGACTTCGGCATCGTGGCGGTCACGCTGCTGCCGTTCGGCGGGCAATACGTCACCGTGCTGCGTTTGCTCCGGCTGCTGCGCGTACTGCGCTTGGTGCACGCCTTGCCCCGCCTGCAGATTTTGGTGAGCGCGCTGCTGAAGAGCATCCCGTCCATGGCCTACGTGGGCGTCTTTTTGGGGCTTTTGTTCTACGTTTACGGAGTCGGGGGCGTGTTCCTTTTCGGCAAGAACGACCCGGCCCACTTCGGCTCCCTGGGCGTCGCGATGCTGACGTTGTTCACGGTCGTCACCCTGGAGGGTTGGGCCGAGCTCATGTACACGCAGCTCTACGGGTGCGTCCCCGGCGAGGGCGTAGCCGCGGAGCTGTGCAAAATCCCGGAGCCGAGCCCGCTCGCGGCGCCGTTCTACTTCATTACCTTCATCCTGTTCGGCACGATGATCGTGCTCAACCTGTTCATCGGCGTGATCATGAACAGCATGCAAGAAGCCGCCACCGAGACCAGCAAGGCGGAAGAAGCCAAGCTGCGCCTGTCCCGCGGCGAAGCGGAGGCGACGGAGCAAGAACAGCTCGCGGAGCTCCGGCAGGTGGCGGAGCAAATGGCCGAGCGTATCGCCTTACTGCAGAAGCGCCGCGAAGCGCGCTGAGGGGCGGCCGGCCCTGGATTAGCTCAGGCCTTCTTCGTCTTCTTTTTGGCGCGGGTCTTCTTGGCGGGCGCTTTGTTCGCCGCCTTCTTGGCGGGCGCCTTCTTGGAAGCCTTCTTCTTGGCTTTGGGCGCTTCGCCGAGGAGACCGCTGTCCAGCACCAACTGCGCCGAAACTTGCGCAACTCGGTCGAGCAGCCCCTTGGCGCTCTTGGCCGTCTTGCTCACGATCTGGCTCGCGGCCGACGCTTTGCGGGTTGGCTTCTTGCTCGTCTTCGACTTTTTCGTAGCCATGGCTCGACCTCTACTCAAAAGCACGTCGCTGAGCACGCCTTTACGTAGCCCGTAGCGACTCGGGCGTCCTAGCGCGGCGCGGTGATCCAGTCTTCGAACAGCTTCTTCGCGGCGGGATCCACCACCTCCGTGCCGAGCGGCGGCATGCTCCAGGTGTGCGCTTTTTCGACGAAACGCTGGTACATCGCGCTATCTGCGAGCGAGCCGGGGGCGATGCGCTTGGGCGCGTTCGGGTGCTCCGCGTCGAGCCAGACGATATCTCGGTCGAAGATGCCTTGGTAGACCGAAAAGCCGGTTACCGGGCCCGCCAAGTCCGCCACCTTGAGCCACAAATCCAGCCCGGTCTGCGTGTTCGCGGTGCCTTTCGGGTTGTGGCAGTGCCCGCAGTTGGAGTGCAAGTAGCCGAAGAAGTCGCGGTCCAGGGCCGTGCCCGGCACCGTGAACGGCAGCGCGGGTGGGGTCGTCAGCAGGCCGTCTTTAACCAACGTCTCGAGCGTCCATTCGAGCGCGCTGCTCGGGTCCTGCTTCGCGTGCGAAAGTTGAATCGCGGAGAAGCCGAGCGCCTTGTCCGGCATCTGGCTGTGGCACGTCAAGCAGTCGTCCCCATTGGGCACGTCGTGCGGGGTGCCGGACGCGTCCTTGACACCGTTCGGCACCGCGTCCGCCTCGCGCTGGTCCGCCCGCCATTGGTACGCCACGGCATACCACGCGCCTGAGCTCTGCTTTTGCATCAAGCGCGTCTCGACGCGCACGCCGTCGCGCGTGAACTCTTTCCAAAGCTTCGTTCCCGCCGGGAAGCTCCAGTAGTCGATGTCGGTCGTGTCAATCTTCGACCCCGCCGGTAGGCTCACCCAACGTTTCTTGTCCGCGCCGTCGCTCCAAAGCTCGAAGCTCGGTGAGTAGGGGTGGACGCCGCCCGCGAGCGTGGTCATGTCTGCGCCGTACAGGCCTGTCTCCGACAGCAAGCAGGGGAGTCTCGTCGTCAATGGGCCGCTCGGCCCCGCCTCGTGGCACGCGCTGGGGGCGCCGCCTGCGCTCGCCCCGCCTCCGCCGGTTGCCGCTCCCGCGCTACCGCCACCCGCGGCCGTACCGCCGCCGCCCAGGCCCGCCACGGAGCCGCCGACGGCTGCACTTCCGCCCGCAATCGAGCCGCCGGTTCCCGCCCCGCCGCCGGTTCCCGCAGCGCCAGCGGGTGGAGCCGAGGCGTCGGGCGAGCAGGCAGTGGCGGCGGACATCACCGCCAAAAGCGAAACAGTACGGGAGCGCCGTGAAGCGCTCTGCGTCCTCTTCATGTAGGCGCAGCGTAGATCCGAAGTTGCGCTCTCGCACGCCGTTTTTCGAGTCGAGGGAGCGGTCACAGATGCGGCAACGTGAGTGTCCCTGTTTCGCTTCTACCCGCAACGCTCACAGCAGATTGTTCTCTGTCACTGGTGAGGCTCGGCTCACCTGGTTCTCGTAAACCGACACGCTAAAGATGGCCGCATGCGGCGTCGCTCGAATCCCACTCGTGTCATCACCCTGGCCTCTTCGTGCGCGCTCGCGCTCGGGCTCAACGCCGCGTGCGACAGCAGCACGGACGCGCCGAGCGGCTCCGCCGGCACGAGCGTGACCGCAAGCGCCGGCACCCCTGCCACGTCGGGCGGCACGGCCGCGACTTCGGGCGGGCACGCAAGCTCGGGCAGCCCAACTGGCGGGAGCGGCGCTCAAGCTGGCGGTACCGCTAACAGCGGCAGCACGACTGGCGGCGCCTCAGCAGGCGGCGCAGGCGGCGCGGGCGGCGCCGGGGGTTCCGTCGGCGGGTCCACCGGCGCAGGCGGCAAGCGCGTGACCGGAACGGACGGGTACGATTGCTCGCCGCCGACGGGAGCGGTGCCGGCGTTGCAGGCCACCTCGGTCGTGTCGAACGGCCTCGCCCAGCCCATCTACCTCGCGCACTCTCCCAATGACCCGGCAGGTCGCCTTTTCGTGGTCGAGCGCGAGGGAACCGTGCGTCTCATCAAAGCAGACAGTGTCGTCAGCAAGCCGTTTCTGGACATCTCGAGCAAGGTCGTCGCTGGCACCGCCAACGGGGACGAGCGCGGTTTCTTGGGCATGGCCTTCCACCCGAGCTACGCGAGCAATGGCCTCTTCTACGTGCACTACAGCGACAAGGCCGACGCCAACAACACCGGCGACAGCATCATCGAAGAATACAAAGTCAGCGCCGCCAGCGCGGACGAAGCCGACCCGGCGAGCGGCCGTGTCGTCCTCAAGGTCGAGCAGCCCACCAACGGCGGCTCGCTATTCCGCAACCACAAAGGCGGAGCCATCAACTTCGGCTCGGACGGCTTTCTCTATATCGGCTTGGGCGACGGCGGCGGCTCCGGGGACACCGGCGGCAACGCCCAGAGCCTCACGTCCTTGCTCGGCAAGATCTTGCGAATCAACCCGACCGCGAGCGGCGGCGCGCAGTACTCGTCCCCCGCCGGCAACCTGAAGGACAAGATGGCGGCGGCCGCGCCGGAAATCTGGGACTACGGCCTGCGTAACCCGTTCCGCTCCACCTTCGACGGTTGCACCGGTGACTTCTACATCGGTGAAGTCGGGCAAGATAAGTGGGAGGAGGTGGACATCGAGAGGACCGGCGAGGGTCAAAAGAACTACGGCTGGAACAAGACCGAAGGCAATCATTGCTACCAGCCAATGAGCGGCTGCGACGAGGCCGGCATCACCAAGCCTGTCATCGAGTACGACCACAACGCGGGCAAGTCCCTCACCGGCGGCGCCGTTTACCGCGGTCAATCCATCCCCAGCTTGCGCGGCGCGTACATCTACGCGGACTACCAGAGCAACGCCGTGTGGTCCCTCGTCTACGACCGCGAAAAGGGCACCGCTTCAACGCCCGTCAGCCTCAAGCAAGATCTCAACAACGTCACCTCGATCGTCTCGATCACGAACGGCGCGGACGGCGAGATCTATATCGTTTCCCTCATGGGCGGGGTCTACAAGCTGGAAGCGGCGAAGTAGCACGCCGCGCGCTGCGAGCAGGCGGCGCTGCACCGCGCACGCGAGCCACCGATACGGAGCGCCGGCCGTTACTCGGTCGACGCTCCGTGGCGACGCGGGCTACTGGCTCTGCGCGCTCGACTTGCCGCTGAGCACTGCCGAGCCGACCGACGCCGCTTTGATCTTGTCGACCATGGCCTTGCTCAACGCGTTGCCGCCGCCGGGGTCGATCGTCTCCACGTCGAGAGCGTAGAGCGTGAGCTCGTAGGTGTGCATCATTCCGGCGGGACAGGGCCCGAGGTAGCTTTGTGGGACCTGCTTTAGAGCCACCGGGGTCGTGAGCGTCGTTCCGTCCGGCAAGTCTCCGGGCAGAGCGCGCGTCGCGGCCGGGATGTTGTACGCCATCCAATGATGCCCCATCGGGTTCGACGGATTGCTCGCCGTCAACGTGACGTCGATGAACGTGAGCGCGAAGCTCTTCGTGCCGGCGGGCGGCTCTGTCCACGCCAGAGCCGGGGACTCGTCGTCCCCAAAGGCTTTGCCATTGCACGTGTTCTTGTCCAAAAAATTGCCGCCGTTCATCAAGTCCGTGCTCGTCAGCGTGAACGCGGAGCCGCCGCCGCTTCCGCCGCCACCGCCGCTTCCACTCGTCCCGCCGACGGCTCCGCCGGTGCCGCCGTTCGCGCCGCCCGTGCCGGCGGCGCTGCCACCCGCGCCGGACGTACCCGAGCCCCCGCCGCCGGCGTTACTGCCACTCGCGTTGCTTCCGCCGACGCTCGCGCCGCCGCCGCCCGGGCCCGTACCAGCCGATGCGGCGCCCCCACCGCCGTTCGCGCTGCCGCCGGCGTTCGCGCTGCCGCCGGTTCCAGCCGTGCCGGGGCCGGGTGCGGCTGAGTCGTCACTGCAGTTGGTGAGGAGGAGCGCGCCGGAAGCGAAGAGGGCGAAGGTGGAGAACTTGCGAGCTGACATCGTGGATGACCGAGAGTTGCCGCAAACCGAGGACGCGCTGACGCAGCACGTTCGTGCAGGCTGGCCGAGAATAAGCGGCGGCCATTCGCAGGAGCGAGTGAGATATTTCTCATCTCGTTCCTTCAACTTTGCGCGCCGAGCGATCGCCGCGAGGAAGCGTTGGAACCGGTCCCGACTGCGGAGAGGAAGTCGCTGTTTCGATCCGCACCAGCGCTCGATTGGCGAGTTGCGATTTCGAAAGATCGCTCGTTGCGACTGGACACGACCAACGCTTCGAGGGACGTTAAGCGCGAAGCCATGCGAACACCTCTCGCGCTGCTGTCGCTTACGATCGCGCTCGCTTTCGCTTGTGGGAACGACGAAAGCCCCGAGTCTGGCCCGCGCAACGGCGGCGCCGGCGCGCCTGGGGCGGGCGCAATCAACGCGGGCGCGCCGAGCGGCGGAACCGCCGGCGGCTCCGCCGCCTCAGCCGGCGGCGCGGGCTCTGCTGCGGGAGGCACGGCGCCAACGGCCGGTATCAGCACTGGCGGCGGGCAAGGCGGCACTCCGGGCGGCGTCAGCGGCGCCAGCGGCAGCGCCGGCACCGCGATGGCCGGCGGCAACGGCGGCGGAGGCAGCGGCGGCGAGGGCGCGTGCACACGCGAGCTGCTCAAGAGCACGGTCGACGCGTACTTCACCGCCCTCGCCGCTCACAGCCCATCGGGCCTGCCGCTCGCGGCGAGCGTGAAGCACACCGAAAACGGCAAAGCGAGCAAACCTGGGGAAGAGGGCTTGTGGAAGACAGCCGGTGCGCGGAAGTACGCGCACAGCGCGCTGGACACGCAGCTTTGCATGTCGGCCACTCAGGCGGTGGTGCCGGACGGCACGACAGACGTGCCGGTTGCGCTTCGCTTGAAGCTTGCCAACCAGAAGATCACCGAGAGCGAGCTGATCGTCGCGCGCGCAGCAGACTACCCCGCCCTCGACGCCAACCCCGGCGCGCTCATCGCGAGCAACCAGAAGATCGAGTGGGAGCAAACCGTTCCCGCCGAGCAACGTGCCACGCGCGAAGAGCTCACGGGCTGGATGGACAAATACTTTCGGCGGTTCCCGGCTGGCGTCTGCAACACGACCCCGGACTGCCTCCGCATCGAGAACGGCGGCGGTAACTTCGTCTGCGGCCAGGGCGCGAGCTGCGCGTCTGGCTCGGGCTCCGGGCAGGCCGTGCTCGACCCGCGCCTCGTCTTTGCGGACGTGGAGGCTGGGCTCGGCGTCGGCTTCACCATCTTCACCGGCGGCTACATCGACATGCACGTGTTCAAAATGCAGGGCGGCGAAGTGAGCGGCGTGAGCGCCATCCTCGCAAACGGTAACGACTCCGGCTGGGAATGACGGGCCTGCCGGGCGCGGCTTGGGCCACTCGTGAGTCTGCCCGCCCGCCGAAGCGCCGCGCTCTCCCGGAGTTAGAACCCTCGCCGAGCACGGGTGAGGCGACGTAGGCTCATGAGCCGAGGCGCCATTTGTCGGCCTTTTAGCGTGGAGGAGGCGGCGGGCTATTGCCGTGAACGAATTGTGCGTACGTAATCTGGTCGCCCACCATGGGATCGATGCGCATCCTCCTAGCTGACGACGAGCCACTGAGCCGTGAGCTCGTCTCTCGCACGTTGCGCGCGCGCACTCAGCACGAAGTGACCGTCGTCGAGGACGGGGAGAAGGCACTGGCGCTCGCGCTCCAGGACCCGTGCCCGGACGTGCTCTTGCTGGATTGGATGATGCCGGGGCACAGTGGCTTGGAGGTGTGCGCGCGCGTCCGCAAGGCGAGCTTGCGCGTGCAGCCGTACATCATCCTCATCACCGCGCGTAACAGTCGCGAGGACATGCTGGAGGGCCTGGGCGCCGGTGCGGACGACTTCTTGTCCAAGCCGGCGGCGCCGGACATCTTGGTCGCGCGGCTACTGCCGGCCGCACGGCGCTCTGGCGCCGGGCGCTCTCAGTCGCGGGCGGTGGCGCAAGCCCTGTTCCGCGCGCGTGACGAGGGCGACGGCGAGCTGGTCGTGACCGACGGCGCCATCAACGCGCGGGTGCTCTTCCATCGCCGCCAAGTGGCGTGGGCGCACGTCTCGGACGACCGCAACTCGCTTCTGGACATTTTGACCCCGGAAGCCGGCATCGACGCCGACACGGTCCGCGAAGTGGTCGCCGAATGCCGGCGCACCGGCGCCCGCCTCAGCGACACGCTGGTTAGCTTCGGGCTCGTGGACCGCGCGCGGCTGCGCGACCAGCTGCTCGACTGGACGCGCCGCAAGATGCAAACCATTCTCCGCTTCGAGCGGCCGCAAATCCTATTTTTGCCGCAGAAGCGCGGCTATTCAGAGGATTTGCTGTTCGAGCTCGAGGAGCTGCTCGGAGACGAAGACGGGCTCTCTCGTCCTCGCTCCGTTTTCCCGAACGCGCCGAGCTCTCACCCGCCGTGGCAAGATGCGTTTTCGACCGCGGACAGCGCCACGCCCCGCGACGAGCTGGTAGAAGTCTTGGATCGCGCGCTGCTCGGCGAGGGCGTGCTCGGCGCCGCTGTCATCGACCGGCTCACCGGCGTTTGCTTGCTGCAGCGCGGCCAGGAGCTGAGCCCGGACGTCGCCTGGGCGCACCTGCAATGCCTCAACGTGTTGTCGCGACAAGAGCGAGTCCAAGACTCCATCGTCGTCACCGATCGCTACTTTCACCTCGTGTGTTTCATTCCGGCCGCTCCCGATTGCTTCGTTTACGTGTTGGCGGACGCGAAGCAGGTGCTGCTCGCGGCCGCGCGGCACGCGCTCCAGCAGGCCGTCTCGGCCCCGCGCAGCTAGCGCGCGCGGCGTTGCGCCTCACGAAGTCGCGCCTCACGAAGTCGCGCCTCACGAAGTCGCGCCGAGGGTAATCACCCGCGCCAAGTCGAGCTCGGCGAGGAAGGGCTGATCGTGGCTGGCGACGACGAGCCCGCCCCGCCACTGCCGCAGCGCCCGCGTGAGCGCGTGCACCGCGACCAGATCCAGGCTGAAAGTCGGCTCGTCCAGCACCAATAACTCCACCGCCGGAGCGCGGGCGAAGAGCGCAATCAGAGCCGCGCGCGCGCGCTCACCAGGGCTGAGGGAACGCAGCGGGCGCCCGGCGAGCGCGAGGGGAAAGCGATGGGCGACGAGCGCTCGCGCCGCTTCCTCGCTCGACATTCCGAGCTCGAGCAGGTGGACGCGCAGGGACTCTTCCCGGATCCAATTGCGCCCGCCTTGCTCGATGAACCCGACTCGCGACGACTCCAGGTGCGCCGAGCCGCGCTCGGGGCGGCGCTGGCCGAGTAGGATCTGCAGCAGCGTCGTTTTACCGGAGCCGTTGGGGCCGACCACCGCCACGCGTTCGCGGCCTAGCTGCAAGTCGAGCCCTTCGAACAGAGCGCGACCGCCCGCCGTCGCCGCGACATCTTGCAAGCTCACCAAGCTGCGACCCGTATCGACCGGGAGCTCGGGTAGTGGCAGCGAAAGCGCGAGCTGCACGTCGAGGGCGCGCCGCGTGGCGCGGGTCCAGCCGCGGAGGGCCGAAAGCTTGGCCTCGCGCAGCTTCGCCAGACGCCCCTGGCTGACTTGCGCCTCGCCGCGTTTCGCATTCAGACGAATGCGCGGCGTATTTCGGTCCAGCTCCCTGAAGCGCCCTCGGCGCTTGTTTCTGGCCTTTCTGCGCGCGACGCGCGCGACGCTAGCTTCCTGCTCGGCGAGGCGACTCAGGTTGCGGGCGTAGCGGAGCTCGTGCGCGTCGTGCTCCTGCTCCATGTGCGCCTCGAGCTCGGCAAGCGAGCCTCCAAAGTAGTGGCCACCCGCCTCGCTGAGCACGAAGAAGTGCCGAAATTGAGCCAGGAGCTGACGATCATGCGAAGCAACGAGGACCGCGCCGGGCCACGCTGCGAGCCAACCCCGGCACCACTCGGACGCGCCTTGGTCGAGGTGCAGGGTGGGCTCGTCGAGTAAGAGAATCTCCGCGCCGGACGCGCGAGCGTCCTCGAGCGACTTGCGCCGGCGCTCGCCCCCGCTGAGCGGGTCAGCTTCCTCTTCGGCTTGCGGCAGGTGATGAACCGTCCCCCGCACCTCCACCACACCCGAAGTGGGAGCGGTGGCGCCCGCGAGCAGGGCGAGCAACGTCGACTTGCCGACGCCATTGCGGCCCACGAGCGCGACGTGCTCACGGCTGAGCTGCAGGCTCAACCCTTGGAACAGCATGCGCCCGCTGCCAGTTTGGAGCGAGACTTTCGAGAG
>JAQSWN010000353.1 GCA_029266615.1 Polyangiaceae bacterium
GAAAGAGCCGAGAGCCGCGCGTGCGTACCGTCTGCGGCATCATTCGATGACCCCGCCCCCGACCCAACCCTGCCGGCGTGCTTCACGAGTGACGGACTGCATTGCGCGGGGACGGCAGGAGACCGAGAGTGCCAGCCACTCGTGGCTGAAGGGGGCTCCTGTGCGGGCAGCAGCCAGGGTTGCAAAGCCGGAACGTTCTGCGACCCCGAGACGCGGATCTGCAAAGCCCAAACCGACTCAGGGCCATGCGACGCGGCGCTCGACGCTTGCACGGCCAACTCTACCTGCGATGTGGAAACGGGGAGGTGCGCCGTGGTGGGCAGCCCCCATGGCGGGCGTTGCGACGGAAATGCGGATTGCCTCAGTGGCTACTGCAACCCCTCGTCGGTGTGTCAGGAGCCGTTCAGCGCGAGCTTCTGTTCGAGCGTCGACCTCAAGTAATGCCGAGCATGGGCTGACCTCGCACGATTGCTCGACGCAGCCAGTGCTGCCGGCGGCGAGCGTGAGTAACACCAGCCCGATCCTCGACTCTACGATACGGGTTCATTTTCTCTCTCCTCACGGCGCGCGCACGTTCGGCGCGCGTGAGTCTGCGCGCTCGCCCCTGCGCGCGAGAGCCGGCAGCGCACTGTTAGTACCCTTACCCCAATCTGCCGCAACGTTCGGATGTCGACGCGCGGCGGGCAGTGGTACCACTCGAGCGTGAAGATCGGCTTGCTCGTGCTTGCCGCGTCGGTGTTCGCGAAGAGCGCCGCAGCGGACCTGCCTCATGTGTCCGCAAAGGTGTCCTGGGCCGGCGAGTGCGATGATTCCTCGGAGTTGGCGCGAGAAATGCGCGCGCGGGGCGTCGTCCTGGCCGACGGCGCGGGCGGCGACTCCCCCGAGCTGGAGCTCGATGTGAGTGTCACGACGGACGCGAGCGGAGGCCACAGCGCCGCGCTGGAGCTGCGGTCCGGGCGCGGGCGGCAGCTACGTGAGCTGCAGGCGCAGCAATGCGCAGAGCTTCGAAGGGCGGTGGCTTGGGTGTTGCTCGTGCTCGCCGAGGAGCGAGCCCTCGCCGCCGGCATCACCTCGGACGAGCAGCCAAAGCCCGCGACCTTTACCCCCGTCACCAGCGGGCCGGCACCGGCATTGGCGACAGAAGCGCGAGCGCCTCGCGCCAAGCAAACGGAGGGCACGACCGCGCCCGTCCACGTTCCCACGAACGAGGGGCGCGCCCGCTTTCGCTTGGGCACCGCCTTCATGACCGGCTTCGGTTTCGCTCCTCGACCGGCACTGGGCCCGTCGTTCTTCGTCGAGCTGCAGCCGAGCCCAAAGTCCCTCGCGCTTCGCGTCACGTTGCTGCAGCTGGAGACTTTGCCGTTCGAACGCGACGAAGCGACCATCACGGTCGAGCGCTTGGCGCTCCGAAGCAGCGTCGGCTCGAACGCGCTCTGGGAGCCGCTCGGCGTCGCTGTAAGTGCTGAATTGGGTCAGCTCACCGGCTCCGGCCGCGGCTCCGAGCTGGCTGCGGGCAAGGACCGCGAACCGTGGCTCGCGTTCGGCCTGTCGGCCAAGCTGGACATACCCGTAGTTCCGCGCCTCCTGGTCGCCGAGGTCGGCGCTTCTTTGGACTACACCCCCTTCCGCTATTCGTTCCACTACCGCTCTGGCCAAGAGCTCTCCAGAAGCGGCCCGGTGGAAGGTCGTGCCCAGGCTGGGTTGGCTGCGCGCTGGTGAGCTTTTGGTGATCCGAACGGCGCCATGGCGGCTTTCTGTGGTGGATATGACCGCGCCGCATGCTGCTTCCGCCTCGGCAGAAGTCAGCCCGCCCGCGGAGGCGTCGGCACCTGCACCTCCGGTCGCGTCCGCCAATCGCGTGCGTGAAATCGTCGAGCGGGAGTACGCCACAGTATGGCGGTTCTTGCGGCGGCTCGGCGTGCCGGCCGCGCAGGTGGACGACGCAGCGCAAGCCGTGTTCGCCCGGGTGCTCGCGAAAGCACACGTGGTGGAGCCCGGCTCTGAACGCGCTTACCTGATGAAGGCAGCGTTCCATATCTCGTTCGAGCACCGACGCGCCCGTCAACGCAGCGCCGCGCGGGCCAGCGAAGCCGACGTCGAAGCGCTCGAGGCAGACAATCTCGAGCCCGAGCAAGCTCTGCTGAGACGAGAGCAGCGGCGCCAGCTCGATGCCGCGCTCGAGTGCCTCCCCGTCGAGCTGCGCGCGATTTTCACGCTGTTCGAGCTGGAGGGGCTCACGTTCAGCGAGATCGCGCTCGCGCTCGACCTACCACGCGGGACAGTCGCTTCGCGGGTGCGTCGCGCTCGTGAGCTCTTCCTGCAATCGTTCAACCGGCATCGAGGAGGTTGGCTCAAATGACCATCGAGTCGCACGAACCGTCACGCTTGCTGGAAGAGGACGAGCTCGACGCGCACGTCAGGAGCCTGCTCGTGGCCGGCCGCACGCAGCAACCGCCGCCCCAGGCGCTGCGAGCGGCACCCGCCGCCGTTGCCGCGCTGCTGGCGGCGCAGGCCATTGCTCACGGCGCGGCCGCGGCGCCCCTGATTGCGGCCGCACCCTTGCCCCACGCGGGCGCCGCCGCGACGTTCGGCACGCTTTTCAAGTGGGTGGGCATCGGCTTGGTGGCAGGATTCTCCGCCGCCGGCGCTACCGCAGCCGCGACGAGCATCGGCGCCCACGGCGAGCCCGAGACACGGCCATCGCCGGTCGTAGTGAGCACGGGCGCTACCGGCCGAGCTGCAGAAAGCGCGGCCGCGGTCAGCGTGGAGTCGTCCACCCGCCCGACGATGACGGAGCGGGCGCCGAGCGCGCCGTTGACGACGGCAGCTGAGCCGCGCCCGCCGCGGGACACCGTCGAACGCGAAGTACGCCTACTGGACGACGCGCGCGCGGCGCTATCGACCGGAAGAGCGGAGCTCGCCCTGCAATCTCTCGATCGGGCCGCACGGCTTCCACGGCCGTTGCTGGAGCCCGAAGCGGCGGTGCTTCGCGTGCGCGCGCTCCTCCTCCTCCAGCGCCGAGCGGAAGCCGAGCGCGTGGCGCGGTCTTGGGAGTCGCGGGCACCGCATTCACCTCAGGTCTCCGTGCTCCATAAGCTTCTCCATTCGCCTGCCCATGCGATCCAAACCGCCGTGCCGGAGCTTTCTCGATGATGGAGGTTACATGAGAGCGTTACCAATCATGGGTGTGGTGTGGGGACTGCTAAGTACCGCCTGTTCGTTGGGCGTCGACGTCGGTGACAAGCAGGTAAAGCCGAGCCCTACGCCTACCGGGGGCGACGGCTCGTCGGCGGGCGCGGCGGGGAGCCAAGGGCGAGGTGAAGGCGAAGGAATCGCGCAGGGCGGCGCGGATCAGGGCTCGGGTGAAGGCAGCGGCGAGGGCGTCGATCAGGGTGGCGCGGACCAAGGACAGGGCGAAGGCAGCGCGGGGGCAGCGGGCGGCCCGGGCGGCAACGAGGTTGGGGGCATGTTCGTCTGCGACGATGGCTCCTTGCTCTTGCCTTCGCAGGACTTGTGCGACCAGTCCGTGGACTGCCCGGATGGGAGCGACGAAACAGTCGAGCGGTGCTCCGAGGTGCAGTTCGCTTGCGAAGACGGCTCTCTAGTCCTCCATGCGAAGCGTTGTGACGGCACGGTGGACTGCTCGACGGGCGAGGACGAGGCTTGCGAAGAGGCCGCGTTCCGCTGCAATGATGGTCAGTTCATCGGCGGCAAACAGCGTTGCGACGGTGACGCGGATTGCTTCGACGGCAGCGACGAGCTCGACTGCTGAGCTTGCCCAGCTCCGACCGGTACCAACTATCGGCACCTTACCGATGCCGTAGGAGCACTAAAGATCAGCCGGCCAAGACGGTGTCTCGACCGGCTGATCTTCTCGCCTAGTACTAGACTAGAGCTTCGCGCCGGCCGTCGCCATGGCGACTTTCTTCACACACGCGACAGGGGCGGCCGTGTACGAGTAGTTGAGCTCGCTCGCGGGGAACGCCTTAGTCGTCATCCACGTCTCGGCGTTGGCGAGGGTGTCCGCCTCCGTCGTCCACGTGATTCCGGAGCCGAAATTGTTGCGCAGGTCCCAGTAGCCGATCTCGTCGCTGTAGCGGGACGTGACGGGGTTCGCGACGTTCTCGAAGTAGTTCGACTCGATCAGCGCGTGGCCGCCGGTGCGCACGTTGATTCCGCTGCTCGTGATACGGCTGAAGTAGTTGTTGTAAAGGTGGATGTAGCCGAAGCGGTGCAGCGGCGTTCGAGAGACGACGTTGTCGTACCAATTGTTGTGGAACGTGACGTAGCGCTGCGTCTTGTCCGTATCGCTCGAGCCGAGGAGGCCCGTCTTCTGGTGATCGTGCAGCTTGTTGTACGAGATCGTGATGTAGCGGGCGCCCTTCTTGATGTCGATCAGCCCGTCGAACTCCGTGTCTCCCGCGCCGGGGCAGTCGTCCTTCGTGGAGCTGAACAGGTCGTTGTGGTCGACCCACACGTTCTCCACGTCCCCGTTCGTATCGTTACCCTCGAGGGTGATGGCGTCCGAGCTGCCGCCGCCGGGCAACAAGCCCATCGTCATGTTGCGGATGATGACGTTCTTCGCCTTGTTGACCTTGATGCCGAAGTTCGCGCTCGACCCTGTCGTGCCCTGGAAGGTGACGTTCTCCATCTCCTTGATTTGCAGGATTTGCGCGTCCTTGGTGTGCTGCCCGCACACGTCCGTGATCGAGGCGAAGTCGAACTTGCCGCTGTAGTGGATGACGAGGCGGCTCTGCGTGCCTTCCTTGAAGGCGTCGCGGTACGTCTCCAGCGCGGCCTCCGCCTCCGCGAAGCTGCTCACCACGACCGGCGTCGCGTTTCCGCCGCCCGTCGTGCTCTTGCCGTAGCCGGCGGGAGTGTTCGAAACCGCTGGAACGGTGCAGCCCGAATCGTCGGGAGTGCCGCCGGTACCGGTGGAGCCGCCCGCAGCGCCGCCACTGCCGCCCGCCGCGCCGCCAGTGCCACCCGCCGCGCCGCCGGTGCCGCCCGGGGAACCGCCCGCGCCCGCCGCGCTAGTGCCGCCGTTACCGGTCTGGCCTGCCGCAGGATTGGGGCTGGTTCCGCCAGCTCCGGCCGTGCCGTTGTTTTGGCCGCCACTGCCGGCCTGGGCGGCCGGCTGCGCCCCGCTGGTGGTGCCGCTGCCGCCGTTCGCGGCCTTGCCGCCCGCAGCGAACGAGCCGGCGCTGCCTTCCGGGGGAGCGTCCCCCGCGTCCCCGCCGCACGCGCTCAGGAGGATGATGGTTAGAGTGACGCCATAGTAACCCGCATTACTTCGCACGAGCGGG
>JAQSWN010000354.1 GCA_029266615.1 Polyangiaceae bacterium
GATGGGGCAACAGGACTGTCGTTACTCGAATCGGGCTCGGCGGACGTGGTGATCCTCGACCTCCACCTGCCGGGCATGGGTGGCCTCGAAGTCTTGGAGCGCATTCGCGTCGCATTCCCGAGCTTGCCCGTCGTTGTACTCACCGCCTTCGGCGAAGTTCGGTCGGCGGTGCGAGCGACGAAGCTCGGTGCATTCGACTACCTGACCAAACCAGTCGACCACGAGCAGCTGCTGCTGTCGGTGAACCGCGCCCTGGAGACTCATGAGCTCCGCTTGGAGGTCGAGGATCTGCGTCACCGCGCCGGTCTCGCGGGAGGACTAAGCGTGGCCATGGGACCTAGCGCGGCCGTCTCGCGGGTGAATGCACAGGTTCGCGCCGTCGCCGCTACGAACTTCTCCGTATTGATCCAGGGAGAGACCGGCACGGGCAAGGAGCTGATCGCGCAGGCGATCCATCGGCAAAGTCACCGGCGAAGCAAGCCCTTCGTAGCCATCGACTGCGGCGCGATACCCGAAACGCTGATCGAGTCCGAGCTGTTCGGCCACGAGCGAGGCGCCTTCACGGGGGCGGCCAGGCGCTCGCCCGGTCAATTCGGCGCGGCCCAAGGTGGCACCGTGTTTCTCGACGAGATCGGCAACATGCCGCTGAAGCTGCAGGGAAAACTTCTGCGCGTCCTCGAGTCACGGCAAGTTCAAGCGATCGGCTCGAGCACGTCTGCGCCGCTCGACGTTCGCTTCTTGGCGGCCACGAACCATGACCTGCAGCTCTTGGCCGGCTCGGGCCGCTTCCGGTCTGATTTGTACTTCAGGTTGGCGCAGTACTCGATCAGCTTACCTCCGCTGCGAGAACGTAAGAGCGACATCGCCTACCTTGCCGAGCACTGCTTGAAAGAAGTCAGCGTCGAGCTGCGTCGTCCCATGCTCGACATCGCACGGGACGCTCTCTCCATGCTGCAGGGCTACTCGTGGCCGGGCAACGTCCGCGAGCTCCGCAACGTCGTGCGCCAAAGTGTTCTCGACTCCAGTGGTCTGACTCTTCGTGCGGAAACGCTGAAGCCGCTCCTCCAGCCAACTCAATCTGCGTCGATCGCGGTGGAAGTCTGCGAGGTGGAGCTGCCCACGTTGCGTCACGCGGCTCGTAGCGCGGCGAAGGCCGCGGAGCGCAGCCTGATCGAAGCCGCGTTGAAACGAACCCGGGGCAACAAGAGTCAGGCGGCGCGCCTGCTGCAAACTGATTACAAGACTCTCTACGTCAAAATGAAGAGCTTGGGTCTGCGAGGCTCCGCAGAGCAGACTGAACGACTCACCCGCGCTCGCGAGCGAGGTAGCTCGTGACGGTGGCGGCCAGAGCGTCCGTATCGATGGGCTTGGTCACGTACCCGTCACAACCCGCCGCTGAGGCCCGCGCTTCGTCGCCCTTCACGGCGTAAGCGGTCAGCGCGACGATCCAAGTCCTCTGGAAGCGAGCATCCTCCCGGAGAGCTCGCGTGAGCGTCAGGCCGTCCACCCCCGGGAGCTTTAGATCCATCAGAATCAGACGAGGCTCGCAGTGCTGGAGCAGGTGGAGCGCCTGCTCCGCGTCTCCTGCCACGTGGACCACGAACTCGGCTTCCTCCAGAATGATTCGGGCTAGCTTGGCATTGATCGGATTATCATCGACCACCAAGATGGTTTCGTTGGCCATGAGTTAGTGCCTCCTCTCCTCGACGGGGACCAGGTTACGGGGCAACCTGGCAACGAAGACGCTACCGCTCGCAGCCGCGCTGACGACGCTCACGGCCCCTCCCTGCGCCTCGACGATTCGGCGAGTCAAGGCGAGACCCAGCCCTGTCCCCCCGAAGCGGCCTCCGCTGGGGTTGACCGGCTCGAACTCGCGAAAAACCCGCTCCAAATCCTCCTCTCGGATACCGATGCCATTGTCTTCGACCTCAACCGTGAAATCGGCCTCGCTGACCGCTCGGAACCGAACGTGGATCTTCCCGCGCTCCGGCGTGAACTTAATGGCGTTGGACAGGAAGTTGTAGAGAACTTGCTTGAGCAGGCGCGCATCTCCACGCACCTCGGCTAGCTCTGGTGCGACCTCGCACGAAATGTCGAGGTGCTTCTCGGCCGCCAATCCGCGCAAGATGTTCCTAACCTCGGTTGCCGTGCGCGAGAGGTTCACGACGTCCACCTGAAGCTCGAGCTTGCCTGCTTCGACTTTGGCCAGATCGAGCACGTCGTCGATGAGCTGCAGGAGGTGTCGCGAGCTGACCAGAACATCCCCGAGGTACTCGACTTGAGTTTCGGTGAGCTTGCCGACCTTGCCCGCGTGGAGCAGGGACGAAAAGCCGATGATGGCGTTCAAAGGGGTTCGGAGCTCGTGCGACATGTTGGCTAGAAACTCGCTCTTCAGCCGGTTTGCTTCGACCGCCCGCCGATTCTGCCCATCGACCTGCGCCTCGCTCGCTTGCTCCAACGCCATGACCGCGGCCCGGGCGAGTTGCTCCGCGGCCAATATCTCGGTTTCGCTCAGCGCGTCGGTGCCGAGACGGGTCAAGACCAACAGCCCGCAGCGGCGGCGCCGCGAGCACAACGGAATCAAGAGAGACGACGCTGCGCCTTCGAGCTTCAATGCGGTGGGCGCGCCAGTTGCCAGAGCCTGGAGGACCAGGGGGTCATCACTCCCGAGCGAAGGCGCAGGTCTGGCCGCGTTCTCGTCCGAGGCTACGGAGACGGGAGCGGCACCGGCAATGTGGGACCAGCTACAGCCGTCCGCAGCGAGGACGTAAGTCGTGCAGTGTGCGTTCGCGAGGGTCGCCACTCGTTCCGAGACGACTTGCACGAATCGCTGGCCGTCGCCCACCGCCTCGGAGAACGCCGCCTGTGCGTCCTTGAGAACGCGAAGCAGAAAGGTCACCTCGTCCGAACAGTTCGTTAGGGCTTTCACGTTCGGCAGCCATTGTGACGTCCCCTCAAGGATAGCTGGTAGCTTCTTTTGCGCGGATTAGGAGAAGCTGAGCAAACACGCAGGATTGTAAGCTCGGGTGGCTGGCGGACTTTGGTAAGTCCCCCCCTGCTGCACGCGGGGCTCGTCGTCGACGCACAGGACGCGTGGGCGAGTCACGACACGGACCTCCCCTGAGCTGGCTGGTTTCTCGCTCGTTCTTCGCGAATGGCTCGGACGACGTGCGCGACGCCGAGCCGCGACAGCAAGTCGTCCGGCAACGCTACGAGGTCCGCGCTGTCGGCGGGCGCCGCTTCCGCGACCAAGGCTTTGGCCAAGTACACTACGGCGCTGGTGTCCAGGACGGTCAAGGTTTCTGGAGAGGCATGCTGGGAGCCCACCGCCTGGATGACTTCGAACGGCAATCCCCAAAGACCGAGCAGATAGGCGCCGATGGCCGAATCCTGCACGCCTAGGCGGCGCTTCTCGGCCTCCTCCATGGTGAGCCCGTGCTGCGCGGCGTAGCTGCGCGTGGCGTGGTACTCCGCCGGCAGACGTGACATCAAGGCGAGGTGCCCCACGTTGTGCAGCATGGCTCCGGCAACGGCGAGGTCCGCTTGGTGTCGGTCGAGAACGAACCTTCGCGCATAGCTGGCCGCCAGCAGCGAACGTTCCTCCTCCTTCCGTAACAGCTCCACGTCGGTCCCGGTCAGCTCTTCGAACAGCGCGTGAGCTATTACGAGGCTGTTCATCGCGTTCAGTCCAAGGTGCATGATTGCCTGCTCGATGTTTGCCAGCTGGCGAGGTAGACCGAAGCGGTGCTTCGAAACCAGAGCCGGCCGCCGTGCTGGTCCACGATGCTTCGTGAGATCGCGAGACCTTGGCCGGAGCCCTTACCCGGTGGCTTGGTGGTGAAAAATGGGTCGAAGATGCGGTCTCGTATTCCTTCGGGAATGCCGGTGCCCGTGTCGGTCACCGCCACCATCACCATGTCGCCACGGTGTTCGGTTCGAATCGTGATCCGCCCGCGCTGGCCCGACTTTCCAACGACGTCTCCAATGGCATGGGCCGCGTTGACGATCAGGTTCAACAGCACTTGGCGAATGGCGGCGGCGTTGCAAACGACCTCCGGTATCGTGCTGAGCTCGGTGGCCAAATCTGCGACGAAGCGGTACTCGTTGCGGGCAACGGTCAGGGTGTTCTCGATGGCCTGATTGAGGTCGAGGGGCGCCTTGTCCGGCGAGGTGTGAGAAAAGGTCTTCATCGCCTGCACGATGCTCGTTACCTGGCGAGCCCCGTCCAGCGCTCGTTCGAAAGCTTCCGGAATCTCGGTCCTCAGGCCCGCGAGGTCCACGTCGTCTTCGAGCCGTCGCGCCGTCGCCAGCGACTGGTGGCGATCCACCGACTCGGAGACGGAATAGGTCTCCTGGTACCCCTCGACGACGCGCAGCACGTCACCGAATGCCTCGCGAAGGAAATAGAGGCTGTCGCCGACGTGCTGGATCGGCGTGTTAATCTCGTGCGCAATGCCGGAGGCGAGCTGTCCCACGGCTTCCAGCTTTTGAGCCTGCCGCAGCTCGATCTCCATGCGCTCACGGCGAAGCATCTCTTCGCGCAACTCGGCCGTGCGCTCCGCTACGGCCAGTTCCAGGCGATCGTGGGAGCGGCTGAGCGCCTTCGCGGCCGTGCGCAACCTAACCCCCACACACGCCAGCAGCGCTAGCAGCGTCACGGCCAGAGCGGACACGAAGAGCCCGAGCCATCGGGCTTGGTGACTGGCTCGGGTGTACGCTCGTTGGTATGCGGAATCTAGCTCTCCTCGCCTCTGAGCCATCGGCAGCGTCAGGATTTGGCCCAGCGTCGTGTCCGTCGCTGCCTTCTGTTCCGCGATGGTGCGGGCGTGGCCGAGCAGCAACTGCAGATTGTGAAGGTCCGCGCCACCCGCGGCCGCACGCGCGTTCTCGGCTAGTTGCTCGCGCGCTCGCCGCTGGGCATCGGCGAGGGCAGGGTCACTGCGAAGCGCGAGGCTGAGCGTAGTGTTGCTCAGCGCGCCGACACTTCGGAGCAGCTCTCCCGTGGGAGCCTGCTCGGACACGAGGGTCGTGAGGCGGGGGAAGTAGCTGACCGAGTTCTTGAGCAGAGCATTTCGAGACTTGAAGTGCTCGAGTAGGTGCTGCCGGTCGCTCGCCAGGCGCGCGTAACGCGCATAAGCCTGCTGGATCTGCTCGCGTTCATTCGCGCGAAGAAATCGTGGCAAGGTCGGCAGCGCCACCGCGTTGAAGGCTCTCCCCTCGACTTCATCCTTGGCGAGCTGATCGTAGTTGGCCGCGAACTGAAAGCGCGCTTCCAGGGCGTGACGGACCAGGTCTTGGTCGAGGCCTTCCCAGCTGATAGCGAGCCATGATTCGGATCGCGCCGTCGAGCGTTGCGACCGACCCATCGTGGAGGTACGGCGCCGTGCGCGCCACGTTGCGCAGACTGGGGACCTTGAAGACATGACGATCTGCTTCGTCGTGAGTGATGTTGAAGCGTCCCAAGTCTGCGGCCGTTTCTTGACCGCGATCCGCGAAGTAGTCGGCCATCACGCCCAACTTCTGAAACATGTTGCCGCCAACTCCACGGCCCTGGTGACACGCGGAGCAGCCGTAGCTAATGAATAGCTCGTATCCGTGCAGGGCAGACGGTGCCAGCGCGCCCTGGTCTCCCGCCAAGTAGCGGTCGAAGGGAGCGTCGACGGTGGCGAGCGAGCGCTCGAACGATGCCAGAGCATCTCTGACGTTCGCTTCGGTGATGCCGTCACCGTAGCTCGCCGCGAACCGCTTCGCGAGGTGCGTGTCGGCGCGAAGCGTCGTGAGCGCCACACTCCAGGTCGAGCCCATTTCGAGCCGGCTGAGCAGCGGTCCGTCGATCTGAGCCTCGAGCGTGAGGGCTCGCCCGTCCCAGAATTGTCTAAAATTCAGCGCGGAATTGAAGACAGTCGGAGTGTTCAGGGGCAGAGACTCCCCCGCGACTCCGACCGAACGAGCCGAGCCGTCCACGCCACCCCGGGAGAGGTCATGGCACGTCGAGCAAGAAACCTTGCCGTTGCTGGAGAGGCGGGCGTCCGAGAACAGACTCTCTCCGAGCGCAATCCGCGAGGGCTCGAGCCGCGCGGGGCGCACGATGGCGGCGATCGGACCTGAAGCTTCGCTCTGCTCTTCCGTGCGCAGCGGTGCCGGTGTTTGGACCGCCCTACCGCACCCGATGAGGGCCATGCCCACTAGCAGCGCCTTCGACTTGCGATGCCGGGCGATTGCTCGTGACGCTTTCACGAACGTTGACAACGGCGAGAAGCGGCCGTGCGTTCAGCACAAAACGACCCGACGCAAACAATGCACGTATCGCCCAATTCTGCGCAGCTTTAGCGGCTTGGCGGGCCGAGCCGCGTGCAAGCGGTGCGCCCCACGGACGCAGGATCTGCACGACGGCGGTAGTGGGCAATTTGCCCTCAAGTCTGGCTCCGAACCGTCGTCAATGGATATGCGCTCATCCGAAGGACGAGCGCCCCGAATCGCATGCCCGTACAAGCAGTCCTCGTGGACGATGATTCGCTCGCGCTTCTCATGTTGGACGGGCTGCTGAGCCAGTTGGGTGTCGGCGATACGCTCCCGGTAGGTAGCGGGCAGGAGGCTCTCCAGCTGTTCCGCCGGGACGCGACGGAGCGCGTGTGCTTCGTCGATGTGCACATGCCGGGGATGGACGGCCTCGAGCTGATACGCCACTTGTCCGAGGAAGCGAGCTGCGTCGGTGTGGTCCTGATGAGCGGCGAGGACCAACGGATACTGCGGAGCGCCGAGGAGCTTGCGACGGCGCAGGGCTTACGTGTCATCGCCGCGCTCAGCAAACCGATCGCGCTCGCAG
>JAQSWN010000355.1 GCA_029266615.1 Polyangiaceae bacterium
CGCGAGCAGCACCGCGAAGCCGAGCGGCGTGACCGCGTCGACGACCGGCCCACCGGCGTTGAAGCGGTAGCCAGCGCCGTTCGCTAAGTGCCAGGCGACCCGCGCGGTGATGAGGGCGTCGTCCACCGTGAAGCCCCAGAGCCACGCCATCGACGCGCCGAGAGCCGCCACCGCGCCGATCCCGCCCGCGAGGGCTCGCGCCCGGACCTTGGACGGCACGGAGGGGGCGGGAGCGACCACGGAACGAACAAAGCCCCAGCATTTCGGCCGTGGCAAGCGTTCCGGGGCGCGAGGTCCGGCCCGCGAGCGCCCCTAACCTCCATTGCCCTCCACTGTCCACTCCTCTGCGGAAACCTCTGAAAAGTGTCGCTCTGGCGCGCCAATTCTTACGATTCGCTTCAAGGAATGACCGCGATAGATGTCGTCGTGCGGCCCCAGGCCGTCGCCCCGCTCCCCGAGGCCCTCAGCTCGCTCCATGGCCTGTTCGACTTGTTCGTCGACGGCATCAACCTGACCGCGCGACTTACTGAAGCGCCGCACGCCGCGCTCTTGGTCGAGCTCGGCCACGCGTTGTCGCAACTGAACCGCGGCAAGCGTTCCCGCGCCTGCTTCCCCATCTACTCCGAAGAGGAAGCTTGGGAGATTGGGCTCGAGGCGGACGGCGTGGACGCGCTGCTCAGCGTGTACCGCGTCGGGCCTAGCCCGCGCGTCGCCGTGTTCGATCGCCGGATGCCGCTCTCGACGCTGACCGCGGCGGTGGCGCGCGCGCTGGAGCAAAACGAGCCGCAGAACGCGGCCGCGATCGCGCCGGCTCGTCGCGCGCTGGGACTGCCCTACCCGACTTACGCTCACGCGCCGCTCGACCGCAAGAAGCACACCGTCTCGCCGAAGGCGGCCGCGAACGTCGCCTTCGGCGGCGAAATCGAGCTCAAGCAGCGCAAGAACGGGAGCACCGAGGCGCCCGGCCTCGAGCGCGCGGACCTGCACTCGCTACTCGCGGTCGGCAAGCTCTCGCTCACCGTCAAGACGCGCACGCTGGAGCTCCCCCACGTGCAGTTGTTCTTGATGAGCGAGCGGCTCTTGAGCATCGCCGAGGACGTCCTGGACGCGTGGCGCAGCGAGCGCGCGGTGTTCCGCCGCGCGGAGCTCGACGGCTCGCAGATCTCGGTGCGGCGTGGCCCCGGCAGCGGCCCGTTGCGCGTGAGCATGACCGGCGCTTCGAAGTCGGCGGATAGCGAGGGTACGACCTTGGCGGACGTGCCGGCGCGCGGCTTCGTCCTCTCCTGCGCCCGCTTCGCGCTCAGCTTGGCGGAGGCGCTCGAAAAGGCAGACCCGTCGCAGACCAAGAACCTGCGCCTGCGAGCGCTAACCCGCATCGCGCGCGGCATCGTGGAGGTGGTCAGCGAGACGAACGCCAACGACTCGTTGCAAAATCCGGAGCCTGACAGCTACCGCAGCTTTGGCCTACCGCGCGCCCAGAACGGACGCGGCACCTGGGAGCACGGCGGCAAGATGCGCTTCGTGCCGAAGTGGGTCGCCACCGTGCCGAACATCGACCTGCGCGCGACGTTCCAGTGCGGAGACAAGATCATCGTCGGCTCTCAGCGCGAGACGGCGTGCCTTCTACGCGACAGCGGTCGCGTGCTGTGGCGCGTCGCCGCGAGCCGCGCCGCGAGCGTAGTCACGCCGTTCGGCTTGGCCCGCCTCGGGTTCGACGGCCGAGTGGAGCTGCACGACCTCGAGACGGGCGGCGTGCGCTTCACGACTCACATCCAACCGCGCGCCGCTGGTGGCGCAACCGGAGCGCTAGTGAACGGACCGGCGCTCCCGAAGTTGCTGGTCGTCGCGGAGGGAGATCGCGCGGTCACCGCCGTAGACCTCGTCTCCGGCGAAGTGCGTTGGCGCTTCAGTGGCAAGCGTCCGGCTAGCTACCGGATGCGGCGCGCGGGTAAGCTCCTCATCGTCGCAGGAGGAGACTCGGCGCTCGTCGCTCTGGACGTCTTCACCGGCGACGTGGTGTGGCGCGTGCGCGACCGCCTGCCGTTTTCGGGCGACATCTGCATCGATCATGACTCTGCCTTCGCGATCGCGGGCGGGCCCGTCGGCCCCTGCAAGTTGTTGCACGTGGACCTGTGGACGGGCGCGCTGCGTTGGGCGCGCGAGCTGGAGGAGCGTCCCTGCACCGGTCAGGCGCCGCTCGTCAGCGGCAACGCCGTCATCGTCGCGACGCGCGACAAGCGCGGCGTGGGCGTCTCGGCGTTGGCCCGCGACACGGGCGCGCCGCTTTGGGAACAAGCGCCGGGTCTCGCCTCACCGACCACGGCTTGGCTCGTCGTGGACGACGCGCTCATCGCCAACACGGCCTCGGGCGCGCTCATGTGTCTGGACGCCGGCACCGGCATGCCGCGCTACAGTCACGTCTTCTCGCGGCATGTCGAAGCAGATCAACCGCGGCGGCTCGAGCCGGTGCTGCGCAACGGCGCGCTGTTCGTGCCGCAGCATCAGGTCCACGTCATTCGCCCGCGCGACGGCGAGGTGCTCGGTACGCTACCGAGCGATCTCATCCCGGATCTGCTGCGTGTGGACGAGCGCTGCGGGGCCTACGTCGCGGAAGAAAGCGGGCACCTCGCCGCGTTCTCGGTCGCGCCCAAGCTCTCACTCGTGAAGTGACGAAGGCTGCGCCGGGGGGCGCAGCGACTCGACGTGCGGCGGCAACGGCCAGGGGCCGCCGACCTCATTGGCCTTGGCGCGCAGGAACGCGGCGATGCGCCGCATCGGCACCTCCGTCGGGCAGCTCTGCTCCTTCTCCGCCAGCACGTCGTCACTGACGAAGCTCAAGCTGTACGCGGCGGCCCGAAAGTCCGGCATGCTCCGCGACGCGGAGAGCATCAGTGGCATCACCCCACGGTAAGCACCGCCGGAGGCGGCGATGCGATCGCCCTCTCCCCGATCGCAGATACCGCACGCCACGCAGCGACTGAACGTCGAAAGCTCGCGACGTTCGTCGGCAGTGACGGGGGGCAATCCGTCCGCGTCGTAGTTGCGCCGGAAGGCGGCGATGCCGCCGGCCCGGCCGAACAGGCGTTTCACGAGTGACTGCAACATCGCCCAGGTGAGCAGCAGCCAAGCCTTCAAGCGCGGGGGCACCTGGTGAGATTGGCACGCCCCGCCGGCTCGAGGGAGAAGCGGCGTTCCCCCCGCGTACAATGGGGTGCGAGCCGGGACCGTATCGTGACGCGTAACCGTCACCTGTTACGCCGCCGCAACCAAAGCTAAAGTATTGTATTTATTACAGAATACAAGCGGCACATGGGATGCAGAAGGGGTCTCCGTCCGCGGCGTTGCCCGCGAAAAGGAGCTGCCCGATGTGGTCCCCCGTTGCCGTCAAGTCCGTCGCTGTCCCCGCCGCCAAGTCGCTCACGTTCGCCACGCCCAGCTCTTGGTCGGAAGCGGAGCTGCTGGAACGCCTGCTGGTCAGTGACCCGAACGCCTGGCGCGAGCTGAACAACCGCTACGCTCGGTTGATCACCAGCTGCATCCAGCGCGTCGTGGCGCGCTTCTCCAAGCGCGTCAGCGTGGACGCAGTGGAAGAAATCTACGCGACGTTCTCGCTCAAGCTTCTCGCCAACGACAAGCACAAGCTGCGCAGCTTCGAGCCGCATCGGGGCAACAAGCTGGGTACGTGGCTCGGCATGTTGGCGACTCACTCCGCGTACGACTACCTTCGCAGCGTGCGCCGCGAGCCGAACACCGCGAGCCTAACCGAGGCGGAAACCGTGAGCAGTGAGCACTACGACCCGTGCGAGAGCGCGGTGCTGAACGAACGCGCTCAGCTCGTTCGCGACCTGCTCGCCGACTTCAGCGATAAGGATCGCCAGTTCGTCACCCTTTACTATCAAGACGGCCTGAGCCCCGAACACGTGGCCGAGCGACTCGGCATCAGCGTGAAGACGGTTTATTCGAAGAAGCACAAGATCCAGCGCAAGCTGACCGAAATCGTAGGCGCTCCGGCCTGAATGTCGTAAAAGCGGCTCGTGCTGCGGCTTTCGCTCGTCGCGGGATTGTTCCTTGCTAGCGTGTGCGCCTGCGGCGGGAGCAAGCCCTCCGGCTTCACCCGCGTCGGAGCGCCCGGGGGCGGACCCAGCAGTCGCATCGAGGCTCGCTCGCTTTCGGATCGGCCTCCGCTCTCGCTGCTCGAACGCGAGGGCGATCCGGAGAGCGCGATCGCTTTCGCTTCCCTCGCCTCTGCGGCTCCCGACGTCCACGCGTCGTTCGGCGAGCTGCTCAGCCAGCGCCTCACGCGCGCCGGCTACCAGACCCAGCTCGTCGCCCACGGCCTCGGCTTCGAGCTCATGATCTTGGCCGAAGGCCCCGAGCGCGCAGCCGCCGCGATGAAGGCGCTGGTCGCCTCGCTCTCTCAGCCCGTGTCCGGAAGCGAGCTCGGCCCGGCCGCGAGCGCCGGCCGTGAGCAACTGGTTCCGAGCGCGATCGCGCAATGCTCGGCGGATCTGGTTAGCAAGCGTCGCGTCGGGGACGCGAGCGAGCTTGAGGCCGAGCGCGTCGCCACGTTCGCGCAGGATCGCTCCTCGTTGGCGGTCGTGGGCGACGAACGGACGACAGCGGCGGTCACGGACGCATTGGCGGACGGTCCCGATTGGCCCGAGCGCGGCGCGGTGCGCTCCCTGCTCCCCACCCAGAGCGGCACGCAAGTCATGCGCGGAGAGCGCCCGACGCTTTCCGTCGGTTTGACGTCCAGCGACACCGACCGTGCGCTCGGGGCGGCTGCGGAGCTGGGCGAGCCGGAGAGCGCGCTCAGCTTACGGCTGGCTTCGCTGGGAGGCGGCTTCAAGCTGCGGCGCGTGACCGCGACCGCGCATCCGGGCGGCGTCTGCTTACGGCTGGACAGCGACGTGGATGCGTCGCCGATTCCGGAAGCCCGCCGGCTGGGCTTCGCCGTGCAGGTGATCCGCGAAGAAGCCGAGCTCTCGCTGAGTCGCGCGGCGCGCGGCGATCGATTGGAGGCAGCGGCACTGTCGGCGACGGATCCGCGCAGCGCGGCGCGCGCGGCCGCGTACGGCGCGCTCCTGGATCCGCGAGCCGAAGCCGCTGCCGTGCGGCTCATCGCGCTCACTGCGCCCGACGAAGCGCCGCTCGCGCCCGGCATCGAAGCGGCGGCGGAGCAGGCGCGCTCCGAAGCGCCGATTCTCGATGCGCTTGTGCGGCTCGAGTCCGGGCAACCCGGCGTTTGGGCCCTGCTCGCCACGCCGTGCGCGGCCGCCAGCGAGCGCGCGG
>JAQSWN010000124.1 GCA_029266615.1 Polyangiaceae bacterium
CGTTCTCGCGCCGGGGCGGCTTCAGCTCTGCCTGGGGTGTCTCGTCGTCGCGCTCCTGGCTTACGTGCTCACCGGCGCTGCACGCTGTACTGCTGACCAAGGCCCTGGATTAGAGCCACAACACCGAGCCCTCGACGGCCGCAGCTCCGCCCACGTAGGTCAGCGCCAGGTCCTTCGGGAGCCCTTGCACGGTGACGAGCACGAGGCCGCGCAGGGTTCGGCCGGCGTACGTGCGCGAGGTCGACCCTTCGTGCAGCGGGCGGCGCGGCGCGTTGGGATCGACGAGGGTTACGGCGCCGATTTCCAGGCGGACTCCGAAGAGCAGCAGGCGATTCTTGATTCGTCCGATGAGCTGGTTAGTCAGCTCGCGCGCCCAGTCCAGGCGAACGGACGTGGATTCCCTGTTCTTCATGTGGTTGAGCAGGGAGCTGGGTAGGGAAAGCGTCAGGCTGCCGGCGGTGTTGCCCCAGCCGCGGAACGCGACCGCCGCCGTTACCTCGGGCACTGCGGACGGCGCCGGGGTGTGGCGAGGGAGCGGCGCCAAAGCAACGCCGTAGGCGCTGCACAAGTCCACCAGCGATGCCTGGATGAGCGCATCGATCGCGAAGCGCACGCCCGACTGGGGCTCGCCGAGGGCCGGCGCGTTCGGAGCGGCGTGACGCGTCAAGGCCGTGGCCTCATTTTCCCAGCCTGAGTTGGACCTGGAATCGCGGGAGGTTGGCCCATCTCACAGACATTGGGTGGCACACGGTCGAAATTCTTCTGAAGGCACCTCGAGTTTGGTGGGCAGGTCGGCGCTCTTCACGCACGAGGTACGCTGCGCTCGCCTGCACGCACCCGGCCCACGTTGCCGCGCCGAGTCGTCAGCGCACGGTGCGACGCAGACGAACAGGGCCGCGCGCTCGCGAAGGATCGACGCCGACGCCGCGCTGAGTCATCTCAATCTGCCCGCGCGCGACGAGGCGGCGGGCCGCCTCTCGTGCTGGCTCCATCAGCGCCTGCCAGTCGCCATCGCCCGCGACGCGTCGCGCTGCTTCGGACGGGCAAATGGAGGAGTGCACGGGGCGCTCGACGAGCAAGGTGAGGATCGCCGCTTCGAGCTCGCGATCAGCGGGTAGCTGACGGCGCCCTCGGCAACGCTCGCTGCAGTAGCGAATCGAGCCCCACGTTCGGGCCCACTTCTTGCGCCAAGTGATCCGACGGCCACACCGCTCGCACGTCTTTTCCTGGCGCAGCTCAGCGTTCATGGTTCGAGCGATACCTCGGCGGGAAGACCGAGCACGCGACCAGCCAGCGCGATGCCGGATAAGAACGCGCCTTCGACGCGGCCGCCCGCGCACCAGTCACCGCCCAGGCCCACCTTGGACTCGTCATCGAAGAGCGCCCCCGCATCGAGCGCAGCCACCGGGCGAGCCGCCGCCCATCGAAGCAGCGTCGCCTCTTTGGACTCGATCGCGGAAAGGCCCAAGGTGCGGGCCAATGCGTGGAGCAAACCGGCTTCGATGACGTCGGTGGGCTCGCGGAAATGGAGGCGCGACCATTCTGGAGCAGCGTGCACCACCCAGCGTTCGTCACCGCCGCGCTTGGGCTTGCTCGAGTCGCGCGCCAGCCACGCTACGGCGCGGCCCTCGTCGCCGTCGCGTCCCACGAAGAGGCCGTCGAACGGTAGGTCGGTCAGCGCGGCTCCTTCGGGGACGAAGCCTAGCGAAAGGCATGGCTCCGCCCCCACTTGCGCCGCTGACCGCGCCAGCTGCGGGCTCACGTCCAGCGCGAGCTCGAGGGCCCGGTCGGCGGTCGCGCAGACGACCAACACGTCGAACTCACCGAACGCGACGGGTGGCGTGGGGCTTACGACGCGGGTCGGGGGAGGCCCGACCGTACCTGCCAGAGCCAAGCGTGCCCCGCGGCGCTCCACTTTCTCGATGCGATGACCGAGGCGCACGGTGACGTCCTCCGCAAGATGAAGGGCGATGGCACCCATGTGCGGTGTGCCGACGAGGCGCTCCAAGGCGGGAGTGTCCAGGAGAGCGGCTCCAGCCCTCGGCAGGGCGCGGATGCGGCCGTGCCACCGCTCGACGATGCTGTCCTCGAGCCAAGAACGGACGGCGCGGTCGAACCGCGGATCTTTGACCGTGAAGTACTGCGCGCCGAGATCCGAGTGCCCTTGATGCGACTCCGGACCAGCAAGCCGACCGCCCACCGCCGACTGCTCGTCGAAGACCACAACGTCCACCCCGTGGTCCAGCAGGGTTCGGGCGCAGGCCAGACCCGCGACCCCGGCACCGACAACCGCAACTCTACCCACGGCCCGAGCTGGCCTCGAGACTCGTGCGGCGTACCGCTCCATGTCCAGCCGGCGCGCGTGCGGTGCGGTTGGTCGTGGCCTCACCGCGCCCAGCACCGCCACCTCGGGCAGAAAAGGTCGGTCGAACAAGCCCAGGCACCAGTAAAGCCCGCCGTAGGAGGCAGGGTCGCGACCGTCCAGCGCGTAGCGGTGATTCAGGTCAACGAGGGCGCGGCGGGCGGCTTCAGGCGAGGCGGTCCAGGCTGGGAGCGCCTTGCCCCACGTCATGCGTACGTTGTTGTGGAGCTCGCCGTGAATCAGTGAGCGCTGCACCAAGTCCCAGAGGGCATCGCCGGTTCGTCCGCGCTCCAGCTGCTCCGCGGAAAGCGGCACTCGCGCGTCGTGCGCGTGCGCGCTCAGCGTCGCACGCGCCCAGGACGGCAATACGTCCAGCGAAGCCAAGTTCGGGGTGTGTGACGCGAAGTGCCAGGCGAGCTCGCGCCAGACCAGCAGCTCGTCGAGGAACTTCTCGTGGCCGGTACTGCCCGGCGGCGCGGAGGCCTCGCGCGCGATCCGAAGCGCCGAAACGTGGCCGTAGTGGAGCCAGGGTGAGAGTCTGCTCGTGCCGTCGACGGCAGCGTCGTTGCGCCTCTGGGCATAGCTCGCGAGCCCTGACGCGACGAACGCGTCCCAACGCGCGTAGCCGGCGGCAGAGCCCCCCCGCGAGGTGCGCACGGGACCTACCGAGTGATCGATGGCGCACGCGCCAACGAGTCGGGCGATCGCGCGGTCGTCCAGGGACTCGGCCTCCACCGGGGCGAATGGCAGGTTAGGGAGGGCAAGGGAGCGTGCCGGGTCCACGTCCTTCCACGGTCGCGCCAACGCCGCGGTGGCCATTGCGCGCGTGGCCGAACGGAACGCGTAAGCGCGTTCGAAGCGCTTCTGGAGCAGGGGCATCGGCACCACGCACGACGCGTCCACCGTGATGAATGGTACGCGTTGCTGCGCGAGGTGCGCGGCGAGGCGACGTGTCCACTCTGCAAGCGGGGGCATTGGAGCGTCCTCCGTCACCACGACCGACGCCTCCTCGGCAAGCTTTCGCAGGAACGCCCCGCGCTCACCCGGACGCTCGACGTGGAGCGCGTAGGCAATGCCGCGACGGCGCAAGCCAGCCGCCACGTCACGCGCGCCCTCGAGGATGAACGTGTGGTGCCGATCCGAAGCGTAGGGGTAGCGCTCCGACACTCCGTGGTAAACGAAGGCGGCCACGCCGAGAGCGTTCGCGGTGGAAACCGCTGCATCTAGCGCGGCGTTTTCGTGGTCGCGCGCCGCGACTCGCATCCAATAAAGGACGTAGCTTGCTCGCGGCGGTTCGTTCACCAATACGCGGGTGCGCGCCCGAACGTCGTCAGGCAGGTGGCTCAGGTCAAGCATCGCGCCACACCACCCACAGCAGCAGGGCACCACGCGCCGACCACGCGACGGTACGGAGCCAGTTCAGTCTGACGAGGCTCACCACCACGCGTTCATCGATACCGTCAAACAGGCGGTCATGCCTTGGCACCGCCAACCCCACCGTGGACGCCCAGGTAGACAGGACAAGGACGAAGCCCGCCGCGGTGAGCCACGAGGGCAGGTGCGGTTGCGGCAACACGGCCCACGCGAACGCGGCCGCGAGCTCCAAGCCCATCAGCGGTCCCACCACCCTAGTGATGAGCCGCGTGTAGGCGCGGTGGTAGTCACGAAACTCCGCCTTGCCCACATGTAGAAACTGGGGGTAAACGACGACCTGCACCACCCAGATCAGGCCAACCAATGGCAAGGTGGTGCCCAGCTGCACGAGGAGCGCCAGGCGAGACGCACTCAGCGCCACGGCTTCGACGGACTCCAGTGCGCGATTTCGACGCGAACCATGCACTCGGCATGGGCTCCCTTTCGCCCGTCGCCAAGCGTCGCTGATGGACGACCGTGCGCGACCGGGACCAGCGTAGCGCGTGGGCAGGTTAAGCGGGGTGGCGGAGCGGTCCAAGATCGGGCAGCAAGCCGGACAACGGCCGCCCCTCCCCTCATTGTCGAGTCGTCGGCTTCAAGTCAGGGAACGTATTGGCCTCGAGCACGTCGCCGAGCCGCAGGTAGGTCGGAGCCGGCGAGCTCATGTTGACGGCCTGGCAAGCGCCGCTCGTATCCCTCGCGTAGAGGGTGCTGGCGGTGCTTTCGCCGACGACTGCCCTCAGCTCGGTGACGGCGAGCTCACAGGCGGTTGAGTCGACGAACAGGACGCCGCGCGGAAGCGGCGGGTCCGCGGGGCAGGTCGGCTTCGCGATCCAGGCCACGAGTGGGGGACCGTCGCAGGAAGCCTCTTCGTAGACGAGAGCGGCGGGCGTCGCGGCAGAAAAGGAGGTCGGCACGCAGCGCAGTGAGCCGTCTGGAAAGCGGAACGGTTGACAAGGTTCGCTCGACTCGTCCACGAGGCCGCTGTGTCCGGTGCCAATCGGCACGTACGGCACTCCGCCGAATCCGGAAAACAAGGCGCGGGCGGCGCCTGTGCCTACGACGAGTGTCTCGAGCGTCGGCAGCGTCGAGGCGTCAATCGCTGCGCCTTGAACGTAGACCTCGCCGGGAGGCGTGGTGCTCAGGACGCAAGCGCCTGTGTCGTCGACTTGGTATGGCGACGCCTCGCGGGTACCGTCGATTTCGTAGAGCTCGAAGCTGCGGCGGCTCGGGCAGCTGGCAACATCCACTTTCCCCGCAAAGATCACCGTCCTCCGCTCGGCGTAGCAGGAGGTCTGCTGAACGCTGGCGATGTGGGTCTGACAGCTCGAGTCGGCATACCACGCAGAGCTGGCGTGAGCCGGAACGCATTGGGAAGGCGGGTCGAACTCAATGAACGAGTCGAAGCAGGCGGCTTCGCGTACCGGATCGAAGTAGCCCATGATCTGCCACGACCCGTCGTCACCTTCTCGCACGTAGGCATCGAGGCCGGGCGCTCGCGGTCGCGGGCCTCGCTGCATGCCCACGAAGGTCTCTGCGGGTACCGCCTCGAGCTCGTACATGGGAGTGGCGTCGGTCTGAACACTGGCCTGGCAGGAGCTACCATCCGCCGAGTAGAAGAGCGGCGTCGACGGCGGCAGCTCCTCGCCGACGCGAAACCCGCTGTAAGCGCAGCCCGGCCCCTCGAGGGCAACGTAGGGAGAGCGCGAGCCGGCGCAGGTGCCGACGGTGCTGTCTACCAGCACTCGACGCGTGCAGTCGGCGTCGGCATAGGTGCCTCTGCTCAAGAAGCGCCGCGGGAAGCAACGCTCGACTCCCGCTTCGTCCAGCAGGAAGAGGCAGTCGAACTCGAGCTCGGCGTCGTGCCAGCTTGCGTCGAGGACGACATCGCGAAGGACATCGACGCCGTCGTCCAGCGCGAGCACTCGCGGCTTCAGGCGCGAGCCAGGCTGGAAGTAGGGAGCGTCCTCGCTAGTGCCTCCACTTTCGCCGGTGGCGCCGCCGCTGGCGCTCCCCCCCGCTGCGCCGCCATTGGCGCTACCAGCCGAGCCGCCGCTTGCACCCTCGCCGCTGGTACCACCTCCTCCTGCCGTCCCATCTCCGGCATTCGACGACTCGCCACACGACAGAGCACCCCACGCCAAGAGCCAGCACCCCACCCGTAAACGCAGCATGGGTCCATGGTGCCAAACTTGCTGACCGAGCACAAACGATGCCGCTGGACTTCGATACAAGCGGTATCTTTACGCCCGCTGCGCCTCCCGGCTCGGTCCCGTACGTCTGGGTGGTGTGTCGATGAACGTGCAGAAGACTGAGCCCGTCGGAGCCCGAAGCGAGCCCTGGTCGACCACGTGGTCAACCAGGGCGCCGCTCCCTGCGCTCAGTCGAGGGTGACGGTGAAGGTCTTGGAGTCGCCAGTGAAGCGCTTCAGCAGCGGAGCGCCCGCCTTGTCGACGCGACGGGCACCCGTCTTGTAAGTCACCAGGTCGTGGACAACGACCCGGTTGAGGTTCCAGTTGTCACCGCCGATGCCGCCCCCGAACGTGGTGCTGATGGTGATGCTCTTGACGTTGCTGGGGGTGGGAACGCTGACTGCGACTTGCTCGGCCGAATTGTCGATCCAGCGGCCGCCGCGATTGACGTTCGAGAACGTCTGAGTGGTGTTGTCCTTGAACGTCACCTTGATATTGACGTTGTCGCTACCACCGCGGAGATCGTCGTTGCCCGTGTAGAACGAAACGACCAACCCATTGGCGGGCGTCGAGGCGCTAGGCGGAACGGACTTGGTGTATTTTCCGTCGACGAAGTACGTCAGCCAGCGTCGATTGGTGTTGTCCGCGTCGTACCAGCGCTTGCTTGCCAGATCGGTGCGCAGCGTGCGCCGTTGCTTCGGATAGCTGGGGTCGTAGATGAAGATCTTCAGGTCGGGATAGCCCGCCTGGGCGGCATTGTAGGCGCCAAGCTCATAGCCGATGGCCAAGACTTGATGATTGCCTACGCTGCAACCGCTGCACGCGTGAAGGCCCAGGGGAACGGGCGTACCTGCGTCGAGCGACTTGCGTAGCTCAGCGACGCGGCCGGTCTTCTGCAGGCCCCAGCGCCAGAATTCGTCGTTGCGAATGCCGTTAGGATTGAAGCCGAGCTCGGCCCACTTGTCGGCGTTGCGCTCGAGGGAGTTGACCTGGCGTCGATACAGATAGTCCCTCAGGCCATAGCCGACCGCGGGTCGGTAATCTTGGAGCGGCACGCCCTTCGGATCGTAGAAATAGTCGAGCGTTGTATACACCATACCGCCGCACAAGCCGCTCGTGGTGATACCTGCGAAGAAGTCGTTCTTGAAGGAGTTGTTGAACTTGAGGGAGTCGCTCGCGGGAGAGAAGCTCGTCGACAAGTCCTGCGCGATCGAGCCGAAGTCTTCCTCTTCACTGCCGTCTGCACCGTACAGTTGCCCGTCTTCGTAGTGGCCCCCGCCGCAGCCGGTTAGAGACGCCACGGAGGTGCCGATGAGTGCAATGAACGATAGTCTGCTGAGCTTCATGTAATTGTTCCTTCGCTGCCGCTGCGATTCACCGCTACCGGCGTGGTTGGCCATTGAGCAATGCGCGTGCCGTCATCGCGCTCGCTCCCATCGCGCAGAACTGCGGCAATTTCGTGAACGCCTGTTTGGCTGTCACCGGTTTCGGAGCGACCGTGTGTGTCGTGTTACCGGTCAAATGGGTGACAAGGCGGGCTGCAACGAAATCAGCGGACCCCAGCCGGAATCACCGACGTCGAAGATCCGCACTGGGCGGCGCGGCCAAGCTCAGAGGCAGGGCGCGGTGCAACGCTTTAGGGTCGTCGACCCGCAGCCGTGCCGACCGGCACGCCAAAAGCGAACGACCCGCCGGCCGCGCGCGAAGCCGGCGGGTTCATTTCGAGTCTTTACCAATTGCGTAGCGGCCCGATCCGTTAGCGCTGGCGCACGCGGTGCTATACCGGCTCACGCGATGAATCCGGTGGCGGCGAACTGGGCCAAGTCACAGCTTGGTCGCACCCTCAGCGGCCGCTGGGTCTTGGAGCGTCTGATCGGCCTCGGGGGCTCGGCGGCGGTCTTCGAGGCCGCGCACCGCAATGGTAAGCGCGTCGCGATCAAGTTGCTGCGACCGGAACGAGCTGCGGACGAACGCGGACGCGCGCGCTTCTTGCGTGAGGGCTACGCGGCCAATCGCGTCGCACATCCTCGCGTGGTCAGCGTCGACGACGACGGCCAGGAGGCTGATGGTTCGGCCTTCCTCGTGATGGAGCTGTTGGCCGGCGAGTCTGTCGATGCGTTGGCGGCTCGCTGGGGGGGCAAGCTGCCGTGGCCGCAAGTGTGCACGTTGACGGTGCAGTTGCTCGAAGTCCTGGTCACGGCGCACCAACGGGGCGTCATTCATCGCGACATCAAGCCGGCTAACTTGTTCTGGTCGGACATCGGTGGATTGCGCGTGCTCGACTTCGGCCTAGCCCAGCTGCCGAGCGTCGATGACGGGCTGGTGACTCAAGACGGAGCGCTGCTCGGTACGCCCGCGTACATGGCGCCGGAGCAAGCGCGCGCGGCCAATCGCGGCGTGAACGAGCTCAGCGATCTCTGGGCGGTCGGAGCGACAGCGTTTTCGCTGCTGACGGGGCGCAAAGTCTACGAAGCCGCGAGTGTGGAAGATCAGCTCGCGCTCGCGGCGGTCAGCCCTGCGCCGTCGCTTCTCTTGCTGGCGCCCGAAGCTCCGCCCGCCGTCGTGGCAGTGCTGCAACGCGCGCTCGAGTACGAGCCGGCGAGGCGTTGGCCTACGGCCGCAGCCATGCTCGGCGCGCTCACGGCTGCGCTTTCGGGCGAGGCGCAGCGCGCAGAGCCGATTTCGGGTGAAGCCACCGTCACCAGCGTGCGACGTGAAAGCGATAGCGACGGGTCAATTGGCCCGACCTCGAGCGGCCGCAGCAAGCGATCGAGCAGGAGCCGCGGCATCGGTGCGTTATTGTTCGTCTGCGCGGCGGGCCTCGGGGTACTGCTCTGGCGCAGGTCGCCACCTGCACCTGAGCCCGAGCCCGAGCCTGCGACGGATGCTAGCCAGCCGGACGCGCCGCTCGAGTCGACCGATGCTCGCGTTTTCTCGCCGACCGCCGCTCCGGCCAGCCCCAGCGCCGAGCCCGCGCCGCGCGCTTTGCCTCCGGCGCCCACGGAGCGCGCCGCGCCAAGGCGGCAAAGGCCTGGCGTTGCTCGCGGTGGCGGGGGCAGCTTGATCGAGGAGCCGCCATTTTGAGCCGGCGGACGGGAGGCCGAGCGATCGCGGTGCTCGGCCTCGGCCTGAGCTCACTAGGTTGCACCGCGCTCTCCTCGACCGACGAGTTCCAACAGCTGAGCTTGCGCGCTGAGCTCGAGCGCCTCGCTCCGGGCTGTGGCGAGTGTATCGAACGGCAGTGCTCGAGCTTTTCGCGTTGCGCCTTGACCAGTGAGTGCGTCGACTACGCTGCCTGTCGGGCCGAAGATATTTCGCCAGCCAGCTACTGGAGCTGTGGGACGCCGCGCAGCGACTACGACGCCCTGCTCGAATGCTCGGAGTGCCGTGAAGCGTGCAACGTGGGCACGAACTGGGCGTGCGTGGGTGACTACACGTGGCCAAACGTCGAGGCGCCTATCGAATTTCGGCAGCGCCTGCTGGACAACGAGGATACTTCCGTGCGGCGCGAGCTGAGCGGCGTCGCCGTGCAACCCTGCCTCAAAGCCGACGTTTCTTGCACTGAGCCCGTCGCGGAGGGAGGCCTCGCATCCGCGGTAACGGACGAAGCCGGTTGGGCCCAGGTCGTCTTGCCGAATGGCGAAGACGGGCACGGGTTCGATGGCTACCTGCTGGCTCGGGGGCCTTCCGTGCCGACCTTTCGCATCCACCGCTCGACGCCGATACCAAATGGGGAAGCCGAGACAGCGCTGTTTTCGACGTCCTCGTTGGTTACCATCATGGGCCGGGGCACGGTCGGCGCCGACATCCCGCCCGTGGATTTGAGCAAGCCGCAAGCGGTCTTCCAGGTCCTCGATTGCCTGCATCAACCGGCTATTGGGGTGACCGTCGACGTGAGAGAGAAGCAGGCCAGTGAGCGCTTCGTCATGTATAACGGTGGCGGTCCCGGCCAGGACGTCAATTTGCAGGGCACGACTTTCGAAGAGCGCGGCACCGGTGCGGTTCTCAACCTCAACCAACCGACGGACGTAGCGCAAGGCCTCGTACGCTTCGAATTGCTCAAAGATGGTGAGCTGCTCGGGCACTCGGTCGTAACCATCAGATCGGGCGATATTACGGTCGTGCTGTTCGAGCCGAGCCATGTACCTTAGTTCCCGACTGCTTCCAGCTTGGCTGGCGCTCATCGCGCTGACGTGCTCGACGAACAGCGCCTCCGCGCAGATTGCGGCGGCGGCGACCGTCGCCGAGCGCGACGCGGCTCGCAGGGAGTTTCGCGCGGGGGTAGCGCTGGCGCGCTCGGGTCACCACCTCGAGTCGTGTGCCGCCTTCGAGCGCTCGCTTGCGCTGCTACCGCACGCGGCAACGCTGTACAATCTGGCGCAGAGTGAGCTGAGCCTGGGCCAGCTCGCTGCGGCGCGCTACCACTTGCGGCAGGCATTGGCACGTGACGCCGCTAGTGACGAAGAGCTGACCACGTCGTTCGAGAACGACAGCGCGGCGCGGCTAGCGGCGCTGGAAGCGCAGTTGGCGTACGTGTCGGTCACGCTGCCCGTCCCCGAAGCCGAGATTTCCGTGGATGGCCGCCCCGTGTACTCGGGCTCGGGCCCGAGCGGTATCGAGCTCACGCAGCAGCCGCGAGGCGCCGCCGGCAGCACGTCCGTTCGAGGCGAGGCCTGGTTACTAGTGGTGGATCCCGGTGAGCACCGGGTCGAGCTCGAGCATGCCGGCAGGCGCGAGGTGCTGGTGCTGAACGTGCGAAGTGGCGCGCGCTCGCGCTGGGGTAGCGAGCAGTTTGCGGCGCTGGCTCCGCCCAAGGTCGCCGACTCCGCCAGCCCTGTCGTCCCTCTTTCGCCCGGCCCAATGGAAAGCCCGCGCGCCGCGCCTCTGCCGCCCACGGCTCATGGAATTGGCAAACGCGGGCCCTTCGACGCCTTGCCCCCGAGCCCCCAACGACCTTCCGAGCTCGAGCTGGGCGCGTGGGCGCTGGCAGGAGTTGGCGTGATTTCGACTGCAGTGTTCGGTGGCTTGGCGCTTCACGAGCGCGGCAAGCTAGTGGAAGCGTGCCCGCAGCCGTCGCGCTGTTCGACGAGCAGCGACGTGACGGGGCGAAGGCGCACGATCGAGCGCTGGGCGCTGCTCGCCGACGTAAGTTTGGCCGCAGCGGCGCTCGGAGTCGGCGGCGGCGTCGTGATACGCCTCGTGGGCTCTGGCGACGCGAAGGCTGCCGGTATGCAGGTAAGCAGCGCCTTCTAGCGTTCAGCGTCTTCCCGAGGGCGTATCGAGACCGAAGCGCTTCAACCAACGGTATACTTGCGTGCGCGACGTATCGAGCTCTCGGGCTACCTCAGCCACACGGTGCTGATGACGAGCCAGCGAGGCTTCGAGCAGCTCGCGGGTGATCTCGGGCCCGTTCCCGAGAGGCGGCGGTACGGAGGCGTCGCGTGAAGCCAGCAGATGCGGAGCTTCTTGCGCTAGGAACGCGCGGTTCAACTCGTAAGCAGGCGCCCCGAACAACTTCAGCCGATTCAGGAGTGCAGCCAGCTCGCGCACGTTCTGCGGCCAACGGCCGAGTGCCAGAAGCTCCATGGCCTCGGTCGTCACCCGCGGTTCGATACCGAGTCGCGCGCCGATGGTGCGGATCAGGTCGGGTAAGGTGTGCCGCCGTTCTCGCAGCGGCGGCGCGCGCAGCTCGACCTCGGCGAGGCGCGCGTGCAAGTCGAGCCGAAAGGAGCCTTCGTCCACGCTCTGGCTCAGATCGCGATGTGTGGCGGCAACGACGCGCACGTCGGTGGGCAGCTCGCGCTCGCTGCCTACCGGGCGCACCGATTTTTCTTGCAGCACGCGCAACAGCACGGGCTGATGCTCGAGCGGCATATCGCCGATCTCGTCGAGGAAAAGCGTTCCCCCTCGAGCCGCGCGAAACAAGCCCTGCCGCTCCGCGGCGG
The DNA here is from genome assembly GCA_029266615.1 of Polyangiaceae bacterium. Classification (GTDB taxonomy): domain Bacteria; phylum Myxococcota_A; class Polyangia; order Polyangiales; family Polyangiaceae; genus PMG-095. Next base: position 11,913 of record JAQSWN010000124.1, read on the forward strand.
CACCAGAGAACGCCGCTCGCGTATGGCCGAATAGCTCCGAGACGAGTAGCTCGCGCGGCAACGCCGCGCAGTTTACGGCCAAGAAGGGCCCCTTTCGCTCGCTTTCTTCGTGCAGCTGTTGCGCCAGCAGCTCTTTGCCGGTGCCGGTCTCGCCCGTGAGCAGCACCGTCAAGTCCGCGCGAGCGACGGCTTCCAAGCGCTGGTGCAATCTAGCGACCGGATCGCCCACGACCACCACGTAGAGTGTCCCGGCTGTCCGGATCACCGTCCCGGCTTCCAGCGTTGCCACGGTGGCGCGGACGCCATTGACGTAAACGCCGTTGGCGCTTCCTGCGTCGCCGATCCGAAATGCCGAGGCTCGTCCGTCCCACCCGATGCGCGCATGTGTACGTGACATGCGCGGATCGTCGATGCTCATACCACCCCGCTCCACCTTGCGACCGAGCAACAGCGGCTCATCGCGACTCAGCAGCACGCGTTGCCCGAGCGCCGCGCTGTCGGGGCTGGCGATGACACGCAGCTCCACGTTTTCGGTGGTGAGCGCATCGGCGGGCGCCGGCTCTTCGTGGAGCGTGCTGTCGCTGGAGCGCGTCATGCTGCCGCTCCGCCTTGCCACGACCTCCGCCGCGCGTCACTCCGCTCGCCAAAGGGAAAGGCAAGTTTCTTTCAACGAAACGGCGCTTGCCGTGTTCTAGCTGGGGCACCCCATGAAAGCCGCCGTTTACACCCGCTACGGAACGCCGGACGTCGTTTCCTTGTCGACGCTGCCCCGGCCGTTGCTCCCGGCGGACGGAGTCGTCATCCGGGTGCGAGCGACCACGGTGAGCTCAGGCGACGCGCGCTTGCGAAGCGCCCATGTGCCGGCGGGCTTTGGGTTGCCGTTGCGGCTCGGCTTCGGGATGTTTGGTCCACGCAATCACGTGCTCGGCACGGAGGTGGCCGGCGAGGTGGTCGAGGTCGGCGCGCACAGCCGCTTTGCCGTCGGCGACCGAGTCTTCGCGTTGCTGGGCGCCAGCCTGGGCGGTCACGCCGAATATGCGGCGATCCGAGATAACGGCGCGGTCGCTCACCTCCCGCGCGGCATGGGCTTCGAGTCAGGCGCAGCCCTCGCCTTTGGCGGCACCACTGCGCTTTATTACTTGCGGGACAAAGCCAAGCTCCGCGCGGGCGAGCGGTTGCTCGTGAACGGCGCGTCGGGGGCGGTCGGCTCCGCCGCGGTGCAACTCGGCAAGTACTTCGGCGCGCACGTCACCGCTGTCTGCAGCGGAAACAACGCGGACCTGGTGACTCTGCTCGGAGCCGATCGCGTCGTCGATCACACCCGACAAGATTTCGCGACCCTACGCGAGCGCTTCGACGTCGTAATCGACGCCGTCGGCAATTGCTCATTTGCGCGCTGCGCTCCCGCGCTGGCGGACAGCGGCCGCCTGCTGCTCGTCGTCGCTAGCTTGGGACAGATGCTCGGAGCCATGCTCCGGCCGGTACGCTCGGGCCGCCGGGTGCTGTGCGGGGTGACGCCAGAACGCGCCGAAGATCTGCAGCTCTTGGCGCAATTGGCGGAGATTGGCGCATACCGCCCCGTGCTCGATAGCGTCTTTCCCTTCGACCGCATCGCCGAAGCCCACGCCCGCGTCGACACCCAAAGGAAGCGAGGCAGCGTCATCGTAACGCTGGTCGAGGCCTGAGCGGCTCTCGCGGCGACGGCGCCGAGGTTTCAGTCACGACCGTGGAAATGCTTACGTTGAGGTCAGGCTGCGGGGCTATAGTTTTCCCGTGAGGAGCAAACTCGTTCCGCCCAGTACGGAAGCGGCTGTGGTGCGGGCACGCTTGTTGAAGGATCTTGACGGTGCGCGTGACCGGCCCGTGATTTGGGTGGGTGCACCCGCGGGCTCCGGCAAGTCCATGTTGGTCGCGACCTACTTGCGACAGCAGACGAGCCGCTCGATTTGGTACAACGTAGACGAGCTGGATGCCGACACCGACTTGCTGTTCGCGCACTTGAAGCTCGGTCTGATCCAACTAGGTGAGTCGGTCGACGGCCTCGTGCCCCCGGGGGAAGACCGCTCCTCCGCGCAGCGTTTCTTCGAGGAATTTTGGCAGCGGCTCGGGCCGGATGGCTTGCTCGTCTTGGATGGCTGCCCGGAGTATTCGGAGGCGAGCGCAGCCTGGTACGAGGTCGTGCTCGCAGCAGCGCACGTCAGCTCCGCCCGCCGCAACTTGCTATTACTGAGTCGGTCCGGGCCGCCCGCGATTTGCGCGCGTCTCCTCGCGGAGTCCAGGTTGTCCCTGATTGGCTGGGAAAGCCTGCGTCTCTCCCACGAAGAGGCGCAGCAGCTCGCGCGTCAACGTGCCGCTTGCTCGCGCGTCACGCTCAGCGAGCAGCAAGAGCAAGAGCTGTTGCGGCACGGGCAGGGCTGGGCCGTTAGCATCGTGCTGTCCGTGGAGTGCGCGCGACTCGGCCGGCACAGTCGTTGTTCATTGCTCGGCGCCTCGGAAGTCGCCGCCTACTTCGAGCAAGAGCTGTGGCGTCAAACGCACGCGGAGCTGCAGCAATTCGCGCTCGAGACGGCATTTTTGCCGGAGCTAGGTTCCGCTTGGCTAAAGATGCTTTACCCCGGGCGCAAGGGTGAGCTTCTGCTGCAGAGCCTGAAGGCCCAACATCCGTTTGCCCTCGAGCTGAACGCCGAGGGAAGCGTTCAGAAGTACAGTCAGCATATCCGGCAGTTTTTGCTGAGCTACGCTCGCGGCCAGTGGGGCCCTGCGCGCGTCACAGAATGGCAGCGGCGCATCGGAGACCAGCTCGCGGCCCTCGGAGATCTGGAGGCGGGGCTCGCGCTCCTGCACGAGGCAGCTGCGCTGGATGCCGTCGCCGCCGTGCTGGCCAAGGAAGCGCCGCGGTTTCTCGCCGCAGACCCACCCTGCCCGTTGGCTACCTACTTGGAAAAGCTTCCGCTCGAGCTCGTCCAAGCTAGCCCCTGGTTGTCACTCTGGTCTGCGTGCTTACAGCTCGTATCGAATCCAGAAAGTGCGGGCAAGCTCGCGCAAAGGGCGTTCGAAGCGTTCGACGCCGAGGAGTGTCCGAACGGCTACTGGCTGGCTTGGCGCACGCTGCTAGCGAGCCACAGCGTTGACGAGCGCGGCGCAGCGCGCGCAAATGAGCTGATCCAGTTGGCTCTTCGAGCCTTGAAGCACCAAGCGTTCAACGACGACCAACTGGCGCTCAGCGTGTGCCGCGGCGTCGCTTTCGCAGCCATCAACCTGATGCCCGACGACCCTGCCGTGCGACAGTGCGCCGAGCAAGCGTTGACGGGGCCCGCCTGCGCAAGCACCGAGCAGTTGGCGCTCGCGATCTTCTACCTCGGTTTCAACGGTAACCTAGCGCAGCTCGATGCCGTCAACGTACAGTGGCGCGCGCACGCCAAGCGCGCGACTCCGGCGCCGGACGCGCGGTTGTGGTTGGCACTTAGCGAGCTGTTTCACTCATTGTTTTCCGGAGATTTCTCCAGAGCACAACAGGTTGCGGCGGCAGGCTTCGAGCAGGCGGAGCGCGACGGGCTGACGGGGGAAACCAGCACCCTGCTGACCATGTGGGGCTACAGCTGTCTGGCACGAGGTGACGCGGCGCAGCTGACTCACGTGCTCCAAAAGATGGAGCGCATCCCCGGCGCGGAGCGGCGCTTGCAGCTCGCCAATTACCGCTTCGTCAGCGGGCTGCAAGCGTTGAGTTGCGGAGAGCGCGAGCGCGCGCGGCAGTTCCTGGAGCAGGCCTACCTAACCGCTCAGCGCATGGAGATCCCTCTAGCGGAGACTTTGCATGGGCTCGGTCTGTGTGAAGCCCTGTTGGCGCTGGACGCGACGGAAGAGGCCACCGCGTTGATGGAACGCGTGGTGCCTCGCATTCCTAGCAATTGCGTGATTGTGCGCCAGTCGGCGGGGCTGCTGCACGCAGCCATCGCACAACGAAAAGGTGACCTGAACGGCGCCAAGCAACGGCTGAAACGCGCGCTGACCATAGAGCGGGGCGAACAGTTCTTACCGGTGCCCCTTCCGACTCGAGCAAGCCTGACGCCCCTCTTGCAATTGGCAATGGACCACGGGGTGCATGTCGGCGCCGCGCGACGCATTGCGGACGCGATGCACCTCCACCCGCTCGCAACTTTCAGGAGTCAGGCGGCGCCCCCGTCGTCGTCGCTCCCTCGCAAGTTCGTGCAGGACGTGCGCGAGTCTTTACGCCGCCTCCACCAAACGGAGCAATTGCTGTCGAGTCCGCTGCTCGATACGACCTTATTCTCTCGCGAGCTCGCGCTCGAGCGCCGCACGGTCAGGCTGCGCGAGATTCTGGTCTCGCAAGTCCAACAGTTGGCCAACAACGCGCAAACGGAGCCGTTCTATCGCGCGCTGCATCACACCTTCGTCCAGCCCAGCGGCACGCAATTGCTCGCCGCCGAGTGCGCGGCCATGTCTTTCGGTACCTACCGTCGCCACCTCAAGGCCGGAATCCAAGAGGTTGCGGCAAACCTGTGGATACTGACGCGCGCGGCCGAGTCCGTGCCGTCTTCGCGCCGTGACGAGGGTCATCGCAACGCGACGGCATCCACTGGGTATAGGCTGGTGCCGTCGCCTCAGAACGGCGCTCTTCCGACGAGGGGCGGAGAGGCCCCGCTGACGAAGTAGATGTGGCTACCGTCGGCCGCGACGTCTTTCACGATCGGCGGCGCCGAGGCGAGCTGCTCGAAGGTGCTGCCGGTCCACTCGGAGACCACGTACCCACGGTTTACGACCAGGCGCCCGTCGAAGCTCCAGGCGCCCCCCTCGATGCCTAGGGTTTGCACGGCCTCCGCCGCTCCGCCCGTGATCGGCGCCTTATAAAGCGAGCCCATCAATCCCTCGCCATCGCCGGCGCCGAAGAAGATCTCGCCGTCGTGAATCGCCATGCCGTACATCACGTCCACGTCCTCGACGATGACCTCTGGCTCGCCACCGGCATGCGGCACTCGAGAGATGGAGCCTACGACGGAGCCGTAGCTACCAACGCCAAAGTAGACGTGAGTCTCGTCTGCGGTGAATTCCTTCAAACAAGCGGCCGATACGACCGGGGCTCCACGGTGGGTGGCCGGGCGTAGAGAGTAGACGCTTTCGACGAAGGTCGCTCCGCACGGGCTGAAGGTCCTGGCGGCGAAGGCGTCTTCACCGACCACCACGATCTTGTCCGCGGGCACGCGTCCAGAGGTGCTTTGGGTGAACTGAGTGCTAGCTCCTCCTCCCAGCGGCATGCTCATGAGCTCGCTGAGGTCCGTATAGAGAAGCAGGTCCCCCAAGACGGCGACGCTCTCCACCCGCCCTTCTTGCAGTAGCTCGAGCTCGCCAGAGCCGTCTTTGGGCGCAGAATAGATCCCCGAGCCGAAGCCCACGTAGACCCACTCGCTGTCCACCGCGATCGAGGTGGGAAAAGTCAAACCGGAAGCCGTGTACACCGGTTCATAGTCAGCGGCGGGCTCACCCGGGGCCGTGCCGCCGCTTCCGCCAGTGCTGCCTAGAGATCCGCCGCTCGGCCCGCCATCACCGCCGGAGCCGAGCGGCTCGCCCCCGGCGTTGCTACCGCCGCGGTCGCTGGCGCCGGCCGCTCCGCCGCTCGCGTCCACGCCATCCGCGTCGTCTTCCGAGTTACAGGAGACGCTGATCAAGCCCAAGAGCGCCGCGCCGAGCGCGGCTGCGCCCAACACGCGGGTCCGCGCAGACGACCAAAGCTGTTCACGAGCTGGCATGCTCCGTCCGTACTACGAGCGGTCGGCCAGAATCTGCTCGAAAACTGTCCAGATTGATTGCCAGCCAGCGTCACAGAAAACGAGCAAAATTCGCGCATTAGTTGAGCCCCTGCCCCCGCCGACGCCGCCTACTAGGGAGAGATGTCGAAGACCACCCGTTGGCTGGCAAGCTCGCTGCTCGGTGCCGCCTTGCTCGCAGCAGCCTGCTCCTCGGACCACAGCGACCCCATCACGTCGCGCGGTAGCGGCGGCGAGGGAGGGCAGGCGGAGACGCCAAGCGGCGGGAACGCCGGAGAGCTTGGTGGAGGCGGGGACGGCGGCGGAGACGCAGGGCTCGACCACTTCGCAGCGTGGCGACAGCTTCGGGCGGCTGTGCAGCAAAGCCCCGATCACCTGACCGCGCGCGCCGAACGGCTGGTAGCCGACAAGGATCCCGAGGCGATGTTCGAGTTCGTTCGCGACGAGATCCTGACGTATCCACCCCAACCAGACGGCTTCTATGACGCGATGTTGGCACAACGTTGGGGCACCCGAGCAACGCTTCGTGGGGGAGCCGGCACCCCCCGCGAAAAGGTCGAGCTGCTCCTGCAGATGTATCGAGAAGCGGGGTTCGAAGCGCGCGTGATGCGAGGCAAGGCGAGTCCGGAACAACTGACCGGAGAGCAGGTGCTGCTACGCCAAGTGGAGCGAACATTCGAGCCACCGACCACCCCGGAAGAGCTGGAGCGGTGGCGTGAGGCTTGGGGCGCGGTGACGCCTACTCCTCGTTCGCTCATCGACGAAGACGGCAGTGAGGCCGAGTCATTGTTCGAGTCGCTGCTGGAGTATTTGCCAGCCGATCACCAGGCCCCCTTCGACTTCACGCTCACCGACTTCCCGTTGGTCGAGGTGCAGGTGGACCAAGCGCCGCGCTACGCGAACGTGATCGCACCTCACGCCAAGTTCGGAGAATCCTTGAGCGCCTCGACTCCCACGGCCTCGAGCACGGCGCCCCGAGACCCGGGTCGATTCATCGTGCGGCTCGAGGCGTCGCGCAGCGATTCACCACGCGAACGTTTCCCGCTCTTGGAGGCCGATTACGCGGTCGAGGACGTCGTGGGTCGCCGCCTCCAGCTCAGCTTCACTCCGCCCGCGGACATCACGCGCGTTCTCAGCCTCCGACGTCGTGACGTTGAGGCAGTACTGCCGTCAATCACCGTGATCGCCCCCGAGTTATCGGAAGAAGAACGCGCGTCTCTGAGCTTCGCGGGGGACGTGGTCACGTTCGGAGGTGACGTTTACTCAATCGATGAGAGCGGCGTCGCGGCACTCAACGGGGCCCCACTTCCGCCTTTGACAACCGACCCCGAAGCGGTCGCGAGGGTGGCGCAATTGTCCGCGGAAGTCGACGGTGGCGGCTATCCCCGCGTCGAGTTGCGCGTAACAGCCCTTGACGCGGATGGCGCCCCCGTAGGGCGCCTCGGGAGCGCGGCCTTCTCGGTGACGGAGGACGGCTCGCCGGTCTCCTTCAGCTTGACCCGCGTCGAGGCGCCGCCTCCGCGTGTGATCCTACTGTTCGACAATTCGACCAGCATACCGGCAGGACTCAGGAACGCGGGCGCAGTCGAGATTGGGCAGCAGATAGTCACTGAGCTCTACACCGCACATCCAGACGCGAAGCTGCAGGTTGGAACCATTCACTTCGGGTATGAACCGGTCAGCACCGCGTGGGCGTCATCACTGGCAGAGGCAACGCAGCAAGTGGCGCTCGTGGCCGACGCCGCGGGCAGCTCGGAAATCTGGCAGGCGGTCGCGGAGGCTCAACGGCTCGAGCCGACCGTGCTCGTCATGGTCACTGATGGCGACGCGACGGACGCAGAATCGCCGCGCTATGTGGCCGGCGTCGCCCACGGCGCGCCGGTCCTAGCGCTGAACGTGACGGGCGCTCCGCAGCCCATGCTTCAGCGACTTGCGGACCTATCCGGCGGCTCGACCGCACTGGTCGCCTCGCAAGCCCAGGTGGTAGCCGCGGCCCTATCCGAGATCGCTCGCCGTGACCAGGAGAGCTACATCATCACTTACTCTTCGCCTAATGACGCCGCAGGCGCGCACGAGGTGACAGTCAGCTGCAATGGTCTCTCGCGCGTCGTGAGCTATGACGTTCCCGAGGTACCGGCCGTGCCCCGCGCCCTTTCTAGCCTGTACTTGACGGTGGAGGTCAACGGCCGCGACGTGACCCGCGTCGTTGCCGGGCTCGCGGAGGGCAGCTCGAGTACCTTCCCCATCATCACTCCGGCAATGCTGGAGGACGTGCGAAGCGCCCTCTACGGTCGGATTTTATTCAGCATCGAAGGCGCTGCACCGACTGCGGCTCAGGTGGTGGACGACGTTCTCACCGACAAACTCTCGTTGGAGCCTCTCTGGGACGCGGTCGAAGTCAAAGACGACGCGGGCGTGCTGGCGGCACTGCAGCAAGGTGGTAGCGCGATGCCCGGCCCCTTCGCGCTAGCCCACTCCCCCCTGCCGAATGCCGCTTCAGAGGAAGCGCTGACTTTCGAGACGGGCCCCCGCGTCGCGGTCCTTCTGCAAAAGTTTCACGACGGGGGGCCATCGACCAGCTCGCTCGATCTCTTCTCGCTATCGCGGTGGGCGACCGCCGCTGAAGACGCGACCGACGCCTTCGAGCGCACCTTGCGAGCGACGGCTGCCCTGGCCATCCATGAGGCGGCTTTGCTAGCCGGCGAAAGTACCCTCGAGGCCTTGCAGGGCGTGCCGCTGCGGCTCATGACGCCGCTGGAGGCTCGAACTCAACCAGGACTCACGCCGGAGCAAGCCTTGCAGTGGTCAGTGCTCGTACAACCCTTTGGCAGCAGTTACCGGCTGCTCGCCCCACTGGAACCGGGCGCGTTGCTCACATGGGCGGCGGCGGCTGGGTCGCGGTGGGGCAATGGGAGGTGAAGAACCTGACCATGGCGACGCTCGTACTGTTCTACGGAGAGGAATACGTCGAGCCAAGCAATCTCGGCGCCGATCTGCTTTGCGGCCCGATCAACGACGGTATCGGCTCGCACATCCCTGGGCATGCCGGATACCAGCTCGTCTCGGAGCTCGCAGAGGAGCTCGACTTCGATCTGCCGGAGGTAAGCGCGTGTAGCGGCGGTGGCGGCGAGGGTAAGATCTGCCAGTAGCAGTCTCTGATTGGCATCACTTGAGCGGGATCGCGATGGGACGGATCGGCGCGGCGTCAGCGCCGCGTAGCTTGAGCGAGCCCCCCAAGAAGGCAAACTCGTAGACGGCATCTTTGGCGAGCTGCTCCAGCTGAACGAGCTCGAGAATTGGCACGCCCTGCTGAGCAAGCAGGTAGGTGTGCACTGGCACGTAGTTGCCTTGTACCTCGGACGGAAAAGCTTCGAAGCTGAGGTTGTCCGCCCCAACGACCATCGCGCCGCCCTCCTCCACCAAGAAGCGCGCCGCCTCGATCCCCAGCCCAGGTGGGTTCTTCATGTAGGCGTGCGCGTTCTCGTAAAGTCTCATCCGACCGGTGCGGACGAGCACGACGTCCCCCCGGCTTAGTAGCGTTTTCTGCTTCACGAGCGCGGCCTGCAAATCCTGTTTGGTGACCCGATAGCCGTCGGGCAGCATCTCGACTCCCTTCGCGCGCGGGAGATCGATGAGGACGCCGCGCGCGACGATGGGAGGGAGCTTCTCTGCCCCCGTGACCTTCCAGCCACGGTCACCGAGGTGCTCGGCCGCGCTGAAGCCATTGTAGATCTTGCCCTCGAGACCGAAGTGATTCAGCGCGTCGATGTGCGTGCCCGTGTGCGTGTACATCGAGATCGCGGCCCCGCTGTAGGCCACGTGCGCGCTCATCTCTTTGCCTACCTTCATCGAGTCGGAGACGTGGTCGCCGTGCGGCGTGTGAGTCATCCACATCTGATAGGGCGGGTCTCCGGCGGCTTGCCAGCTGGGCATACCGACAAAGTACTCGACGGAAAGGTCGTAGACCTTCCTGCCGTCGACCCGCGCGAGCACGGCCGCGCGCGACTCTGCCGTCATCAAGTTGAGCCGCCCCACCTGGTCGGTCGGCCCCCAAGGGCTGACTCCGACGGTCGGCTTTGCCGCCGAGCTTTGGCTGGCGATGCCGACAGTGAGGCCGAGCGCGAGAAAACCGAGGACTTGGTACAGGTGTTTCTTGTTCATGCCCCGAACGTAAGCCGCGGCTCCTCGCCGAAAAACGGGGCTCTGCCTACTTCACTTTTTACTGACAGTGAATAATCTGGCAGCGCCATGGACAAGCTCACCGCCCTGAACGTGTACCGAGCCGTTGGTGAGCTGCGGAGCTTCAGCGGCGCCGCGCGCAAGCTCCGTCTGTCGAACGCGGCCGTGAGCAAGAACGTGCGCGAGCTGGAGGAGGAGCTCGGCGCCCGCCTGCTCGAGCGCACCACGCGTAGCGTCCGCATGACGGAAGCGGGGGAAGCTTACTTTCGTCGGGCTTGCGCCATACTCGACGAGCTGCGCGCGCTCGACGCCGAGACCAAAGATCACGGTCGCACCCCCCGCGGCACCCTGCGGGTCGCCGCGCCCATGTCGCTCGGCATCGCGCAAATCGCCCCCGCCGTGGGCGCGTTCCTGGTGGCCTACCCCGAGCTCCAGGTAGAGCTCGAGATGAACGACCGCTACGTGGACCTGATCGGCGAAGGCTTCGACGTCGCCCTGCGCGGCGGCAAGCTTGCGGACTCCAGCCTCGTCGCTCGCCGCTTGGGCGCCATCGACCGCGTGCTCTGCGCCTCACCCGCCTACTTGCAGCAGCACGGTCAGCCACGCGCGCCGGGGGACCTCACGCAGCACCGTTGCCTCGTTTACAGCCTCTCGAAGTCGCCCGCGCGCTGGACTCTCACGCGGAAGTCACGCCGCGTTCGGGTGGACATTCGAGGACCGCTCAGCGTGAACAGCAGCCTCGCGCTCGCCGAGGCGGCCCGAGCCGGCGCCGGCATCGCGCTCTTGCCCGAGGTCACCGTGCGGGGCGCTCTGGCCGCGCACCAGCTCGAGTCGTTGCTGCCGCAATGGAGCGCGGAGCCGCAGTCGTTCTTCGCCGTTTATCCGCGTCATCACCAGGTCTCCGAGCGCGTACGCCTCTTCATCGACTTTCTCGCCGCGCGCTTTAGTCAGCGTTGATTGAGGGCAACCGCGAACCGAGACCGGCGAAGTGTATCAATACGCGCCACTCGCCGCTGCTTTTACGCATATCGTAGCAAGTTGACTCGCGGCGGAGCGATCCGTGATGTTAGCGCTGTGACTTTCCGTAAGAGTGCTCCCGCCCTGCTCATCGCCGCCTTCTCCTTCGCGGTGGTGGCCATCACCGGTATCGCCATGCTGCTCACGTCGGGCATGTTGGCCAACGCGGAGTCGGACAGCTTCCGGCTCATGAAGAACGTGCTGACGAACAGCCTGCGCTCGGCGGAGGAGCGCGCGCTGGTGCGCGCCGAGCTCGTGAGCTCCATGCCGTCGGTGCGCGCTGCGTTCCAAGCGCGCGATCGCGACCGCTTGCAGGCCGAATGCAAGGACATGTTCAAGGAGCAGGCCGAGAAGTACGGGCTGGATCAAGCCCAGTTCCACGTGCCGCCGGGCGTGTCGTTCCTACGGCTCCACAACCCCGGCAAGTTCGGCGACGACCAAACGTCTTACCGGCCCATGCTGTCCGAGGTGCACCGCGAGAAGGCGCTGCGCAAAGGCGCGGCCATCACGCTGGCCGGACCCGTCATCGCGGGCATCGTGCCCGTGACGAACGACAAGAACGAGCACATGGGCAGCTTCGAAATGGGGCTGGATTTCGCGCCGATGCTGGAGCGAATCAAGACCGCCTACCGGCTGGAGGTCGCGGCCTTCATCGACGAGCGCATGCTGCGCGACATCGCCAAAGATCTGCCCGCTGAGCACCTGTCTCCTCAGAACCGCGTCGGCAAGTACATCCGCTACCACGCCACGCACCCGGACCTGATGAAGGCGCTCGTGACCGACGCTGACGTGCAAGTCACGGAGCCCGTCAGTTACGAGCGCAAGGTCGCGGGCAGCCCCTGGGGCGTGCAGCTCGTGCCCATGTACAATTACGCGAACAAGCAGATTGGCGTGTACGCGCTGTCGATGGACTTCTCGGACACGCGCGCGCTCCAAGGTCGGAGCCGCGTCTGGCAGGGGCTGGCGGCGCTGTTTGCGATCGTGCTACTCGCTGGCTTCACACTGGTCGTCGTCCGAGGCGTGCTGCTCGCGCCGCTCGGCACCCTGAACGAGCGCTTCAAGGCCCTCGCGGACGGGGACGCGAGCCAAGCCGCGGATCCGGGGGACTCGTACTGCGGGGAGCTGCGTGACCTGGCCGGCAACTACGAGAAGCTTCGCTCGCAGAGGGGCGAATGAGGCCGGCCCGACCGCGCATCCGTCGTCCGCGTTCCCGCGGGCTCGGGCTGGTTCTGCTCGGCCTGCTGCTGTGCGGAGCCGCCCTGGTTGCGTTCCCGCAGCAAAGCCGTGGGCAGGCGGCGAAAGGGGCCCCCGCTTCGGCGCCTTCGCTTCAAGCAGTCCCCAGCGCGAACGCGGCGGCGGCCGTAGCCTCACCGTCGGATGCGCCGCCGTTCACTGAACCTCACCCGACCAACGTGGCGCCGAGCGCCGCGCCGCCCGCCGCAGATCTGCTTTCGATTCCTCTAGGCGGCGGCTTGCCGGTGGTGGTGCGAGCCGCCGTGTTCTTCCTGGAAGTGAAGAGCTTCGACGACACCAAGGGCGAGGTGGAGTGCACGGTGGACCTGCGCACGCGCTGGCGCGACTCGCGCCTCGCCTATCCCAAAGAGGAAGCGCTGCGTGGCTACAAAGAGCAGCGTGCCAGCCACGCCGAGGAATTCCTTGAGCAACACTGGAAGCCGCAGCTGGAGTTCGCGAACCGCTTCGAGGTCGGTGACAAGGTAGGCCGGCGCATTCGCGTCTTCCCGGACGGCACGGTGGAGAGCTTGGAGCGCCGCACCGGCAAATACACCGTGCACGTCGATCCGCAGCGTTTTCCCTTCGATCGTCAGCGCATCAACCTCGTGATCAACGTGCTGGAAGACACGACCGACGCGGTCATCCTCGACTTCGACAAAGAAGAAGTCGAGTTCAGCCGCGTGGCTCGCGACGCCGAGCTGCCCGGCTGGCACTTGGGGCTCGTGGACCTACGGGGCTCGACGATCGCCGGCTGGAATGGCGACCGCTACTCGCAAATGACCGCATCCCTGTTCGTCGACCGCAAGGCGGAGACGGGCGTCGCCCCCATCTTCATTCCGCTCATCGCGTCTCTGCTCATTCCGCTGCTCGCGATCTGGATGAACAAGTCGAACGAGGACGGCTTCGAGATCGAAGCCTTCGAGCTCGCCAACATCAGCGTCGGCGGCCTGTTCTCCGTCATCGCGCTAAGCTTCGCGATCTATTCGTCGTACGGGGTGATCGCGGGCAACGACAACACGGTCACGCGTCTGTTCGCGCTCAACTACGCGACCTTGGCCATCTCTCTCATCGTCGTCATCTTCTTTTACCGCTTCGGCTTGCCGCGACGCTTGTTCGGCCGCTACGTGGAGGCGCAGCTGTTCTCGTTCGTGTCGTGGGCCCTACCGGTGCTCACCCTCGGCACCAGCATCGCTTTCCTTCTCGCCGCTGCGGCTTGAGCGACAACGGCGAGCGGCGGTTGCGCCGTTCGCGGGGCCGGCGTTGGCCCACGAATGCCTGTGATTTATCGAGCGATGACTTCGAGAGCCCGGAGCTCGGGCGGCAATGGCAATGGCACGCCAACCACGAGCCCCACTGGTTCTCGCTCGGGGCTCGCCCCCGTCCCCTGCGGCTGTTTGCGCGGCCGGTCCTGAACGGGGACCTCGCCGACACGCCGAATCTGTTGCTACAGAAGCTCCCGGCCCGCGCTTTCACGGTGACGACCACGGTCGAGCTCGCCGGGCACGGCGAACGAGCCGGGCTCGTGGTCATGGGCAAATCGCACGCTGCGCTCGCCGTGCAGCGGAGCCTTGGGCAGCAACTTTTGACCCTCAGCATCAACAACGCACGCCTACGAGGCGCATGTCCCGGAGGGAGGGCTGCGCCTGGGCGTTGACGTACGTGACGGTGGAGCTGCGAGCTCCGCTACGCGGACGCGAGCTCGCCGGAAACATGGCAGGCGATTCCGAACGTGTTCCAGGCGAGCGCCGGCGTCTGGGTCGGAGCGAAGATTGGATTATTCGCGGTTGCGGCGCCGGGCTTCCAGCCCGAGACGCATGCTGATTTCGCGGACTTTCGCTTCTCGAGCCTGCCGCCGGGGTAGCGTTCGAGGGCCCCTATCCTCGGCGGGCTCGGACGGATTTACCCGGCGTTATAGAAGAACTCTTCGCGCGTGATCTTGCCGTTCTCTACGGTGAAGAGCCCGACTTCTTCCATCGCGTTACGGCGACCGCTCGGCTTGTGCGTGACTTCGAAGCGGAAGATGACCGCAAAACGTTCGTCGTTCGGGAACGGTCCGACGACCTCGGCGTGGTGCACCTCGTTGTCGCGAGCCCACTCGCGGCTCTTTTCGTGGAGGGCCGGCAAGCCGCTCTTGATGCGCTCGGCGCCCGGCGGCGCCCATGCCTCGACGCTGACCGCCTTGTCCGAGAACAGCTCCTGAAGGCACTGTTCGAATTTGCCCTCTTTGCACAGCGCCACGTATTTCTGCCCGAGCTCGATCGTATTCATTGAGTCACGTCCCTTTCGTCGCCCACTCATAGGAAACGGTGCTCAGGAGCGACAGGCGCAAACGACGAACGAGAGACATACGCTGACAGCTGTGTGTCAGTGTCTCCTTCATTTTCATGGCGTATGCTCAATCGCTACCCAATCCGAGCGGGCGCCTTGCACGCGCGGCTTGCGATCGAAGGTAACCGGTGCACCGAGCCCATCTCGCGTCGGCTGACGGCTCATCGAAAGGGGGGCATGCGAAACAAGTACACGGCTGAGCAGCGGGAGAAGTTGGTTGAGGAGGTGCGAGCGACGGGGCTCGCGTCGTCGACGTCGCGAAGAGATGGGCATCCCGCCGTCGGCGCCGCTCGGCGCGTCACGCGCAGCAGGGGGAAAACGTTGCCTCCTCGCAGTGACACGCAAGCACGTCCCTCTTGAAACCTTCCCGCTCGTTGGCCTTCAAGCTCGCGACTTCGCCAGCGACCGTCAAGGAATGGGGGAGAGCGAGTCGGCCATCGGCACTTCCTCTGCTGCCGCGAGGTCGAGCGGAGCAGGGCCCGCGACGGGTGCCAAGGGTTGGCCAGCGTAGAGAATCAAACCAGGCGGCGCACCCGGTGGGACTGCGGGTAGTTCCGCTGCGGGAGCAGGGGGGTCATCCGGACGTGGGAGGGGTGGCGAGAAGCCGCGGCGGTGGGCAGGCGCTGGCGCGTGCGCCGGCGCCCGTGCGGCCTCGTATAGAAACGCCGTGCTGACTGCCGGCTTGGGAGCGCTCCCGGCCCCAATCTCCGCGCCATTACTGGACGCGAAGGTCGGGGCCGATTTCACATCACCGTTCGTCACCAGGCGAGCATTGAGCTGCCTCGGAGCAAGCTGCATCAACGCGGAAACCGAAATGAGAGAAGCCCCGAGCAGACCAACTGTGGGTCCCCAACGCCAGTGAAGAAGCGAGCGAAGCAACGCCTTGGTGCTCGGGAGCCGTGTTCTCATTGCGGCCAGTTCAGCAGTTCAGAACTTTACGATTCGGCCGGATACGAAGCCGCTGCGCGAAACGGCAGCCGGAACAGAAGACTTGAGCAAGCAGTGCGGATTCCCGTCCCTGACGCCCGGCGGGACGTAGGTGTAAGCCTTGCAAAGGCTGTCAGTTGCGCAGTAGAAGCCGCAATAGCTAGCGCGCGCGGTGATGACACCGGCCGTAGTTTGTGGAATTTGATCACGGTAATCACCGCCAGGGCGATCTATGTTGGTCTGCACCACCGTTTTGGAGGTAGTGCGAAAACACGGACTCTGCCCGATGCTTTCACCGGACACGCCTGACGCCCAGAGTGCAGCCGTCCCGTCGTAAACGACGAGGTTGCCATCCGATTGTTGAACCAGACGCGCCCCTGAATGCGGAACCGTGGCAGTGTTCCAAATGGGGGCGTCGTTCCAGTTGCGAAGGACGAAGTTGCCGTCGGTTTGAAAGACTGCATATCCCGCCCTCCCATTCGTGGAGGTGGACCACCTGGCCGACGAATTGCCGTACGTGACCAGATTGCCATCACTTTGCATGTCAAGGTGATAATAACAACCAGCAGCCACCACTCGCTGACCCGGAAACAGGTACTCGCCTGCCACCATGTTGTCTGACCTGCTGGTTGCGGCAAACGCCAGACCAGTGATCGTGGCAACCCCTGCGAGCATCCCTAATAGAGCAACGCCTCTCATGCGATTACAGTCCTTCCGGGAGAGGCTATCTCGCCCCCCACCACCAGCGAACCGTACAGCGCCGAGACATGGCAAGTCAATTTCTTCATCTCCGCCGATGCGCTGGAGTTTACGCGTCAGCCAGTAGCTGACGCTTGAGTTCAAACCCGGCTCAGAAGCGTATCGAGGCATCGGAAGGTAGTCCGAGGGGAGTGGCGAGTGATGGGCTTGCCTCGCCCGTTGTAGCGCGCTTGCGCGGTGGGAACGCACTTGGGCCGTTTGAAGCTTCCATCGCGAGCTCAATGCCGAGCCAAGCCAGCACCGCTCGGCTCCGGCTTTCGCCTCCGTCGCTCACAAGATTGATGACAGGTGCTGGGTGGGCACCGGAGACGTCACGAATCCCGAACGCAAGGAAGTCGAATCACAGAGTGAACGATGGTAGCGACCGCTACTCACTCGCGCGCACCGCTCTGGCTCTCCGTCATCGCGAAGAACGCTCGCTTCGAAAAAAGAGGCACCTTTGCAGCCTTGGCCCGCCGTCGCAGAAGTAATCAACTCAGCGCATCGTGATCATCGCCCGAAGCGAACCTTGGATTGTCATCGCTGCGACTAACGCGTGATGTGCGATCGAGACCCGGTAGTCATTCAGCAAATTTAATCCGAACCACGACATCGTCCCGAGTCTCAAACACCCCGTCTTTTTTGAACTCTCGCCCCTGCTCCACGCGCGGCTCGGGACCCTCAATACGCAACATCGCTCAGCAGCCTCAACCTCGGAACGGCCGCGGAGCGTCGCCGTCGATGACGGTCGTCAGCGCCGCGACGTCGAAGGGTGCGCGCACGGAAGGGTCTTGCGTGGATGTGCCGAGGTGAATCCAACCGAGCAGCTCCTCGCTCGGATTGAGCTCCAACAGCTCGATGAGGCCCCTACCGCGCGTGAAAGGCACGCTTTTCCACACCGCGCCGATGCCGAGCGCGTGCGCCGCGAGCACAACGGAGTAACCCGCGCACGCCGCCGTCGCCAGCTGCTCCCATTTCTCGATTTTGCCCGCCTTGGGCGAGGCGATGACCAAGATGCTGGTCGGGGAGCGAAACGCCTTGCTGCTAATGCCTTCCAGCTTGGACTCTGCGAGGCTCGGGTTCAGGTCCTGCGCGGAAGCCGCGAGCGCGCGTCCGAAGGCGCCCCTTCCCTCGCCCGAAACCACGACGAAGCGAAACGGGCGTAGCTGCCCATGATCCGGCACCGAGCCTGCGGCGGCGAGCAGCAGGCCCAGCTCCTCCTGCGTGGGTCCCGGGGACTCCAGGGTGGTGGCGCTGCGGCGCGAGAGGAGGAGCTCGAGAGCGACGTTCATGGCCGCATTGTGCCCGCTCGGCAGGCGCGGGCAAGACGATTACCGAAGCCCGCGCTCGGTTCGTGGCCCTCGCCCCCGCAGTTGCGGCCCCTGCAGGCAGATTCCCCCGTCGCGCCGCGCGCCGTTCCGAGTGCTCAGCTGGCAGCGCATCTGGCGTGCTAGTGGGCGATGCGTCGGTAGCGTGCTTCAATGAGCTGGTAGACGGCGAACGCCAGCAGGCCCACAGCGACGGCGCCCAGGAGCGGCGCGCCAACCGGCGTGTCGCGCAACGTCGCGAGCGAGTCGCCGAAACCTTTGGCATCGTTGGGGTTCGCAGTGACAGCGGCGACGACGAGGAAGCCGCCCGCGATGAGGAAGACCAGCGCTCGCGCGGCGATTCCCACCCGGCTGGTGCGAATAGCGAGCGTGCGGGCTCGCTGCGACAGCGCGCTCAGGTCGAGCTGGTCGTCAAGCTTCGCTCGCCAACTGCACGCTAACTGCTGAAACGCAAAGGCGACCACCCCAAGGCCCGCTGCCGCCACCAAGCACCGCCCGAGCGGCGGCGCCCAGGCGAGCAGCTCAGCAGTTCCGGAGCGAACGTCGGTTCCTCCGCCGCTCGTTCCTTGGAGCACGCTCACCGCAAAGATCCCGAGACTGACATGGAGGAGTGCAGCCAGGGCCCACCCGATGCGCTTTGCCACTCCCGCGCCGCCCCGCTCCCCGTGCTCAGGGTCGAGCACCGCGTGGTACGCGCGAAACGCGGCGAAGCCGAACAAGCCCAACGCGGCGAGGACCAGCAGTGCTTGCCCAAACGGCTGTTGATAGAGCTTGATGAGAGCCCCTTTACTGTCTGTCGTCTGCCCTCCACGACCCAGGGCGGTCAGCCCGGCGAGGAGGCCGATGATGACGTAGAGAAACCCGCGCGTTGCGTAGCCGGCGCGCGCAAGCCATTCGATTCCACCTGAGTGCGCCCGAATGCTGCCTTCGACGCCGGATAGATTTTGCATCCACGAGCGTCGCTAGCAAGGCTGATGCCAGTGATGCCTTCCGCCTCCCGACCGCCGAATCGACGCCGGGCCAAACTGTGGCCCCGCGTCGATTCGGCGCCATTGTGCCCGTTCGGCACCTGCGAGGTCGGCGATTCCCCGCCCCGCGAGCAGTTCGTGCTGATAAGCGACCAATTCGTGCGAGGAGCCGGGCCTCACCTGGTAGTACGGTCCGCGCGTGCTCATCCCTCGCGCGTCTTCCGCGTTGCTCGTGCTCAGCCTGGCTTCTCTCTCCTTGGGCGGGCTCACGCTGGGCGGGTGTCGTTTACGGCGTGACGCGCACAACGCGCCCGGCAAGTACCAGCAAGGCGTGAGCAGCCAATGCAACAATGGCTACGCGGTGGCGGACGGCCCGTACCGCTACGAAAACAATCAGTGGGGCTCCGGCAAAGCGCAAGGTCCCTTCGAGCAATGCTTGCTGAAGCGCGAAGTGAACGGCAAACAACAACGCGGCTGGACCTGGAACTTCCCCGGCACCGACTCAACCGTGTTTTCGTACCCCGAGATCATCTTCGGGTGGAAGCCGTGGACGGGCGGAAAGACCACCCATGAAGCCCTGCCTACGCGCGTCGGGGACTACGCCAAGCTCACGCTGATTTACGACGTGGAGAGCCAAGTCACTGGGAGTTACAATCTCGCGCCCGAGGTCTGGCTGACGAACCGTAGCGTGAAGAACGGCGAGGCTTCCCCCAAGTCCATCACCGCCGAGGTCATGTTTTGGGTGGACTACGGCGGCATCGCGCAGCCGGGGGGCGCGTTGGTGGCGAGCCCGGTCGTGGGCGGCGAAACGTACGAGCTTTGGGTGCAAGACGGCGCGAACGGCAGCGGCGCCTCCGAAGCGAGCTGGCGGCTCATCTCCTTCAAGTGGGCAAAGCCCATGTTATCCGGGACCATCGATATCCCGGCCTTCATGCGCGTGCTCGTGGACCAAGGCTTGGTGGACCCCAAGCACTACATCTCCACCGTGGAATTCGGCAACGAGGTGACGGGCGGCACCGGCACGACTTGGGTCAAACACTTCGAAGTGCAAACTCAATAGCAGCGCCGCCCGCGAACCGACTCAGAGCTCCGAGCAGTCGCACGACGTCGTCGGAATCGCCGTCTCCGTCGCGATGAACGGGCTCGCGTTCAGCGTCG
>JAQSWN010000125.1 GCA_029266615.1 Polyangiaceae bacterium
GAGAGCGCGGCTCCGGCAGACTCGACCAGCTCCGCCACTCGCAAGAGGTCTCGATGTGCGCCCGGGACCGGCAGGGAAGGCGTAGCGCGGCCGCCTTGCGGCAGCTCCGGCCGGTAAGACTCGGGCAGATCGCAAAAGTCGTTCTGCGGGTCGATCACCAAAAGGTGGGTTAGCGGCGTCGTCATGAGCTTAGCTTAGGCGCTTAGTTACATTGTGCAACTAAGCAAGAGAACAAAATTTGTTTATTCTGAGCACCTGTTCAGAGCTTTGGATGAAAGTGATACTAAGCTGAGGGCGTGATCTGCTCCGTGGACGTCGCCCTTCTGACCGTGCACCAGGGCGCGCTCGCGGTCGCGCTACTGGAGCGCGAGCACGAGCCGTTCGCGGGCGCCTTGGCGCTTCCAGGCGGGTTCATTCACCCCGAAGAAGACCAGGACACGCAAGCGGCGGCGGTACGCATCCTCCGTACCAAGGCCGGCATCGTCAGCCCCTACTTGGAACAGCTCGCCACTTTCTCGGGACCCGGGCGGGATCCGCGCGGCTGGTCGTTGGCCGTGGCCTACTACGCGCTCGTGCCGCCAGAGGTGGTCGCGGGCTCCGGCTGCGGCCGAGTCGTGCTGCGCGGCGCGAGCGAAGCGCGCGGGTTGCCCTTCGACCACGGGCAAATCCTGGCCGCGGCGCTCGCGCGCGTGCAGAGCAAGAGCAGCTATTCCTCGCTGCCGGTCTACCTGTGCGGCGAGACGTTCACTTTGCCGCAGCTCCAGGCAGTGTACGAGGTCGTGCTGGGTGAGCCGATCAACAAAGTGAGCTTTCGCCGCAAGATGGAGGAGCTCGGGCTGCTGGAGCCGCTCGAAGGACAGCTGCTTGCCGGCAAGGCCCACCGCCCCGCCCAGCTCTACCGGCTCCGTCCGCAGTTCAGAAGGCGGCTCGCGCTGACGGATCGCGGGTTGAACCCGGGCGGCGGCGGACGCTGACGCGTGAGGCGCGCGCCCGCGCGAGGGGCGGACGCGGCGACGACTGACGATGCCGCGAAAATAGCCACAATGTACGTGGGAGTGGTCCCTCGTGCCGCGTTACCTTTTGCCGACCGGCTTCCTACCTGGGATGATGGAAGCATGCAGTCCGTGCCTCCGAGCGAATCTCGTCCCAGCAAGCTTCCGAACGCGGAAAAGTACGAGTTTTTCAAGGTCATTCAGGGCTACCTCGACCAAGCCGCCAAGCTGGTCGACCTGCCCGCGCACGTGCGCGCGATCTTGGCTCAGCCCAAAAACGAGATCATCGTCAACTTCCCCGTGTTGATGGACAACGGCGAGTACCGCGTCTTCAAGGGCTACCGCATCCAGCACTCCAACATTTTGGGGCCGTACAAAGGCGGCATGCGCTACCACGAGAGCGCGGGGCTCGACGACTTCAAGGCGCTCGCCGCGATGATGACGTGGAAGTGCGCGCTCATGGGGCTCCCGTACGGCGGGGCCAAGGGCGGCATCAAGTTCAACCCTCGCGACGTCTCGCGCAAAGAGCTCAGCCGCATCACGCGGCGCTTCTTCCACTCGCTCGGCAACAACATCGGGCCGGACTACGACATCCCCGCGCCGGACGTGGGCACCAACGCGCAGACGATGGCGTGGGCCCTCGACACGTACATGAACACGGTCGGCCTCGTGAGCAAGCAGGACGTGCAGGGAGTCGTCACCGGCAAGCCGGTCGCCAGCGGCGGCACGTTGGGGCGCGAGAAAGCGACGGGCCAAGGCCTCGTGCACTGCGTCATCCAGTGGGCGAAGCGCAACCGTTTCGACCTCAAGGGCAAGAAGCTCATGGTCCAGGGCTTCGGCAACGTGGGCGGCAACGCCGCCGTCTTACTTAGCCACCTCGGCGTCTCGCTCGTCGCGGTCGGTGACCACACCGGCTACCTGCATAACCCTGAGGGGTTCAACGCGCATCGCCTGCAGCAGTACGTGGCCAAGAGCGGCTCCATCGCCGGCTACGCGAACGGCACCCAGATCACCCGCGAGCAGTTCTTCGGCGCTGCTGCGGACATCTTCATCCCCGCCGCGCTGGAGAACCAAATCGGCCCGGGGGAAGCGGAAGCGCTGCAAGTGCAGCTGGTCGCGGAAGGGGCGAACGGTCCCTGCTCACCGGAGGGCGAAGCGGTGCTGAAGCACCGGAACATCCCGGTATTGCCGGACGTGCTGGCGAACGCTGGCGGCGTGACCGTGAGCTACTACGAGTGGGTGCAGAACAAGCGCAGCGAGAGCTGGCCTCTGGAAGAGGTCGACGAAAAGCTCGAGCGGGCGATGGTAGACGCCTACGACCGGATGCAGCAGTTCGCGGAGCTGCACAAGTGTGACTATCGCATTGCCTGCTACGGTGTCGCACTCGAACGCCTGAAGAAGGTGTACGAAGAGCGCGAGATCTTCCCGTAATTGTAGCCACGCTGCGTCTAAATCGAGCCTCGCTCGTTGGGCGGGGTCTACATTCACTCTCGGGAGTGTCCGTTGATCGCATGTGCTGCGCTCTTCGGACACTTTCGCGTCGCCTGGGTGGATGCACGTAGGTTGCTCGGCGCTGCTGCTCGTGGCGGCGTGTAGTCAAGGCGCGGACCACGCTCCACCTTCTGCGGAAGCGGCCCCGGAGCAACCCGCCGATGGGCTCGACGTCCCCCACACCGAGGCCGAGGCGTGCGTCGGGACCGAGGTCGAAGCCAAGCCGTTGCCGGTGGATCTCTTCGCGGTGCTGGACGGCTCGAGCTCGATGAACGACGCGACCGAGAGCGGTATTTCCAAGTGGTACGCCACCAAGTCTGCATTTCAAGACTTCTTGGCCCGCGCGCCGCAGGGCATGCAGTTCGGCTTGTCGCTGTTCCCGCTCTCCAGCGATGAAGTGCTCTCTTGCAGCGCGGCCCGCTACCGTGACGCCTCCCTACCGATCCAGGACGTGAGCCAGATGGCGCGCGGCGCGATCGCCAAGCTCGACCAGGTGAAGCCGTGGGGCCAGACCCCGACCGCGCCGGCTTTCACGGCCGCGCTGGAGCTGGCCTCCGCGCACGCGTCGTTGCACCCGGATCGCTCCGTCGTCGTGGTGCTCGCGACGGACGGGTTGCCGACGGCGTGCGCGCCTACGGATACGCGAGCGCTCGCCGCACTGGCGAAGGAAGCACTGGACGGTCCGGCGCACGTGCGAACACTCGTCGTCGCTTCGACCTCGCTCGCGGCGGCCGACACGAGCAACTTCGAGCGTATCGCGGCGGCGGGCGGCACGCTGCGCCCAGTGATGATCGATTCGCGCAGGGACTTCGGTAAGCAGCTCGGCGACGCGCTCGACGCCACCGCGGCTCGAGAGGTGGCGTGCGACCTCGCGCTTCCGGAGCCGCCCGCGGGCAAGCGCCTGGACTACGACACGATCAACGTCGTGTTGAACGGAGAAGAGCGCACCACCCTGCCGCGCGTCGGCGGCCCGAGCTCGTGCGGGGCAGCGGGCGGCTGGTACTACGACGTCGATCCGACACTCGGCGCGCCGTCGCGCCTCAACGTTTGCAAGTCTTCGTGCGCTCGCACCCAGGCCGTACAGCTCGAAATCGAGCTTGGCTGCCAGACGCGCGTTCGCTGAGCGCGAGGCGGTCCGGAAACG
Source organism: Polyangiaceae bacterium (assembly GCA_029266615.1). Classification (GTDB taxonomy): domain Bacteria; phylum Myxococcota_A; class Polyangia; order Polyangiales; family Polyangiaceae; genus PMG-095. Next base: position 3,628 of record JAQSWN010000125.1, read on the forward strand.
GCGCGCCTTGTGCGCGAGGAAATCAGGAATTTTTCAGGGGCGGAGCGCCAAATATCGAGCCACGTCGATGCAGGGGTTGTTTCCGTCCATCGTCGGGTAAGATGAGTGCACCATGGCTGCCGTCGATCCGGAACAGCACGAAGTCGTTTTCCATGTGGCGGTGATCGGAAGCACCGGGGAGCGCTTGACCGAGCTGTTGAAGCTCAAGGGCGGCTCTCTGGAGCTCGCGCAGCTTCAGGGCTACAAATCCCGTTTCGTTTTTCAAATGTTCCCGGACGACCCTTGGGCGGAGGGCGGGGCCGGGCAAGAGCTGGAGCAGCTCGTGCCGACGCTCGACGCGCTCGTCCTGACCGACGACTTTTCGACTGGCTGTCGCTACTCGAGCAGCGCGGTCGAGCGCTTGGCGAAGGTGCTCTCACCGATCAAGCTGCGCGTGCCGAGCGCGGTGTTCGGCGGTCCTGCGTTGGCCCAAGAGTGGCAATCGCTCTCCGGCGCGCCCGTGCTCGCCCAAACCGATCCCCGAGGGGACGACGCGGTGCCGATCGTGAAGGCGCTGGCCAAGGCGCTGTTGCGCTCCAATTTCCGTAGCACCCCGCCACCGCCCCCCGCGCACTGAGCGCGAAAGCCCATGAGCGAAGAGGGGCCCGAGGAGCGGATTCGCCGGTTGGAAGCTGAGGTGCGCCGGCTCACGGCGATGCTGCACAGCGCGCCGGACTTCATCTCTCACGTCAGCGTCGACGGCACGTTCCTGTACGTGAACCACCTCTCGGCCGGTTACGAGCCGGACCAGGTGCTCGGTCACCCCGTCGAAGACTTCTTGCCGCCCATGTACCGCGCGCGCGTGAACGATGCGTTGCGCGCCGCGCAGGAGACCGGCCGAACGCAAGAGTACGCTACCTTCGGTCCGGTCACGACCGAGCGCATGGGCCACTACCTAACGCGCATCAGCCCCGTAGTCGAAGGCGACGTCGTCAAGTCGCTCGTGATGTGCGCGACGAACGTCACCGCTCTGGAGGAGAGCCGCACCCTGCTGCAAGTTGCGCTCAACGCCACCGGCCTCGGCATCTGGACGTACGAGCTCGCGAGCGGAGGCGGCACCGCCGACGAAACGACGCGCCGCATCTTCGGCATCACGGAGCCCGACAGCGAGCTTCACATCACGAGCATGCTTCAGGACCGCATCCACCCGGACGACCGAGCCGCGGTCGCGGAAGAGCTCACCCAGTGTGTGCGCGACCGGAGCGGCTACGGTCCGATCGAGCATCGTATTTTGCACCCGAACGGCGAGCTGCGCTGGGTCGCCGCGTCCGGCATCGCGGTGCTGGATCACCGCGGCGGGGTCGCCCGCGTCGTCGGCAGCGTGATGGATATCACGCACCGCCGCGCCCTCGAGTCGCGCCTCTCGGAGACGCAAAAACTGGAGAGCATCGGGCGCCTGGCGGGCGGGGTGGCCCACGACTTCAACAACATGCTCACCGCCATCTTGGGCAACCTAGATTTGGCGAGCAGCGCCAGCTCCGTCCACGCCTCGCGCCCCCTCCTCGCCGAAGCGCGACACACCGCAGAGCGCTGCGCCGCCCTCACGCAGCAGCTGCTGGCCTTCGCGCGCCGTCAAGTCATCGAGCTCAAAGTGCTGGAGCCGTCGGTGCTCCTCGCCAAGCTGGAGCCGCTCCTCCGCCGCCTGCTCGGCGAAGACATACGGTTGTCGGTGCGGCTGGGTAGCGAGGGGAGAGTGCGCGCGGACGGAAGCCAGCTCGAGCAAGTCGTGCTCAACCTCATCACCAACGCGCGCGACAGCATCCCGAGCGTTGGCTTTGTGGAGCTGACCACGCGCGACCTCGTGGTCACGCCCGAAAGCGCGGCCCAGCACCCGGAGGTCACGCCCGGGCGCTATGTCGTCTTGGCGGTTGCGGACGACGGCGCTGGCATCCCCGCCTCCGCGCTGCCGCAAATCTTCGAGCCGTTCTTCACGACGCGCCCCGGCGGTACGGGCTTGGGCCTGGCGACCTGTTACGGCATCGTCAAGCAGAGCGGCGGCCATATCGGCGTGCGGAGCGAGCTGGGGAAAGGCTCCACATTTTCCGTCTATCTCCCGCGGGCGGATGAGCCGGCGGGCGCGGAGTCGGCGCGGCCAGAGCCGACCTCCAGCGTCGCGCGGGGCGAGCGGGTGCTCTTGGTCGAGGACGAAGCGGTCGTGCGCAACGTCGTGGAACGCACGCTGCAGCGCGCAAAATACGAGGTCGTGACGGCTACGTCCGGCGAAGAAGCGCTGGAAGCGGTAGAGCGCGAGGCGCCCTTCGATCTGCTCATCACGGACGTCATGATGCCGGGCATGAACGGCTGGGAGCTCGGCGCGGAGCTTGGCGCCCGCATACCCAGTCTCCGCGTCTTGTACATGTCCGGTTACACCGAGGGGAGCGAGGTCGAGGGCGCCGCCCGCTCACCGTTCCTGCAAAAGCCGTTCATGCCGGCCGAGCTGCTCACCGCCGTGCGTCAGCTACTCGACCGCTGATCGTCCGAGGGGCCAACGAAAGCGTTCCCGCGGCGGCACGAACGAATCCGCCCGCAGCTTCGTCACTGCTCGGGCCAAATCGAGAATGACACAGCGCAGTCGTCAGGCCGGGATCCTTCCCCCCTCGTCGTTACAGTCGCGCGGCCGATACTCAGTCTGCCTCCGAGCCCGCGGAGGGGCCGCGCCCCGTGACGAAGCGCACAAAAGTGAAACGCCCGGTGATTGGGGAACACCGGGCGTTTCGGGGGTTGGGTTATCGAGGAGGTAGTAACGAGAAGTAACGAGTGACGGGTAACGAGGAGGTAGTAACGAGGCGCGAAGATTTCAGGCAGCGCTCGCCATGAGCTCTTTGAGGCGAGCGATGGCGCGGGAGTGGAGCTGCGAGATGCGGGGCTCGGAGACGCCGAGCTCGGCGCCCAGGTCCTTGAACTTCACGCCGCGGAAGTAATGCGAAGAGACGATGTGGCGCTCGCGCTCGGGGAGGAGCTCGACGGCCTTGGCCAGCGTCTCCTGGGTGAACTACGCGGCCACGGCGCTCTCGCTGCTGGAGGCGTCGGCGAGGCAGCGGTTTTGCTCCCACTCACTCACGTCATCGATGCGTACGACGGAGGGGGGCGGAATGTAGGCGTCGGTCCCGGCGTGGGCTTCGGCGGCGGCACGGGCGCGGCGGGGGAGCCAGTCTTGCGCGCGCAGCTCGTCCAGGATGGCGCCGCGGATGCGGACGCGGACGTACCACTCGAAGCTGTCGTCCCCGCCGTCCGGGTGGCGGCGGATGGCGTCCCAGAGGCCGCTCATGCCGGCCGCGATGAGGTCCTCGCGGAGGACGTTGCGCGGCAGCTTGCGCTGGAAGCCGCCCGCGATCTTGCGGACGAGGGGCGTGAACTCCTCCAGCAGGCGCTGGGCGCGGCGCGCCTCCATGCGGGCCTTCTTCTCCTTGGACATGCGAGGCGCCTTGGAGGCGACGCTCGCAGCCGGGAAGATCGAGGCGGGGCGGCGGGTTTGATGAGCAGCACGAGCCTCACGGCGGCGCGCCGGGCGCGGCGTCAGGCTGGTGCGAGCGGCCGAAGCCGCGCTCTTCTTGCTTTTACCTTTGCCGGACGTAGGCTCGGTCTCAGTGGTGAGCTCGAGCTCGAGGTCCGTGAAGTTGGCGAATTGAGCAGCGGTTCCGTCCATTGGGCACTCTCCGGTGGGGTACAGGGAGCTAGTGCAGCCACCGTGCCAGGCGACGAAACGGCTGAATTTACGGCATTTCGTGAAGATTAAGCCCCCCAAGGGGGGTCATCGGCGACCCGGAAAGATCGGCGCCGCAGGGGGCGGCCGCCGGGCTTGCCAACGATTTGACGTAGATACGTGCCGGAGTGAGACGGGAGGACAGCGGGTCAGTCTCGACCCGGCAAAACCGCTCCCGAGCCGACTAATTAATAGTTACGGATAGTTAGCGTGAAGTTGCGGGCGGGTAAGCCATGACCCTCAGACTGTCTCGCCTAGATACCCACACTGGTTCCTCGTCCCGCGTCGAGCCGGCTGCGACGCCAAGGAGCTGCCGGCGGGAAGCCGGTTTTTTGGCTGTTCATGGGGCGGGGTGCGAGAGTTTGTAAGCGCGGCCTCCCGCGCCACGACGAAAGCTCGCGAGACAAGCCATGGGCGAAGGAAAAAACCTGGTCGGAGTCGATATTGGCTCGGCTTCGATCAAGGTTTGCCAGGTCAAAGACACGAAGAAAGGCATCGGCCTTTTGCGGTTCGGATATGCCCCGCTCGCGCCCTCGGTCATCGTCGACGGTCAAGTGATGGACGCGGGGGCGGTGACAGAAGCTCTGGCCCGTGTCTTTCACGACGCCAAGATCAAGCAGAAGGAGTGCGCGCTCTCGGTATCTGGCCAGAGCGTCATCATCCGCAAGATCTCGGTGCCGATGATGACGGAGTCCGAGCTCGCCGAGCAGATCCAATGGGAGGCGGAGCAGCACATCCCGTTCGACATCAAGGACGTGCGGGTCGACTACCAGGTGCTGCGGCGCCGGCCCGAGGCGAGCCAGATGGATCTCCTGCTCGTCGCGGCCAAGCGCGACCAGATAGAGGAGTACGCGAACCTGGCGCGCAACGCGAAGCTCAAGCCAGTCGTTTGCGACATCGACGCGTTCACGGTTCAAAACCTGTTCGAGTTCTCGCGGAGCCTGCCTCAAGACCAGACGATCGCCGTCATCAATGTCGGGGCGAGCTTGTCTTCTTTGAACATCATCGCCGGCGGTGTGAGCGCCTTCACGCGCGAAATTGCCAACGGCGGTAACGTGATCACGGAAGAGATTCAGAAGCAGCTCGGCGTGCCCTACGAGCAGGCCGAGGCTTACAAGTGCGGCGGCGCCGCGAGCCCCGACGACCCGAGCCGGCCCGGCATCGTCCCCCACCAGGTCGTCCAGGTCATCGAAGCGGTGACGGACTCGATCGCCGCCGAAATCCAGCGCAGCTTGGACTTTTTCATGGCCACCAGTGGCGAGGGCGAAATCGCCAAGATCTACGTGACGGGCGGCTCCGCGAACCTAGTCTCGCTGGCCCAGTCCATCGAGCGGCGCGCGCGCGTGTCGGTCGAGACTTGGTCGCCGGTCGAGCGCTTGTCGATCGAGGCCAAAGAAGTCAACGCCCAGCTCGTGAACCAGCGCGCGGCCCAGCTGCCGGTCGCGCTCGGTCTGTCGCTGCGCAAGGAGCGCGAGGTGCGGGCATGATTCGCATCAACCTCCTCGCGCAGAAGAAGCGCACCGAGCGCTCCGACGCCAGCCAAGTCTGGTTGGCGGTCGTGATGGTGGTGGTCCTCGCGGAGGTGGCGGCGCTTTTCGTGCTCCACAGCTTCAAAGCCGAAGAGCTCGCGGTTCAGCAGCGCAAGAACGCCGAGCTTACGTCTCAAATCGAGCAAGCGAAGCGCAACGTCGCGAACCACGAGCAGGTGAAGACCGAGCTCGCCCTGCTCCGGGCTCGCGAGACCGCGATCCAAAAGCTGCAGGGCGGCCGCTCCGGGCCGACCGCGATTTTGATGGAGCTGGCGCGGATCCTGACGCCGGGTCGCGGTCCGAGCGTGGATCCGGACCGGCTCGCGCAGCTGCGTCGTGACAACCCGCTCGCGGTGTTCAACCCGACGTGGGACGCCCGGCGCCTGTGGGTCACCGGCTACGTGGAGGCTCAGCGCAAGCTGAAGATCGACGGGAAAGCGCGGGACGGTGAGGACGTGAGCGAGCTCGCCCGCCGCCTGAACCTCTCCAGTTACTTCTACGACGTGAGGCTCTTGCCCGCGACGCGCGAGAACGACTTCGTGCGCTTCTCGATCGAAGCGAAGGTGAGGTACTAGCCGTGGCCAAAGGTGATTCTCTACTGGCAAAACTGCCGCTCTTGGCCAAAGTCGGCGTCGGCGCCCTGTTCGTCGGCTTGATCGCCGTCGCCTACTTCGTCGTCTTCTATGGCGACTTGGCAAGCTCCATCACCGCCGAGCAGAGCACGGAGCAGCGGCTCCGGACCGAGCTGTCCGCGGCGCGCCAAAACGAGTTTTCGTACCAGAAAGATCTGGCGGAGCTGAGCGATCGCCAGCAGCGCCAGCGAGAGCTGGTGAAGATCCTGCCGACCGAGACCGAATACCCGGCCTTCCTGAGCGCCGTTCAGAACGTGGCGAACGTCTCGGGGATCGCCCTGACGGCTTGGTCCCCTATGCCGGAGGAGGCGGACCAGTTCTACTCGCGCGTGCCGATGAAGGTGTCCCTCACCGGCCGCTACCATCAGATTGCCAAGTTCTTCCACGGCGTCGGACAGCTCGATCGCGTCATCAACATGGAGAACATCACGCTGATCGATCCGAAGGCCGACGGCTCGGACGTGCTCGTGAAGTGTGAGGCGCTGGCGACGGCCTTCCGGGCCAAGCCGGACGCACAGGCGGGCGCGGCCTCTGCCGACAAGCGCGGCGCCAAGGCGGGCACGCCATGAGCTCACGTTTGGTCCTCGGCTTTCTCGCGCTCTCGCTGCTCGGCTGCGAGGACGAACCGGCCCCGCCCGCGAGCATCGCGGCCCCCGCCGTGCCGGCCGTGCGCACCCCGGCGCCCAACGCCGCAACGACCGCGTCTTCCGCGGCCGAGAGCGAGCCACCCCCCAAGATGGAAATCGTCGAAGCCGAGTTCACGGAGAGCGAACGCAGTCGCGACCCGTTCCGGAGCTTCGCGGACAGCTTCCGAGAAGAGACGAAGGGCGCCGCCAAGTCGCAACGCGCGGTCGTGCTCTCCAACTTCGCGATCGACGAGCTTCGCCTGATCGGCATCGTGACGCGGGCCGAGCCGGCCAAGGCGATGTTGGTCGACCCGGGCGGCACCGGCTACGTGGTTCAGCGCGGCCAGTTCGTGGGTAAAGCAGACGTCGTCCAGGCCGCGGGCCGCACCGGCGCGAGCTACGAAATCAACTGGCGCGTGGACCGCATTCGCGACGGGGACATCGTGCTCGTGCGCGAAGATCCGCAGAACCCCGACGTGCCGAGCGCGACCCGAGTGATCCCGCTGCGCCCCGAAGGCAACGACGTCGTCGTTAAGTAGGGTCGGGCATGGCTTCACCGTGCGGATTCGCGCGGAGCTCCATGGGGCGCGACGCCTCGACCAAAACCCAGCAAATTTGTTCGTTGGCCTCAAAGGCCGCTACGCTGACTCGACGCACGCACAGTGAGGCCGAATTTGCCTGACTTTCGAAAACTATCGACGTTCGGAGCCCCTGAATGAGCTCGCTTTCGATGCGCCTAGGCAGAGCCTTCTCGCTGGCACTATCCCTGACCGCCCTCTCCAGTCTCGCCGTCGCCGAGGAGACCGGGCGCGTGGCTACGCAGCTCTCGCTGCGAGCCGGTGAGCGAGCGGGGTCGGCGCGCCTGCGCATGACCTTCACCGAGCCGCCCACTTTCACCGCGCGAATGGAGCGGGGCGCGACGCGCCTCCTCGTCGATGTGCCGAGCTCATCGCTTCGCAACATCCCTCCCGCTTTGCTGGACAAAGTCGGGGTGGTGGGCGGCGTGATGGTTCAGACGTTCGCCGCGGGGGGCGGGCGCACGACGCGCCTCCTGCTCACGCTGCTGGAGGCCTCGCATTTCTCGGTCGCGGTCGACGGTAACGACTTGGTCGTCGCGGTCGCTCCGGGCAAAGACGGCAACATCGAGGCGGTGCCGAAGGCGCTCGTGGAGAAGCTGCCCGCCCCCTCGACGGAGCCGTGCAAGGTTCTCGACGTCCGATTCCAGCACGCGGAGGGCCGCGACGAGGTCGTCGTGGAGCTGAGCCGGTCCGGCGAGTTCAAGGAGGCCTCGCGCGGCAACGGCCGGCGCACGCTGACGCTGGGCTGCAGCAAGCTGAGCGAGGCGCTCACTCGGACCCTCGACGTGTCCGCCTTCGGCGGTAGAATCAGCAGCGTCTCCAGCTACACGCGCGAGGGCGAAAAGAGCGTGGTCGTGGACGTGGACACGCGCGGCGACGTAGACACCCGCGTATCCCGCCGGGGCTCCGGCCTCGTGTGGACGTTCGTGAAGAAGGGCGCGCGGGAGCCCTCTACCGTCACCGGCGTCGGCATCGACGGCGGCACGGCCCGCAAGACGCGCACGGTGTACGTCGAGCAAGCCGTCACGGGCGTGCAGGACGTCGTGAGCGGCTTCGCTCCGGAGGTGGTGGAGACTCAGGCCGCGGGCGAGCAGGCGGGCGCCTTCGGGCCCAACGTCCTCGGGCAAGCGGCCGAGCCGCGCCGCAACTTTTCCGGGCGCCGCATCGACTTGGATCTGAAGGACGCCGACGTCCACAACGTACTGCGCCTCTTGGCGGACGTGGGGCAGGTGAACATCGTCACCGCCGACAACGTGCAGGGTTCGGTCACGATCCGCATGCGCAACGTGCCGTGGGATCAAGCGCTGGACATCGTGCTCCAGTCCAAGAACCTGGGCATGGTGCGGCAAGCGAACATGATTCGCGTGGCTCCGCTCGCAGATCTCGAGAAGGAGCGCGAGATGCAGATCGCGCGGCGCCAGCAAGAGGTGAAGCTCGCGCCGGTAGAGACGCGGCTGATTCCCGTCAGTTACGCGCGCGCCGAAGACCTGCAAGATCGCGCGCGCCCCTTGCTCTCCGAGCGCGGCTCGATCGCCGTGGACGAACGCACGAACGTGATGATCGTGCGCGATATCGCGGGAAACCTGAACCAGATCGAAGAGCTGACTCGCTCTCTGGATACCCAGACGCCTCAGGTGCTCGTCGAAGCACGCATCGTGGAAGCGACGAGCACGTACGTGCGAGACGTCGGTATTCAGTGGGGTGGTGACGCCACCTTCTCCGGCGCGACCGGCAACCCCACCGGCCTCGCGTTTCCGAACGCGGTCGGCGTGGCGGGCGGCGCCAGCGACGGCAACACGCCTACCGCCGGCCTCAGCCCCTTCGCCAATACGGTCGCGAACCCGAACTTCGCCGTCAACCTGCCGGCCGCGGTCGGTACCGGTCGCGGCGGCGCGCTCGGTCTGACCTTCGGCTCGATCGACAACACCATCAACTTGGCCGTGCGTCTCTCCGCGGCCGAGTCGAACGGCATGCTCCGCATCCTCTCCAGCCCGCGTATCTTGACGCTGGACAACCGAGAGGCGCGCATCTCCCAAGGCACGCTCATCCCCTTCTCGCAAGTGAGCGCGCAGGGCGTGCAGACCACGTTTCAAGAGGCGAAGCTGCAGCTCTTGGTGCGGCCGCACGTGACCGCCGACGGCAGCGTCGCGATGCACGTGAAGATCAACCGCGACGAGCCGGACTTCAACCAGACGTCCGCGCGTGGCGACCCCACGATCCTCAAGCGTGAGGCGGAGACCGACCTGCTCGTCTTGGACGGTCACACCGCGGTCATCGGCGGCATCTTCACCCGCAACACCGGCCGTAACTTGGACCAGGTGCCGTTCTTCGGTGATATTCCGCTCATCGGCCTGCTCTTCCAGCGCCGCCGCGCCAGCGACAGCCGCGGAGAGCTCGTCATCTTCCTGACTCCGCGCATCGTGAACCGCGCCGAAGCTCTCGGGCGCTAAGGCCCGGGCCGCGAACTTCCGGCGCGCTCATGGTAGCGTCCGCCGGCGACGGAGATGAGGACGCGCGGATTCCTTGGCACTCTCGGGGTGGCGGCGGCGGTGGCCGGCTACTCCGAGCCCGCGCGCGCCTACGAGACCGAAGTCGACGCCTCCGTTACCGCTCAGTACTACTCGCTCGCAAGCCCGTGGGGCAGCCCGGAGCTGCGCCGCCGTCGCTACACGCAGACGCTCGGCCTCGCGGTGTGGAACATTCAAGGCGTGGCCGACCCGCGCGGCCCGCGCCTGAGCTTCCAGACTCGCATGCGCCTGGACGCGGACTTCGGGCAGAGCTCGGCGGAGCGGGAGCTCGGTAGCGCGACGTACATTCCGGGGCTGCAAGAGGTGCCGCTCGACTTGATGTACGCGTACCTCGAGGGGCAGCGCTACTGGAACGGCTACGTCTCGTTCAAGCTCGGCCGCCAGTACGTGTTCGACACGCTAGGATTCTGGTCATTCGACGGCGGCCTCGTCACGCTGAGCACGCCGGCCAACCTCGTGTTCGAAGGGTACGCCGGCTTCGAGCAGCGGGGCGGAGGCATTCCGTACTTCGGCACGCGACGCTTCGAGGCTCAGGGCGTGTACCGCGGGGATCGTACCGGCTACGACGCCAATTATTACCCTTCGTTCCTGGACCAAGCTCGCCTCGCGCCCGCGGCCGGGGTGGCGGTCGAGGCGTCGGCCTTCGGCGTTCTGCACTCGCGGCTCAGCTACCGCAAAGTCATGAACCGCGACGAAGTGAACGTGTCCCCGTTCGTGGATTTGGGCAACGGGCAGTACTTCTTGCGTGGGACGCGCACCTCGAGCGAGCGGCTCGGCTACTCCGTGCGCGCCACCTCCAAAGACCTGGGCGCCGTGCACGGCTCCTTCGTCTACGACTTTTACAACCAGATCTTCAGCCAGTACACGGTCGAGGCGAACGCCTACGTGAGCTCGCGGTACACGGTCGGCGCGAGCTTCGACAGCTACACGCCGACGTTCGACGCTGATTCGATCTTCAACTGGTTCGCCCATTCGCCCACGACGAGCGCGCTGCTCCGCGGAGAGGCACGTTTTTCGCGGCGGTTTCAGGGCGCGCTCCAAGGCGGCTTGCGCTGGTTCGAGACCGAAGGAAACCCGGGCACGTACGCCCAACGCCCCAACGTCGAGGAAAAGCATCGCTTGTACGACCTGACCCTGGACGCGAGCGCTCGCTACGATTTGGGCGATACCAACGTTGGGCTGCGCGGCGGTGGCGAGACCGGCCAGCGCGGTCACCGCTTGGGGGGCGACCTCACCGCGCAGCGTCGGTTCACCGCGCGCTACGACGGCTTGTGCGTGTTGTCCCTTTGGGATTGGTCGGACGGCTTGCGCCCGGAGCGGGACGCGACCAGCTTCGGATACGTGCTCGGCGCGGGGGTAACGCCGGGGCCCAACTTCTTCGCGCGGTCACGCTTCGGGGTGGAGCTCGAGCACCAGATGAACCGCGTCGTCGGGCAGCGCTTCCGCGCGCTCCTCACCTTGGATCTCACGGTGCTCAGATGAAGGGCCGGATCGAGCTCCTGCTGCTCGGCACGCTCCTCGCCGCCGTCGTCGGCTGGTTCGGCAGCGCCGCCGCTTGGGCCGAGGGCGGCGCGGGGGTGGTGTCCACGCCCGTTCGGCTGCCCGCCTTCGTACCGCAGAGCGCGCGCCCCCCCGGGGCCTCACCGTACGACGACGGACCGAGCCCGGTCGTGTTTCCGGAGCAATCGATCCCGCTGCGCTTCAACCACGCAAAGCACGTGCAAGGCCTCGGCGTGAGTTGTACGACTTGCCATTCGGGCGCGAAAACCAGCCAAAAATCAGCGGATTCCTTGCTCCCGCCCGCGACTCGCTGCGACGGCTGCCATGGCACGAACCATCGCAACACGTCGGCCGTGACCACGGACGAGCCGCGCCCGCTGGGACAATGCAGCTTTTGCCACAACGGCTACGACCCGAAGCGCCCCCAAGTCGTCGCGCGCGTGCACGTGCCGAAGCCGAACTTGAAGTTCAGCCACGCCAAGCACGTGATGGGCGCGCGCATGCCGTGCGCGAGCTGTCACGGCAAAGTCGAATCGCTCACGCTGGCGACTCGAGACCAGCTGCCGAGGATGAAGCAGTGCGTGACGTGTCACGTGCTCGGCTCGAGCGACGCCGGTAACGTCAACGCTGCCCTCCCCGCTAAGCGCGCGCGTCCTTCCGGCGCTTGCCCCACGTGCCACCTCACCCAGCCGAGCGGGCTTCTGACTACGTCGTTTGGGAGCGGCAAGATGCTCCCGCCGCCGTGGCTGAACGACGCCGGGCACGGCTCCGATTTCATCGAGCGCCACAAGCGCGTAGCGGGCGACGACAGCAAGTTCTGCGCGACTTGCCACCAAGAGCGGTTCTGCGTCGGCTGCCACGACGGCAACGTGCGGCCTCGCCGGATCCACCCCAACGACTTCCTGAGCCAGCATGCGATGGCCGCGCGCCAGAACAACCCGCGCTGCACGAGCTGCCACCAGCAGCAATCGTTTTGCCTCACTTGTCACCAGCGGTCGGGCGTCGCCATGTCCGGGCCAGTCGGTAACTTCGAAAACCGAGGACGCTTTCACCCTCCCAAGTCGGTGTGGACAGACGGCGGGCGCGGCCCCGCCCATCATGCTTGGGAAGCGGAGCGGAACCTCAACGCTTGCGTCAGCTGCCATCAGGAGCGCGATTGCGCCATGTGTCACGCCACGCGCAGCGCCGGCGGCCGGGGCCCCAACCTGGGCGGAATGGGCCAGGGCGTGAATCCTCACCCCGTGGGTTTTGCGAGCGGCTGTCAGGACGCGCTACGGCAGAACGCCCGGCCGTGCCTCACGTGCCACGTGCCGAGCGACCCGGAACTACTTAAATGTCGTTGATTTGCGCCTCAAAAGGCAAAGAGCTGCCAAACCGCTTGCCGAGCCCTTCTGCGGGCGGGTATAGCGGCAAGGGCTACGTTTGCTCATGCTTCGAGGAGGCCCTCCGTGAAGGAGCTTGTCCGCTACTTGTTCGAGAATCTGTACTTCGACTTCCAAGGGGACATCTCTGTCGACAAGGTGCGGGAGTTCCTCCGCGAAGACGACACCCGCGAGGCACGACAGCTGCTCTCGAAAATAATCGAGGAGAAGGGGGTCGACGACCTCCTCATCACGTTGGCGGACGTCTTGAAGGATTCCATCCGGACGGGCGTGAACGAGCAGGACATCCGCGACCAGCTGCACACGTACTCGGAAAGCTGAGCCGTGCCTTGCTCGTGCCCCTCGCGCTGACGTGCGGGGGGTGCGACATCGCCAAGCCCGAGCCTGAGCGCGCCACGGGTCCGGACGTGCACGTCGTGGACATGTTCCCGCGTGACGGCTGTGGCTCGAGCGTACGCGAGGGCTGCGTGGTGCCGACGAACGCCACCATCGCGGTTCGCTTCGACCGGTTCTTGGACCCGGCGACGGTGAACCGTCAGGCGATTTTCGTCTATACGGGCGACAGCAGCCTCGGCTCGCCGTTCACTTACGAGGTCGTGTACGACCCGGTCGAGCGGGTCGCGGAGTTTCGGCTCGGAAGTAGCCGTCCGTACGAGCCGAACAAGCTCTATCAATACGAGCTCATCGTTCCGAAGTCGCCGGGCGACTATGGCATTCGCGCGTTCGACGGCGCGCCGCTCGCCGAAGGAGACGTGCCGTTGCGGGGCAGCTTCTTGATCAGCGACGAGCCCGAGCCGGCCGCGGCGGAGCCTCCGGTCCCGAGCTGCGACGTCATCGTGAGCGAGGTGTTTCGCAAGCTCGGTCGCTGCGCGGGCTCCGAGTGCCACCGTCGCGGCGAGAACCGGACCCTCGACACGATGGAGGACTTGGGGGCGGCCCCTCACTCGCTGTGGTTGGACGAGCCAGGCAACTTCGCGCTCAGCGCCTTGGGGCGCGTTGCGCGCCAAACGGAGCTCGGCGACTACTCCGGGGGTGTGCCGGCCGCGCGCAGTCCTCGCTTCGGCGTGCGCATGGCCCTGATCGACGCGCGCAGCCCCGGCGCGAGCTACCTTTTGTACAAGGTGCTCCTCGGCCGCGACAACTACCAGGACTGCGCGGATCCTTCTCAGTCGGAGCTGTGCGCGGCGCTGCCGGGCCCGTGCGAGAGCTCCCACCGGTCGCTTCCGCTGCCGGAGGGCGAGTGCCTCGAGCCCCCGGAAGAGGAGCTGGAGCGTCTTCGGGAGTGGTTCGTGCGTGGGGTGGCCATGCCGCGCGCCGACAGCTTGGGGCAGCGCGGCAACGTGCGTCTGCAGGGGCTGCGCGCTCTTTCTAGCTTCATCGCCGCGGGCGCGGACTGCTCCGACTGAGCTGCTCGGATCCTCGTATCTGTCCGCCATCTGCGTTGACACTTTGGAGTTCGGCAGCCATATTTGCCTGATGGGCGGGTCGGAACAGTTGCCAACTTCGTTGCCAGTTGCCGGCGAGCCGTTGAAACCGCTCAGGTTTTTAGGCGGAGGCGCCACCAGTCGGGTCCTCTTGGCCGAGCGGGGCGCAGAGCTGGTGGTCGTCAAGCTGGCGCGGGACGCGACCCACCGACCTCGCTTCGCCGAAGAGGCCGAGCGACTGTGTCTGGTCGACTCACCTTGGGTGGCGACGCTGCTAGACGTGGCCACGCTGTCGGCGGACGTGAGCCTGGAGGGCGAGCGCTTCGAGCGCGGGGCGCCGCTGTTGGTGTTCGCATGGGAAGAGGGCGAAGCGCTCTCCGCCGTGGCGGCCCGGACTCACGGCGCCGCGCGGAGTGAGCTTTCGCGCCTCGTCGCGCGGGACGTGGGCGCGGCGCTCTCGGATTTGCACGGAGTTGGGTCGGCTCACGGCGACATCAAGCCCCAGAACATCGTGGTGACGGCGATGGGTGCGCGGCTCATCGACTTTGGTCTGGCGGGAGACGCGTCGGCCGAGAGCGCTACGGGCGGCACACGCCGCTACCTCGCCCCGGAGGTGACGGCCGGCGGCGTCGGCGATGCGCGGCGCCGCGATAGCTACGCGCTGGGCGTGGTGCTGAGCGAGCTTCTGGAAGAAGCGGACGACCCGCTGCGTCACGTCGCACGGGCCCTCACCCAAGAAGCGCCGAGCGCGCGCCCGTCGGCAGCGTGGGTCGAGCGTCGGGCGTTGGCCGCGGGCGCGCCGCCGGTTGCGAATACGGCCGAGCGCGGCGAAAGAGCGGTGCGGCGCGCTTACCGCTTTGCCCAGCGCCGCGAGCTCTGGGAAGCGGCGCGTGCCACCGACGTGGAGCTGTCGGTCGGTCCGCGAGCTCGTGAGGTGCTCGCGCCGGTGCTGAAGCTGCTGCGCAAGGTGCGCGCGCTGCGCGGGAAGCCCAGCGCCGGTACGGCCCGCATCACTGAGCTGGACGCGCTGGGGCGCTCGCGCTTCCTCGTCTCGCTCGTCGGAGTCGCCGCGTCTTCGTGGCCGGAGCTCAGCCTGCAGGGCGACGACGAGCTGCTGGATCGCGCTGCTCGCGCCTTGGTAGAGCGGCCGCCCCACGCCCTGTCGTTCTTGGATCTCGACGCGGCCGGCGGCGGCGAGGCGCGAGTCGCCCGGGAGCCGCTCGCGCTCGCGCTCGCCCTGCGTGAGGCTGCGGTGAGCGACGTGACGGTAGACGCGGCCGAGGAAGCGGTGCGAGGCGGCGCGCCGGAGGCGCTGCGGCTAGAGCTTGCGCGGGTGCTACGGCTCCGGGGCGAGCTGGGGCGCGCGGTCAGCCTCCTGGAAGCGGCGACCTCCGCGGAGGCGCGGGTGGAGCTTTCGGAGGTGTGGCGCCGGGCCGGCGATCTGCCGCGCGCGCTCGGCTTGCTGGATTCACTGAGCGGCGCGAGCGCGGCTGTGGAAGCACGGGCGGCGGCGCTGCGGGCCCGCGCGGAGCTGGACGCGGGGCGGCTTTCGGAAGCGACGGCTTGGCTTTCCGGACGAGCCGCGACCCCGCAAATCGAAGAAGTATCCGCGCTGCTCGCCCTCCGCGAAGCGAGGCATGCGGACGCGCGTCGCCACGCCGAGCGAGCGCGCTTGCTGTCGCGCACGGACGAGCAGCGCGCGCGCGCGGAGTCGCTGTTCGGTATGCTGGCGCACGCGCTGGGACAGCCGGAGGCAGCGCTCGCTGGCTTTCGAGCGTCACGCGAGTTCGCCGCGCGCGCGGGCGCGGTCGTGGAGGAAGCGACGTACGCTACCGGCGTGGCCGCGGCCGCGGCTAGCGTGGGAGACTTGGGGGACGCGCTTTCGAGCGCGCGCCGTGCCCTGCTGCTGTTCGAGCATTTGGGGCGAGGGGCAGACGCGGCACGGGCGATGCTCTCCATCGCCGCGGCCTACGCAGCCGCGGGCGCGACGCTCGAGGCGCGCGAGGCTGCAGAGGATGCGATCGCGAGGGCCCGGGCCTCGGCGGACCAACGCTGCCGCGCGTACGCCCACTTCGTCCTGTGCGACGTCGCCGAAAGCAAGAGCGCTGCGCTGGAGCACGTCGAGCGCGCCCGCGCTCTTTTGGACCCGAATCTCGACGACTCGCTCCGCTGTGCGGCGCGGACGTTGCAGAACGGGGCCGCAACGCCGCTCGTTCCGAACGACACCGTCGCGCGGCGCTCCGACGTCGCGATCGACGCGCGTCTCGAGTGGTGGGGAGCGCGTGCGCGCGGCCTCACCGAGCGGCCGAGCGGAGAGCGCGGCGACGAGGTGCTCGCGGAGCTGACGCGGCTTTCGCGCACCGTGAGCCCCGTGGGCGTGCGAGGTCCGGCGCTCTTCGCGGGGGCGCGGCTCGCCGCGCAGCTGGGCGACGGCGCGACCGCGCGGCATTTCACCGAAGGGGTGGCGGACGCCGCGCGCGAGCTCCTCCGCCGCACGCCGGACGAGCTGAAGCCGGCGGTTTTGGCGCTGCCGTGGCTGCCCGGCAGCTCGCAGGGGGAGGGAGCGGCCCCGGGCTTCACTCCCGAGCAAATCTCGGACGTCGAGTCGCTCGTACGAGCGCTCGGGCATCGGGAACGACTGCGACCGCTCCTCGACCAAGTGCTGGACGCGCTGGTGCTGTGGACGGGGGTCGAGCGCGGGCTCTTGCTGCTGCGCGCCCCCAACGGTCATTTGCGGCCTCGGGCGGCTCGCAACATCGGCAAGCACGACTTGACCGGCGTGCAGCTGCAGCTCAGTACCTCTCTCGCCGAGCGCGCGCTCGCCGAAGGCCGACCCGTCGTGGCGGTGGACGCCGCAGGCGACTTGCCGGAAGTGCACGAGAGCGTGCACGCCTTGAAGCTCCGCAGTGTGCTGGCGGTGCCGCTCGTCGCGCGGGGAGAGCCGCTGGGCGTGGTGTAC
>JAQSWN010000126.1 GCA_029266615.1 Polyangiaceae bacterium
GACCGGGCAGCGTCGGCATGGTTTGGCACGAGCAACAAGACGCGGAGCCGGGACAGCGGTGGCTCCGCAGCGTGATCGCGGACGTGGCGTCGGCCCTATGAACGCGGCCCTTTAGGGGCTCGGCCAGCGGAACTGCACGAGCGAGAAATACGTGAACACTGCGTGCGCAATGATGACCGGAACGAGGCGCCCCTTGATTGAAGCGAGGAAGCTCCACACGATGCCGCAGCCGAGCGCGGCCGTGACCAGGAGCGGGTTGTAGCCGGCGAGCGGGTCGCGAAGCGTGTAGAGCGTCGGCAGCGCGGTGACGCCGTAGCACAGCGCCGCGAGCGGCCAGGCGCGACGCGTGCCGAAGCGGGCCGTGAGCTCGTCCAACACCAAGGAGCGCCACACGAGCTCTTCGAAGATGACGACCAGGAACAGCGCGACCGTGTAGAGCACGGAACGCTGCACCATGTCCGGATCGCCGACCTGCGCGTAGACCCGAAATAGCCAGGCGAGGCGGGTGCTGCCGGCCGGCGCGAGGACGGCGCGGGCTCCGAAGGAGGCTATGAGCAAAAGGGCCCCGATGACGACCCCGAGCGAGAGGTCGCCCCAGCGTGGCCCCAGTACGTCCAAGAGCGTGCCGTCGTCCCACAGCCGTTTGACGGCGATGATCGCGAGGGCTCCGTAGGGAACCAGGAGGGAGAGCCAGAACGTAGGCGAACCGGCGACCTCGAGCCGGAACGCGAACGCCATCGCCGCCGTGATGACGACTAGCGAAACCAAGGTGAAGGTGAGCTTCATGGGCGTGACTTCAGATCTGCGGGCGTCTTTTGCAGCTCCGTGGCGACGAAGTCCAAGATCCGATCGGCCGCGTCGCGTTTGGGCATCGGACCGATGGCTTGCGCGTCCCGCACGCCGACGAGGCAGCCGGAGATGTTGTCTCGCCCGATCGACGTGTCGGGGTGGTTCGCGAAGACGAGGTCGACGCGTTTCTTGGCGAGCTTGTGGCGCGCGGCGGCGATGAGACGCTCGTCCGTCTCTGTCTCGAGCGCGAAGCCGATGAGCAGCGGGCGTGGCGACTTGCGCGCGGCGCCAATCTCCGCCAGCAGATCCGTGTTGGGCACGAGCTCCAAGCCGATGCTGGTCTCGCCACGCTTCAGTTTGCTCGCGTGCGTCTCTGCGGGCCGATAATCCGCGACCGCGGCCGTCATGATGAGCGCATCCGCGCCGCTCAAATCCGGCTTGAGCGCCTGCCAAATCGCGCCGCGCATGGCGTGGGCGCTGCGTACGTCCACCCGCGCGACGCCAGCCGGTGTGGCTAGCGATACGGGACCGGCGACGAGCGTCACCCGAGCTCCGTGCGCCGCCGCGCGCTCCGCCAACGCGAACCCCATCTTGCCCGACGAGCGGTTGCTGATGAAGCGCACCGGATCGATATCCTCCGCCGTTGGCCCGGCGCTCACCACGATGTGCCGGCCCCGGAGCGAGCCCGAGGAGAGCTGCGCGATGACGAACGAGACGATGACGTCCGGCTCCGCGAGGCGCCCCACACCCACGTCTCCCGACGCGACCTCGCCTTCCATCGGCCCTACGAAGCCGACGCGCTCGTCGGCGAGGAGGGCTTGCACGTTACGCTGCGTGGCCGGGTGCGACCACATCCGCGGGTGCATGGCGGGGGCGACCAGCACCGGCCCGCGCGCGCACAAGACGGTCGCTCCGAGCAAGTCGTCCGCACGGCCCTGGGCCAGGCGCGCCAAGCAATCCGCGGTCGCGGGCGCTACGAGCAACAAATCGCTACGGCTCGCCAGCTCCACGTGGAGCTCCCCCGCGACCCCTTCCGCGAACATGTCGATGTGGGGAGCGCGCCCGAGCAGCCCAGAAAAGGTCGCGGCGCCCACGAACTCGCTCGCGCTGCGCGTGAGCACGACCTCAAGCTCGGCTCCCTCTTGCTTGAGGAGACGTAGCAAGAGCACGGCCTTGTATGCGGCAACGCTGCCAGTCACACAAAGCGTGATGCGCTTGCCACGCAGACGCCCGCTCACGGAAGGAGCCGCTGGCTCGTTGGGGGCTTTGGCCTTGCGCGCCGCGTGGGGCCTTGAGGGTCGCTCGCTCATTAGCGTGACTGTGCTTCTATCACGAGAACGGAATGGGCGAGCCGTGCAGTGGCCCGTGCTACACCTAGCTACAGGTGACCGCGCTGGCCTCTTCTTACAGGCTTTTTTGGCTGCATTTTTCCGTCGCTTGCGCGCTGTGGGCGGTTGCCTGCGAGCGCGACACGAGCGTGCTCTTCGACGACAGCGAGGCCGTCGCGGGCACGGGCACGGACGCTCCGCGCGCCGGCGCCAGCAACGACACCGGGGGCGAAGGTGGAAGCGACTCCGCGGCGGGTGGCGATACCAGCGGCCAGAGCGGCGCGGACTGGGGCGGGAACGCCGGCGCGCCGAGCGGCGGCAAAGGCTCCGCAGGTAGAGCCGGCAATCCCGCGGCGGGCGAGGCGGGTGGAGGCGGGAAGGGCAGCGCCGGAAGTGAGGCTGGCGCTGGCAAAAGCGGCGGTGGAGCAGGCGGCACTGGCGGCTCCGCTCAGCCCGATCCCGATCCGGTGACGGTGACCATTCGCGAGGTCGTCGACGCGAACATCGCGTCTTGTCGCCCCCTGGAGAATTTCGGGAACGAGCCGCGTTTGACCGTCGACGCGAACGGCAGCGGCGTCGGCAAGTGCGTTTACCAAGGCCTGTTTGGTTTCGACCTCGGAGCCTTGCCGGCGGGCTCGAAAGTGAGTGAGGCGACGTTGACCCTGCACTGCGTGAACGCGGGGGACCAGGTCAGCTTTTCTTACGCCAAAGAAGCCTGGCAAGAGGGGACCGTGCGCTGGTCTCAGCGGCCCGAGCTGGGCGCAGAGCTGGGCCGCGTCTCGTGCACGGGTTCCGGAGCGGTCGAGCTGCCTCTGACCAGCGCGGTCGCGGCTTGGATCTCGGGCGAGCACGCGCCCCACGGCATTTATTTAACGGCCGAGGGTAGCAACGGGACGGACTTCGCGACGAGCGAAGCCGAGGACCAGGACGCGCGACCCGCGCTGCGTGTCACGTACATAGGCGGCGGTTAGCTCAGCGCGTCTCCGCGCGTGACGGTCGTCCGCGCGAGACCCAGGCGTTGCCTAGCTCGTAAAAGCGCCAAGGCTTCTCGGCCCAGTCCTCGGCGTAGTCCACTCCGATCCGCGCGGAGCGCCCGAGCTTCGGCCGCGCGCCCCCGGTGTCGCTGAGAAAGAGCACGCCTTGCGTCAAGTCGGCGCCATAGTGGCGCCGATCGATACCGAAGGCTTGGCAGAGCTTGCCGGGCCCGTTGCACAGATTGACGTGATGCGGCGCTATGCCGCGCCGTTCGGCCATGAGCGCCTGCCCCAACACGGGCTCCGCCGCTCGGAGCAACACCGCGTGCGGGGCGCCCTCCCGCGTGGTGACGAGGTTGACGTGCCAGTGCATGCCGTAAACGAAAAAGACGTAGGCGAAGCCCGGCGGACCGAACATCGCTTCCGTCCGTACCGTGCGGCGACCGCCATAGGAGTGCGCGGCGCGATCTTCCGGTCCTCGGTACGCCTCCGCCTCCACGATGCGCGCCGCGACCAGGCCTTCCGGCGACGCGTGCACGAGCACCTTGCCGATGACGTCCTTGGCGACGGTCAGCACCGGACGCGCGTAGAAACTACGCGGTAACGGCTCAAAACCCGAGCGCGCGGCCGATTTGGTAGACGGCAAGGCTCAGCACATAAGCGAGGCCGGTCATGTACGCAAACATGAACGCGGGCCACCGGTACGTCTTCGTCTCCCGCTTTACCGTGGCCAAAGTGCTCATGCACTGGCACGAGATCGCGAAGAAGACGAGCAACGACAGGCCCATGAGCGGCGTGTAGGCGGGCTTGCCGTCCGCGCCCTTTTCGGCGCGTAGCTGGTCGCGTAGGGGAGCGCCGTCCTCGCCCGGGTCGTCGATGCCATAGACCAAGCCGAGCGTTGCCACGAACACTTCTCGGGCCGCGAAGGCGCCGATCAGACCGACGCCGATTTTCCAGTCGAACCCGAGAGGCTTGAGGACCGGCTCGATGGCGTGGCCCAGCCGCCCCCCGTAGCTCTGCGCGATCGGGCTCGGCGCGGTCTCGGCCGTCGCCGACGCGACGCTTCGACCGGAGGCGCCTTCTTCCGCGACCGGCACCCGCGGGAACGACAGCAGTACCCAGAGCGCGACCGTGCACGCCAAAATGACCGTGCCCGCCTCTTTCAGGAAGGTGGCGGCGCGCTCCCCCATCATCTTCAGCGTGCCTTTGAGGCTGGGAACGCGATACGGCGGCAACTCCAAAATGAGCGGCACGCTCCGACCTTTGACGACGGTCCGCCCCAGCACGCCCGCCGCGATCAAGGTGATGAGCGTGGCGAACAAGTACATGCCCACCATCATCAACCCCTGAACGGGGAGGAAACCGGCAATGCGCGAGGGTGGGAACAGCGCGGCGATGATCAGCGTGTACACGGGGAGCCGCGCCGAGCAGGTCATGAGCGGTATCACCAGCATCGTCAGCAGCCGATCGCGCTGCCGCTCCATGGTACGGGTCGCCAAGATCGCGGGCACCGCGCATGCAAACCCGCTCAACATCGGTACGAAGGCGCGCCCGTGCAGGCCCAAGCTCCGCATGATGCGATCCATCAGGTAGGCGACGCGCGCCATGTACCCGGAGTCCTCCAAGAGCCCGATGAAGAAGAACAGCATCAGGATCTGCGGCAGGAACACGAGCACGTTCCCGACCCCGCTCACCAGCCCCTGAGTCAGGAAGTCCCGGAAAATGCCGGACGGCAGCGCACTTTCCAAGGACGCGTTCACCCAGCCGAAAGCATCCTCGATGACCGAAATGAACGGGTCCGACCAAGAAAAAAGCGACTGGAAGACGACGAGCATCACCGTCACGAACAGCGCGAAGCCCCAGACTGGATGGAGCAGCACCCGATCTGCGCGCTCGGAGAGCTGTCGCTTCTTCGGGTGACGTTCGAGCCGCCGATACAGCTTGGGCAGGTGCTCGTCGATGAAGGCGTACCGCGCGGCGATGACCTCGCGGTCCAGATCTCGCCCGCTGTCGCGTCGCAGCTGCAGCGTCGCTTGCCGCAAGGCCGAGTCGATGTCGGTGAGCTCGTCGTCCTCGTCCAGGCTCGTCAGTGCCCAGAGCGACACCGCCTGCGCGCGAGCGGGGGGCTCCCGTAGCTCCGCCGGCAAGGCGTGGTGGAGGCGTCCGGCGTCCGCGACGAGCTCGGCCGGATACGCGACGGACAGGCGCGGCTCTGGGCGTTCTCCGAGGCCACGCTCGAGCGTCGCGAGCAGCTCCGAGATGCCGGTCCCGCGCCGCGCGCTGATCGCGACGCACGGCACGCCGAGCAGCTGCGAGATGGCGGCGGTGTTGGGCGGATTGTCACCGGCCTCGTCGATCATGTTCAACGCGACGACTAGCGGGAGGCCCAGCTCCGCCAGCTGCACGGCCAGGTACAAGTTGCGCGCGAGTTGCGTCGCGTCCGCCACGAATACGCACAAGTCCGGCTTCGGAAACGCGCCGTGACCGAGCACGGCCCAGAGCGCGATTTGCTCTTCCGCCGAACGCGCGCTGAGCGAGTAGGTACCGGGCAGATCCACGACCTCTACCTCACGGTTGCCGTCCAGTCGGGAGGTACCGCTGCGGCGCTCCACCGTGACGCCCGGGTAGTTGCCGATGCGCGCGTTTTGCCCGGTGAGGCGGTTGAACAGAGTCGTCTTCCCCGTGTTGGGGTTGCCAACGAGTAGCACCAGCGGACGTTGGCCGGGAACGGCGCTCGCGGAAGCCCCGGCGGGAGGCGCGACGTCGTGACAGTTGGTCGAGCTAGACAACGCTGCTGCTCAGACGCCGAGGTCCGGCTCCAGGCCCACCGCTTTGGGCAACGACTTTTCGGACGAGGCCGCGCTCTCTTTCACGACTTCGATCACGCCCGCCTCCGCCTTGCGAATCGATAGGCTCGCTCCGCGCACCAGCAGCTCCACCGGGTCTCCCAGCGGCGCGACCCGTAGCAGCTCCACCCGCGTCCCGGGAACCAAACCGAGCTCCATGAGCCGACGACGAAACGAGCTCTGTCCGGCGACGTTCACCACTTCCACGATCTGTCCTGGCTTGATCTCGGAGAGCACCATGTCTCGGCCGTGGTCAGCGTAGCGGACTGAAAACGAGTTTCAAATTCAGTCGTGAAATCACCGCAAAATGGGTGGCCATGACTCAGCCTAGTCGACTCTTGGCCTCGCGTACGCTCTTGCCGAGCGCGACCGCGTCCGTGCTCTCCGGCAGCACGCGCAGCACCTCGGTGAGGGCTTCCAGCATCTCCCGTGCGCTGCGAAACCGCCGTGCGGGATCCTTCTCCAGCACGCGGTGCACCGCGCTCGTTAGGGCCATGGGCAGGTTTTTCCTCTTGAGGCTGAGGAGCGGCACCTTGGCTTCGCGGATCTGCGCGACGACGTCTACGTCCGACGCGGCGTTGAACAGGCGTTCGCCCGTGAGCGCTTCCCAGAGCACGATACCGACGCTGAACAGGTCCGTCGCGGGGCTCGGAGCGTCTCCACCGATGAGCTCCGGGGCGAGGTAGGAGAGCTTGCCCTTCACGATGTTGGGCCTCGTCATCCGACCGCGGTCCATGGCCCGGGCGAGGCCGAAGTCCGCGAGCTTCACGATGCCGCCTACGTCCAGCAGGATGTTGGGCGGGGTCACGTCGCGGTGCAGGATGGGCGAGGCGTTGCCGCCCGGATCCTTGCGGCCATGCGCGGCGGAGAGAGCGCGTAGCATCTCGATGCCGATCGCGGCGACGAGAGGCCATGGCGTCTCCCGCTGCGCCTTCTCGAAGTGACTCTTCACCCACTGCCCGAGGTGCAAGCCGTTGACCAGCTCCGTCACCAAAAAATGATGGCCGGCTTCGTCCTGACCGAAGTCGAATACTTGCACGATGTTCGGGTGGTTGAGCAAAGCGCCGACGCGCGCCTCTTCCACGAACATCTCCACCACTTCCGCGAAGCCGATGACTTGGCTTTCGATGCGCTTGATCGCGACGGGGCGGGCGAAGCCGTTGGAACCGTGCGCGATGCCGCGCCAAACGACGGCCATACCCCCGCGGCCCAACGGCTCGATGAGCTCGTACTTTCCGGCGAGCACTCGCCCGGGCTGGTCCGTCATCTTTCCGGAGCGTCTCCTCGAAGGGGCTCGAGCGTCAAGGCCGGCGAGCCGCTACTGGCTCTGCTCCTTCACGATCTCTGCCAAGACCTCCAGCGAATGCTCGATGCGCTCGGACCACACGACACCGGCGTTGAGCCGGAGGTGATTTTCGAAGCGCCCCCCCGCCGAAAAGATCGGGCCCGGCGCGACCGAGATACCGCGCTCCAAGGCGCGGCGCTGGATCGCGAACGCCGAGACGCGGCCGGGCAACTCCACCCAGACTACGTAGCCGCCGCGCGGCGCGCTCACGCGCGTACCGGCCGGAAAGTGCCGCGCGATGGCTTCGCGCGTTTTCTCCACCTGCACGGACAACAGGCGGCGAGTCTTGCGCAAGTGCCGGTCGTAGCCGCCGCTCGCGAGGAACTCCGCCACCGCCATCTGCGGCATCGTGGGCGTGGCGACCGACTGCGTGAACTTGAGCCGCTCGACGGTGCTCTGGTAACGACCCGCGGCGATCCACCCGACGCGATAACCGGCGGCCAAGGTCTTCGAGATGGAGCCGACGTACAGCACGCGCCCGTCGCGATCGAGCGCCTTGAGCGGCGCGGGGCGGGAGCCGTCGAACAGCAGGTCGCCGTACACGTCGTCTTCGATGAACGGCACGTCGTGGCGCTCGAGCAGGCTCATGAGGCGGCGCTTGTTCTCGTCCGGCATGACCGAGCCGAGCGGATTGGAGACCGTGGGCATGCCGAAGATGGCCTTGATTCCGCCAGCTTTGAGGGCGGCCTCGAGCGCGTCCAAATCCATGCCCGTCCGCGGGTGCATCGGGATCTCGAGGGCTTTGATGCCCATTTCTTCGATGAGCTGCATCACGCCGAAGTAGGTCGGGGTCTCGATGGCGATGGTCTCGCCGGGGCGCACCACCGCGCGCAGCGCGATGTGAAGCGCTTCCATCGCGCCCACGGTCGTGACGAAGTCGTCTTCGCGCAGCGGCAGACCCGTCAGCACGGCGCGCCGCGCGAGCTGGCGTCGCAGCGTGGACAGTCCCGGCGGCGCGTCGTAGTTCGCGGCGGCGGTGGACATTTCCCGCGAGATCTCCGACAAGATGCGGTTGAGCTTAGCGATGGGCAGGAGCTCCGCGGCCATGACCGCGCTGCCGAGCGGCACGACGTTGGGATCGCGGATGGACGCCACGAGCGCGGCGACGGCCGCCGACACCGTGATCTCGGACGGCACGCTGCTCCGCCGCGGCGTGCTCGGCTCGAGCAACTCCGGCCCGCGCTCGCGCCGCACGAAGTGACCGCTCTTCGGCCGCACCTCGACGAGCCCTTCGTTCTCGAGCTCGAAGTACGCTTGCAGCACCGTGGCAACGCTCACGCTTCGTTCCCGCGCCAGCCGCCGCACCGATGGCAGGCGATCGCCCGCCCGCAATTGGCCCTTGGCGATGCTGGCCCCTAGGTCATGGGCCAAGCGCTCGTAGAGGGGGGATTCGGCGGCGGCTGCCATGGCGGTCAGTGTACCGGTCGGCTTCGTGTGTCACCAGTACAGTTCGCCCGCGTTTCAGCTAAAACAGGGCGGTCCTGTGCTGGTTGAACCGGTTAGTGACGCACCTGTGGCGATGCGTGCCACCGGGGGTGGAACCCTCAGTTACTAGGAAGGCGCTGCCTGCTCCCAGTTGGCTCGGCCCACTATTCACACCGTTCGGTAGGCAATTGGCCTGTCGCGCGCGGTCCAGGCCGAGGTGCGGAGCGGCTCCTGCTTCTGCTCCGGCCTGATCATTTCAACTTAGAAGGACACGCACATGACCATGAAGATGGGAATCTGGGCTCTGGGGTTGTTCACGGTCGGCAGCGCCATCATCGTCTCCTGCGGGGGCTCGTCGGACGATGACGACGGCACGAACGGCGCCGCAGGCACCACCTCTTCTTCCGGCAGCAGCACCGGCGGCACCTCGAGCGCTGGCACTTCCTCGACCACCGGTGGCACGAGCGCGGCCGGCACGGGCACGGGCGGCTCGGGCACCTCCGGTAGCGGCGCAACCGGTGGCACGGCGCCGAGCGGCGGCGGCGACGGGCCGAGCTTGCCGGGTGGCGGCGGAGAGGGTCCGAACTTCCCCGGCGCGGGCGGCGCGCCGAGTAACGAGTGTCCGGCGACGCAACCCGAGCAGGGCGCGGCATGCATGATGTCCGGTCTAGTGGATTGCGACTACGCCGACGTGACTTGTAACTGCCGTCGCTCTGGCGGCGGACAAGGCCAGGGCACGCGCGCCTGGGACTGCGGAGAAGACGAGGGTCCGGGAGCGGGCGGCGCAGGACCCGGACTTGGCGATGCGGTCTGCCCGGCCGACGCCCAAGACGACGACGAGTGCACCGGCGCTGGGATCTGCGAGGGCCAAGAGTGCTTCTGCTTCAACGGCACCGTCAATTGCTTCGGCTGAGGTAGCTGGCGAGCGCTCAGGCGGTCAGGCTTTCGAAGCCCAGGTCGAGCGCGCGCTGCACGAGCGCGGAGTACTCGGCGTCGCCTTCGTGGCGACGCCAAGCTCCGCGCTGCTTTACGTTCAACAGAGTCTCGCGCGCGCCGTCTTCGAAGGCGATGGTGTCTCGAAACTCGGGCACCGCTACCTTGGCCTTCGCGGAGCTGTAAGCGCCATGGTAGCGCGTCACTTCGTCGAGAAAGGCGAACCTCTGCGGGTTCTGCGCGACGACCCAGCCCGCCGGCGCCAACACGAGCTTCGCTTCCGTGCCGAGCGCGCGCGCCGCCTCGCGGTAGTAGTCGCGCCACGTGAAGACGCGATCGTGGGTGGCGTTGAAGGCTTCGCCGTACGTCTTCGGGTTACCGGCTGCATACGCGAAGAACCGCCCGACGTCGAAGCGGTGCGTCGACTGCCAGAGGCCGATGCCGTCCCCCGCGCACAGGACGGGCAGGCCTCGCTCCACGCGGTCCCAGACCACGCTGTCGAACTCCATCTGATCGATGAGCGCCGAGCCCGGCCCGTAGGTGTTGCTCGGACGCACGACGGTGGCCTTGAAGGCCCCCTCGGCTTGCGCGCGCGCGAAGCGACGCTCACACGTCAGCTTGTCCCGCCCGTACCCGGTGATGGGACGGGGGTCGAACGACTCGTCGATGAGCGCGCTGGGGGGTGTTTCCACGCCGTACGCGCACACGGAAGAGCAGAAAATCAGCTGCTCGATCTTCCCTGCAAACGCGCTCACGCACGCCTCTGCCTGGGCGGGGGTGAAGCAGATCATGTCGATCACGACGTCGAAGCGCTCTGCGCCCACGTCGAGAGACACGTTGCGATCTCCGCTGATGACGCGCGTCTGAGGCACGTTGGCCGCGCGCCGCCCGCGGTTGAAGAGCGTGACTTCCGCGCCGCGCTCCTGCAGGTGCTGCACGATGCCGGTGCTTATCAATCCCGTACCGCCGATGACGAGGACCTTCATTTTTTATCGTGTGCGATGCGGCTGACGACCGGGCCGCTCTGGCCTTGATATTTGCTGCCGCGCGCGGTGCCGTAGGGGCGCTCGGCGGGGCTCTTGAGCTCGTGGAGGACGATTTGGCTGATGCGCATGCCGGGGTACAGCTTGACCGCGGTGCGCCCGAGGTTCGAAAGCTCCAGCGTTATTTGACCTTCGAACCCAGGGTCGATGAAGCCGGCAGTGGCGTGCACGACGATTGCCAGCCGCCCGAGGCTCGACCGCCCCTCGACGCGAGCCACGAGGTCCGGCGGAATCCTGACGCGCTCGACGGTGGAGCCGAGCACGAAGTCTCCCGGATGCAGCACGAACGAGTCTCCGTCCGCGACGTCGATGCGCTCGGTCGCGTCGGCGGGAATGTCGCGCGGGTCCAAGCAGGGGACGCGCGAAGCCCGAAACGCGACGAAGGTCCGATCGAGCCGGAGGTCGATGCTAGCAGGTTGGATCTGGAGCTCGGGATCGGAGAGCGGGTCGACGACCAAGTCGCCCCGCGCGAGCCGCTCCCGCAGATCTCGATCGGATAGGATCACCTGATGGCTTCTATCACGGAAGTCGCATAGCTTGCGCTCAGCATGGCGGAGGACAAGTTCTCGGCGTTGTGGCTTGCGTTTCGTGGAAAAGGAGGGAGGGAGCGAGACCGCGTCATCGTCGGTATCGCGGCGGCCTTCGCGCACGTGGCGGCGGCGGACGGTACCGTGGACGCGTCGGAGACGCAGCGCTTCCTGGACGTGGTCCGCGGGTCGCGGCTCGCGGGAAGCGACGACGCCACCACGCAAGAGCTGTCTGGCGCGTTCGATGCGCTCGTGGCCGCACGGCTGGCCGCGCCGGAGCAGGGAAGCGCCGAATGCCTCCGGGTGCTCTCGGAGCTCGGTCTCGACCCCATGCGTCGAGAGATCATCTGGAGTGCAACCCAAGCCGCGCTCCTCGCGGATTCTCGGCTGGGCTCGGAAGAGCGTCGTGCGGAAGACCAGATTCGGGGGGCGCTCGGAGCTCGTGCCGCAGCGCGTCGATGAGCGAAACTTTGACGAAACGGCGCGAACCGCATGTATGGGAGGCGCGCCGATGCCTTCCTCGTTGATTCCACCCCCGTCCGAGCCGGCCGGCTCCCTCCACGGCTTGCGCGTCGTTTGCTTCGAGAGCCGTCGGAGCGCGGAGTCCAGTCGCATGATCGCGCGGCAGGGCGGGGTCCCCATCGAAGCGCCGACGCTGCGCGAGGTGCCGCTGCGCGGTCCTTCGGGGATCGACGCGCTGGAGCAAGATCTGCAGCGAGGAGCCGAAGTTTTGCTGGTCTTGCTCACTGGCGTCGGCACGGAGCTGCTCATCGAAGGGCTTGCTCAAAACGCGTCGCGTGAGCGCGCCGTCGCCCTGCTCGGCGCGCCCACGACCACGATCATTTGTCGCGGGCCAAAGCCGCATGCCGCCCTCAAGCCGGTGGGATTGAAGCCGGCGGTCGTGGTGGGGGAACCGAACACTTGGCGCGACGTGCTCCGGGAGATCGACGAGCGAGCGCTGCTCGCCGGCAAGTTCGTCTACGTGCAGGAATACGGCCGAACCAACCTGGAGCTGGTGCAAGGCCTCGTGGAACGCGGCGCTCCGAACGTGCGCCAGATCAAGACCTACGCCTGGCAGCTACCGGAGGACCTCGCGCCGCTTCACGACGCCATCGAGCGCATCGCGCGCGACGAGGCCGACGTGGCGCTGTTCACGAGCGGCATCCAGCTCACCCACCTGCTGCAAGTGGCGGAGGAGCGCGGGCGCACCCAGGCGCTTTATTGCGGCCTCGAGCGAATGGTTATCGCCTCGGTGGGCCCCCTGACGAGCGAGTCACTGCTGACCGCCGGCTTACCGCCAGACATCGAGCCCGACCACCCCAAGCTCGGCCACCTGATGGTCGCGCTTGGGGCGCTCGCGCGGAGCAAGCTCGTGCAGAAGCGCGGCTCGGAGCGGCCCGCCTGAAGTCAGTCGGCGCGGATCACGCCCACTGCGTCCAAGTCGAAGCCGCTCGCCTTACCGGCCGGGGCGAGGGTCCGCAGATCACGAATACGAACGAAGCGCGCGCGGCCGACGCCGACCTCCGCGAGGTCGAACGCGTCGCCGCCCGTCTGCTCGGGGTCCAGTGGAATCAGCGCTTCGGGGTCGTACTCGAGTGTGGGCGTGACCCCAGCGCAGCCCGGGAAGCTGCCATGGCCATCGCCGCTCACGTCGCACTCGAAGGCGTGCCACGTTTTGCCGTCTTCGCTGACGGCAACCTCGCCTAGCTCCGCGAAGACTTGGCTCGCGTCGCCCTCGGGCCAGAACGCGTTTTCGAAGACGACCAAGTCCGCGCCCGGGCCGTCGACGATGCCGTGCTCGCCAAAGCCGAGCACGATTTCTCCGCCGCTGCCCAGCGCTAGGACGTGGAGCGAGCCTTTGAGGTTGCCGCCGCCGCGCGGGGGACCGAGCACGATGTCCGGCAGCTGGTCTTCGTTGTAGCCGGCGCCATCGCCCGGCGAAAACGATTCGACGTGGCTCGCGTAAGGCGCACCGCTCGGCAAAGGAGCGCTGGCCGCGCCGCCAGCAGACTCACCGCCGGCGGATTCACCGCCGTTGCCGGACGGGGAAGAAACGTCGTCGTTGGCGCTGCAGCTCACGGCGAGCGGAAGCAGCAGCGCCAAGCCGAGCCGAGTCAGCGCGTGACCTTGGACCATGGAAAGCCGCTCGCACCACAGCCCGTCAACAGATCTTCCGGATCCGCGGTCTCTTCGCTGGCTTGCGCCTCGACGAGGGTCTTCGCGTCGTACACCACCATGCAGTAGTAGAAGGTGTCGGCGGTGGGCTCCGTGTAGACGATCTTCGTGAACGCGCCCGGGTTGTACTCGCTGTCGCACGGAGTCTGCGTGTAGACGAGGTTCGCTTCGCTGTCGTACGCGGCAATGCCGGAGTCGTTCCAATAGGACGACGTGACCTCGAGCGTTCCCGCAGGCTCGTCGTTGAAGATCTCCGTCCAGGTACCGAGCATTTCGAGACCTGCGCTCGCCGCGCCGCCGGCTCCGGCCGCTCCGCCCGCGTCGCTGGCGCCACCTGCGCTGTAGTCGCCGTATTCGCACGTGTCCGCGGGGACGCCGCCTGCGCCGCCGACGTCTGCGCCGGCGCTCGCCTCGGCGCCGGCCTGAGCGCTCGTGCCGCCCTGGCCGCTGCCGGCCTGGCCGCCTGCGTCGTCGCCGCCGCTGCTTTCACCTGCTTGGGCGCCGCTCCCGGAGCCGGCGCTGCCGACCGGACTCGCGTCCTCGTCGTCGCCGCAAGCGAAGGTGAGCAGGGCCGATAGTGCTAAAATCGAAGCAATCTGTAGGTTCTTCACGCGAGCTCCTCGCCGGTCCTGGCCGGCGGTGGTCACCCGAGCCGAAGAAGCGAGCGCAGAACGACAGAATGCCGCGAGCTCCCGCCCCATCGACCGTGGGTGTGCGAGGTTCGACGAAGGGGGTATCCTGGCTCTCGGAGCATCGACTCGGCTCGGCCTTCCCCGGTCTTCCCGAGTGGCTGGCGGCTATCGCCTGGGCTTTGTCGCTCCGATGACAGTGGCGGGACCGCGCCGGAATTTCACCGGCTTCCCACCCTTCGACGAAGGGTTACTGAATCGCGGCGGCTCTTAACCCCCAGCCCGATGCCCGTCAACTACTGCCGCGACGATTTGACGCATTCCGCGAGCTTCCCCCTGGGGTTAGGAAGTCGCGGTGACTCGCCGCGGTACCCCTGTTTGGCTGCTACTGTCGCTGCTCTCGGCCTGCTCGGCGCCGGAGCCTGCCCCCGCGACCGTGCAGCTGGTTTCGGATAGCGGGCGAGTGAGCGCGGACGTGGAAATCGTCACGCCCGTCGTGCGCGGCCGCAACGAACTGTACGTCGAGCTGGCACCGCAGGACGGCGCTCGCGCGGCGCTCGTCGCCGTGGACGCGGCCATGGTCACGCACGGGCACCGCTCGCACGCGGCCAAAATCGAGCAGGAGGACCGTCTGTTTCACGTCGGGTCGCTCGATTTGTTCATGACGGGGCGGTGGTTGATCGAGCTTTCGCTGGAGGTCGACGGCGAAGCCGACCACGCGAGCTTGCCGGTCGACGTGCCTTGAGAGCCTTGGCTTGCGGCGCGCTCGCGCTCGCTATGACGACGGCCCAAAGCGCGTTTGCGTGCCCGTGCAGCGACGACTCCGGCAGCTTCTCGGGCTTGGTGCGACAAGACGAGCGGTACGCAGCCGCGCTCGTCGCGACCTCGCGCCAGGCGCTGGGGCGCTTCGACGCGTTCGGCCACTACGCCCCGCTCGGGCCGCGCGAGCGCGAAAGCTCCGAAGAGCTGCTCTTGCGCGCAGGGTTTCGTTTGCCGGCGCGTTTCGAGGGCTTGGGCGAGCTCGGTTACAGCTCCTACCGCTTTCATGCGCCGAGCACCGCCGAGCAGCAGTCAGGTCTCGGCGACGCGCTCGTCCGCGCGCGCTTCCGGGCCTTGGACGAAGCCATGCCTCACGAAAGCTTCCCGGCGCCGGCGCTTTCGTTGACCGCGCTGGTGCGTGCGCCGCTAGGAGCCCTCGCCAAAGATCGCTCGGGGAGCTTCGGCTCGGGGGGCGCGCAGCGCGGCTTGGGTGCTTGGGAAGTGGGCGCGGGGCTCGAGCTGATGCGAGCGCTCGTGCCGCGGCTGCAAGTCTCATTGGCCGGCGAAGGCGCGTACCGCTTCGAGGATCACGTGCTTGGCACCGCGCGTCAGCTCGGACCGCGCTTCGACGCGACGCTCGGCTCGCGCGCTCTCGTCAACGATTGGCTGTCGGGAAGCCTCGCTCTCAGACTTCGCATGACCGGCGACGTCTCGCTGGCCGGCCGCATCCTGGAGGGCACCTCCGAGCGACTCCTCTCGGTCATCGTGGGCGTGAGCGCCACGGACGACAAGACACGCTTTAGGTCAGCGGTCACGCTCATCCTCGATCCGCCAGCGGGGGCAATCTCTCGCGGCTCCACCGCGGCGATTTCCCTCGGCGTGTCGCTCGGAATCGGGATTCGCTGAGGTTTTTCCGGCCCGCGAGCGTATTTCATCGCCACGGTACTTCTGGCGGGTTATAAATCGCAGGATGCGCGAAGGGATCGCCGCCGTCGCGAGCTACGCGCTCATCGTGCTGCCGGGGGCTCAGGCATGAAGATCACGTTTTGGGGCGTGCGTGGCAGCATCCCGTGTCCAGCGCGGACCCATGTGCACTTCGGAGGCAACACCAGCTGCGTGCACGTTTCCGTAGCGGGAGAAGAAATCATCCTGGACGCCGGGACCGGCATTCGTGGTCTCGGGCGCTCGTTCCTTCGTCGTGGCATCGACCGGGCGACGCTGCTCCTCTCCCACACTCATTGGGACCACATCTGCGGGTTCCCGTTCTTCACGCCCGCCTACGACCCTCACTGGTCCATGCGAATCCTCGCTGGTCACTTGCCGCACGAATCGGGCATTCGCTCCGTGCTGGCGAGCCAAATGACCGACCCGATGTTCCCGGTCCCTCTGGAAGCCATGCGCGGCGCGCGCGCGTTCGAAGACTTCACGGCGGGCGATACGTTCTCGCTGGGGGAGGCG
Source organism: Polyangiaceae bacterium (assembly GCA_029266615.1). GTDB lineage: Bacteria > Myxococcota_A > Polyangia > Polyangiales > Polyangiaceae > PMG-095. Next base: position 16,232 of record JAQSWN010000126.1, read on the forward strand.
ACCATCAAGACCGCTCGCCTCAACCATCCCAACGGGGCGACCGGCTACCGAATCGAGCACGGTGGCGTTTCGTTCTGCTACATCACGGACACGGAGCACACGCCTGGCAAGCTCGACCCGAGCATCCTCGGGTTGATTGAAGGCGCGGATCTCGTGCTCTACGACTCGACCTACACGGACGACGAGTTCCCTACCAAGGTGGGTTGGGGGCACTCCACGTGGCAGGAAGGCGTTCGGCTTTGCCGCGCGGCGGGCGCGCGGCGCCTCGGCATCTTCCATCACGACCCAGATCACGACGACACGTTCATGCGTGCCGTGGGTGCTGAGGCGAGGGCGTCGTGGAAGGGGGCGTTCGTCGTGCGAGAGGGCCGCTCCGTCCTGCTCCAGCCCGGCGAGCGCGGGCAGCGGCTTACCGCCGCTCCTTCGAGTTACGCGGACATCGCGCTCGCGCGTTGAGCGCTTCGTGGCGCCGCCCTTCCGGGCGCCTCGCTCGCTCGATAGAGTGAAACGTTGAATAGCGCCACATATGAGGTGGGGCGCGTCGCGTCCGCCGGTTGTGGCGAGCTGTGCGGCAAGCTGTGTGGAGAAGGACCCGGAGCAAGAAAATTATGCCAGGTCCCATGTAGGTAATACGCGTGAGCCGCAGATCCACCTGACGGACACCTCACCACTTTGCTACCCTTTGATTTGCTGTCGCGGGCAGCTGGAGGTTCTCTAACGATGCTGATTTCCACCCTACGTCGCAGCCAACTCGTCGCGCTCTCCACGGCCTTCTCCGCCCTGCTTGCGGTGGCATGCGGAGGAAGCGAAGAGGGCAGCAACGTCAGCGGAGGACCTGGGTCTGGTCAGGGGAATAATACCGGCTCCGGCAATCAGCCCTCGCTCGACCCCAACAACCCGAACGGCTCGGGCGGCAGCAGCGGCAACGGCGGGGTGACGGTCATCACCCCCGGGTCCGAGTGTGCCAGCAGCTCCGGCACGGCCGACGCGGTGCCGGCCGTCGTGCAGATGGTCATCGACATCAGCGGTTCCATGAATTGGGCGCCGGGGACGATGGAGGACCCGCCTCGCGGCGAAGACTCCAAGTGGGACATCACGAGTGTCGCCTTGAAGGAGGCGGTCGCCAAGCTTCCAGCCAACATCGCGGTGGGCGTCAATTTCTATCCGAACAACCCACCCCGGAACTCGTGCATTCGCAATCGGGTGGACCTACCCATCAACCTGCTCGGCGCCGCTAATTCCATGCAGCGGCGCGCGTTCGACGAAGCCATCGACGACGCGGACCCGAACAACGGCACTCCGACGCACGCCGCCTACAACTTTGGCCTGCAGACCCTCAACGGTAGCGACCTGGAAGGTCGCAAGTTCATCCTGCTCATTACCGACGGCGTGCCGACCTACACGCTGGAGTGCATGGGCGCGCAGCCAGATCCGGGCATGACTCCGGTGGACAACGCGCCGCTGATCAGCGCGGTGGGGGAAGCCTACGCCGCCGGCAATGGCCCGAGCACGTTCGTCATCGGCAGCCCCGGCAGCGAAGACGCCCGCGGGGACCTGTCGCAAATGGCGAGCAAAGGCGGCACCGCGACCGCTGGGTGCTCGGACGGCGGCCCCAACTACTGCCACTTGGACATGACCACGGCGCAAGACTTCGCGGCGGCGCTCTCCGCGGGTCTGGCCCAAGTCGCCGGGCAAATCAGCACCTGCGAGTACGTCATTCCGCCTTCGCCGGCGGGGCAGACGCTCAACCCTCAGAAGGTGAACGTCCTCTACACCAAAGGGGACGGAACGGAGTCTTCCATTGGCAAGGGAGACCCCGCGAACTGCGAGTCCGGTTGGAAGTATGACAACGAAGCCAATCCGACCAAAATCATCCTTTGTGGCTCGGACTGCGACGGCGTGAAAGCCGACCTCGGCTCGAAGATTGACGTGATCTTCGGCTGCGACACGGTCGTGGACGTACCGGTCAAGTGAGCTGAGCCAAGGCTGAGCGGCGCACCAAGCCGCGCCGTTGACGAACATCGGAGCGTGCCGTATAGATGAGGCTCCGATGTTCGCTCGGCTTTTGTGCACGACGACGACGACGACCCGCAATGGCGGGCTCGGCTTCGTCTGCGCATAGCTCGACATCGAGAAATCGCCCCCGAAACCAGCCCCGCCGAGACCCGGCAGGGCGCGGCCGCGTGGCGTCGTTCTTCCGGGAAATCGGCCTCGAACCGACGGAGAACGACGATGCTCGCAGACAACGATCACAGGGAAATTGGCCGACGCCTGGACCTCTTCCACTTTCAGGAGGAGGCCGCGGGCATGGTGTTCTGGCACCCGCGCGGCTACCGCACTTTGCGCGCGCTCGAGGCGTTGATTCGCCGTCACGCGGAGGCGGACGGCTTCGCGGAGGTGCGCACGCCGCAGCTGCTTCGCCAGCCGATCTGGGAGACGAGCGGTCATTGGCAGCACTTCAAGCAGAACATGTTCGTGCTGGAAGACGACGCGCTCGCGGCCAAGCCGGTGAGCTGTCCAGGACACTTGGAGATTTTGCGAAGGCGCGCGCCTTCGTATCGAGATTTACCGCTGCGCTACTCGGAGCTGGGGCTCGTCCACAGAAACGAGCCGAGCGGCACCTTGCATGGTCTGTTTCGGCTCCGCCAGTTCACCCAAGACGACGGGCACGTGTTCTGCGAGGAGCACCAGCTCGAAGCCGAGGTCGCTCGCTTCTGCGCGTCGCTGATCCGGCTTTACGCGGCGCTCGGCTTCGAGCACGTCGAGGTCAGCTTCGCGTCGCGGCCGGACGAGCGCGCCGGGTCGGAGCAAGTGTGGGATCGCGCCGAGGAGCTGCTCCAGCAAGCCGCGCGCCGGGCCGGGCTCACTGCGCTGCACGTGCCGAAAGGAGGCGCATTTTATGGCCCAAAGCTCGAGTTCGCGCTGCCGGACCGGTTGGGGCGCCGCTGGCAATGCGGAACCATCCAGCTGGATCTGGTGCTCCCGGAGCGCTTCGACGTGCAGTTCGTCGCCGCCTCCGGCGAGCGTCTACGCCCGCTGATGCTGCACCGCGCGACGCTGGGCAGCTTGGAGCGCTTCCTCGGTATCGTGCTCGAGCAACACGACGGACGCTTGCCGGCGTGGCTCGCGCCGGAACAAGTGGCAGTGGTGCCGGTAGAATCCGCGCACCACGACTACGCTCGTGAGGTGGAGTCCCTGCTCCGGCGCGCCGGGTTGCGCTCCGCTCTCGATTTGCGAGACGAGACGTTGAGCCGCCGCATCGCGCTCTCGCACGAACAAGGCATTCCGTACGTGCTCGTGGTCGGTGGCCGGGAGCACGCGGCTCGCACCGTGAGCGTCCGCGAAGGCGACCAACAGCGGGTGATGCCGCTCACCGACGCCGTGCTCCGCGTCGCGGAGGCTTGCGCCCCGCCGCTGTGAATGATGGCGCCGGTTCGGCGCGCTCGATTAGCGTCGCGCCTGGAGGCGCACGCGGATCGGGCGCGCCGGGGCGAGCGTGATGCGCGGGTGCAGCGGGACGGTGCGCGAGCTGACTAGCGAGGGCTGGAAGCGCCTGAGAAGCCCGGCCAGGCACAAAATGGCTTCCAACATGGCGAAGTGTCGACCGACGCAGGCGCGGCTACCGGCGCCGAAGGGGATGAACGTGTTCGGTCGCCGCGCCGCCTCGGCTTCCGGTAGGAAGCGCTCGGGGCGGAACCGCTCCGGGTCCGGGAACCAGCGCGCGTCGTGGTGCATGAAGTAGATCCAAAGCCACACCTCCGAGCCGGGCTGGATCCGGAAGCCACCGAGCTCCACCGTTTCTGCCGCGACGCGCGGGACCGTGTACGCGGGCGGGTACACGCGGAGCGTCTCGCTTACGACGCGCTCGCAGAGCGGCAACTCGGACGGCCGCACGCCGGCCAACTGCTGCGGGACAGCGGCGAGCTCTTTCGCGAGCGCTTCGTAAAGCTCCGGCTGGAGCGCGATTTGATAGAGCGTCCACGTGAGCGCGAGCGCGGTGGTCTCGTGTCCGGCGAGGAACAAGGTAACGACTTCGTCGCGGAGCTGCTGTCTCGACATCGCCCCCTCTTCGTCCGTGCTGGCGATGAGCTCGGCCAGGAGCGATCCGGGTTCTCCGCCCCGATCGATGATGGGAAACACCTCGCGGTCCACCTCCGCGAGCATGTGACGACGGAGCAAATTGCCGGGCGTTGGCAGCCACTCGGGGAAGAGCTTTGGTAAAAGTACCTGCTCTTGCAGGACGGCCATGGCGCGCCCTAGCCGTTCGCTGCGGCCGGCAAAATGCTGCCCGAACA
>JAQSWN010000356.1 GCA_029266615.1 Polyangiaceae bacterium
CGTCTAAAGCGAGCAAGTTGACGTGACGCGAACGAGCGAGGAGCTCTTTGGCGGCCTCGTTCAAAGCGGCTACGCGGTTGAAGCTCGCGTGCGCATTCAGAGAGTCGGACACTCCTGTGCTCGTCACGCCAAGCATCTGTGCAAACTGGATGCCATGGCGCGCGGTGAGGAAAGCGCGGCCCGCGGCGCGTCGAGCCGCCGCGAGCCGCCGATGTAGGTGGGGCCGACGGCGAAGGGCGCACCGATGCAGCCGAAGCTGCGTCTCGCGCAACCTTGCACTTGGCACCGGGCCGCGCGAGCGTTGTCCCAGGCTGGATAGGTGCTCGCCCCGAGGCTACGGGAGCAGGGTCGCAAGGTGCATGATGTGCACGTCGCGCAAACGGTGCGCGCCGTCGCACGACGATCAGCTTCGAGCTCGCTCGCGTTCCGGCCAAAACCTCTCGGGCCCTCGTGGCTCGTCGATTGCAATATCTCCCCAGAGCTCACTTTGTCGAGCCCAGGGGACAGCTACCATCTTGTCGAGTTTCATCAACAGTGCTGCACCGATATTAGTCGTCGATGACGATCCGTCCGCTCGGCGCGCCGCCGGTCGCGTTTTGAGGCGAGCGGGCCACGACGTTCGACACGCAGGCTCGGTTAGGGAAGCCCGCGAGGCGCTCGAGCGCGGCACGATTGCGGTGATCCTTCTGGACGTATTGCTGCCCGGCGAGAGCGGGCTCGATTTGCTGCGCGAGTTGAGCCGCGACCAGACCGACATCGTGGTGATTGTCCTCACCGGCTATCCAGCAAGGCCGGACATGAGCGAAGCGCTTCGTCTCGGCGCAGCGAGCTACCTATGTAAGCCTTTCGACCCCCTCGTGCTCGAAGGGTTGGTGACCGCCGCCCAGCATACCTACGAAGCGAAGCGTCGGGACCGAGCGCGTGCTTGCGCCGTCGAAGCGTCGCTGCGCAACGCGCGAGCGATGCTCGAGCAGGTTCCGCGCCACCTCGCTCGAGGCTTGGCGGGAGCGTGGGACTTGCGCCACGTAGAGACCGGCGCACATGTCCGTCGTATCGGCGCGTACAGCGAAGCGCTCGCCTCGAGTCTAGGGATGACGGCCGACGATGCAGAAACGCTCGGGCAGGTGGCGATGCTGCACGACATAGGAAAGATCGCAATTCCAGACGCGATTTTGGCGAAGCCGGGCAGGTTCACGACTGAAGAGTTCGAGATCATGAAGGCCCATCCTAAAATCGGTGCCGAGATGTTGGCAGGTGTCGCTCACCCGTTTCTCGAGCGCGCCGCACAAGTCGCATTGCGCCATCACGAGCGGTGGGATGGGAGCGGCTATCCAGGCGGACTGCGCGGCGAGGATTGCTCGTACGACGCGCGCATCGTCGCGGTGGCAGACGTCTACGACGCCCTAGGCCAAGCGCGCTGCTACAAGCCTAGCTGGACCGACACGGAGATTGAAGCGTACTTCGTCGAGAAGGCGGGGCGGCTCTTCGATCGGCGCGTCGTCGAAGCGTTGCTCGACGGGCGCCCTCGTATGCGCGAGATCGCGAAGAGCTTTCCCGACCCGAGCGAAGGGCAGGAGCTGACGAGTGGCGTCTTGAAAGTCGGCACCCGGGTTAGCTCGACCGGGTCTGCAGCAAACGACATGTGAGCGAAATCGAGGGAGCCTGCGGTCGCCGATGGTCCGGGGCTGCCTCGCCGCGTTGTGATGGCGAATGCCGCGGGGTCGCGGCTTCGTCGGTTACCGCATAGTGCTGGCTTGGCCTGCGTTGCTGCTGCGAGCTGTGCTCACCAGCCGACTGCAAGCAGAGCTCGTCCTACGGAGCAGTGAGCGAGCTCGGCACCAAAAGCGTCTTCGTCTAGCACTAGCGATGACGTGATGAGCGCTCGCGCACGTTCACAGCCCTCGTAGACATGGATGACCGCGTCAGCCAGAGCGGCTGCGCCAAATTTAGTGACCAGTAGTCGCCGACGCAGTGGGATGAGTATGCGGATAACCGGGATGGGTTCGAGGCAACCATGGTCGATGGTTCACTGAGCAAGCATCGTTCCAAGAGTCCGGCGGCTCGGATCGCGGAGATCTCGCGTGTAGGGCTGGGAGCGGTCGGCACCCTTTGCGTCGGCCTCTTCTGAACGCGCAACTTCTGCGTCGGACCACGGCTTGGTCTGACGCCGTTTTCCTGGTTGTGCTTGCGCTCCACTCGCCGGGTTTTCAACATCACGAGTGATATACTTAACCCGGGGGGTATAGGGCCGTACTGGCATGCTGGACATCGCTGGCGCCAAGTGGCGGCACGGCAATCAGTCAAGGTGGGCCGTCAGAATCAGACTGGGCGTCACCTCGGAGAACAAAAGACAGCAAATGGCAAACGCGAAAGAGACGCTCCCTAAGTTGATGGAAATGGATGGCTGCATCGGCGCCTGCATCGTCGATAGCACCAGTGGCATGAGCCTAGGCGCGATCGGCGGCAACGGCATCGACCTCGAGGCCGCGGCTGCTGGCAATACCGAAGTAGTACGTGCCAAGCGCAAGACCATGCGCGCCTTGCAGCTGCAGGATTCGATCGAGGACATCCTCATCACCCTCGGCAAGGCCTATCACCTGATCCGTCCCCTGCAGTCCAACGACGCGCTCTTCGTCTACCTCGTGCTCGACAAGTCCCGGGCTAACTTGGCGATGGCTCGCCACCAGCTCCGCGTGATCGAAAAAGACTTGGTCGTCTGAGCGCAGATCGTCGCCGCTGGCCGAGCCGCGTCGACGCTTACGTCGGCGCGGTTACTTGCGCGTGAAGCGAGCCGACGCTTCGCGCGCAAGCGTATGCAACTCCGATTCCTAGGCAACCGGCAGCGTCGCGCAGGCATTCGTCGGGTGGGTTGACCAAGACGGGGGCGCTACGGCCGACACCGATCTCCGATTATGCAGTTGTCGAGCTAGAGACTCGGTCGACCCGGCGTCTCCGCGATCACGGGTGCGACAACAAGTCGCATCGTTGGCACGACGGAGTCGGGCTACGGAGCGGCATGCGCTTCTCTTCGATTGGCTCGGCGTGTTTCCTTGGCGTGCTCTGCACGGCGGCCGCAATCGCGTGCGCAGACGGCGACGAGGGCGGGGCGGGGCCGAAGGGGGCCAGCGATCTGGGGGGTTCGGCGGGCGCATCAGACGGCGCGGCTGGAGACGAGGCGCGCGGCGGTCAGGGCGGCACGGGCAACGAAGCGGGTGCCGCGAGCGGGGGCGGCTCGAGCGAGCTCGAAGCGGTGACGATTCGGTTCAAGGCCAAGATGGGCAACGCGGAGTTTGCTTGCGGCCAGGCCTACGAGGCTCAAGGAACCGTCGAAACGACGGTCCTGCCCCAGGACTTGCGTTTCTTCGTGGAGAGGGTGCGGCTCATCGACGCTGACGACAATGAAGTGCCGGTCGTGCTCGACGATCGCGCGCCGTTCCAGTCGAAAGAGGTCGCCCTGCTCGACTTCGAGGACGGCAGCGCGGCGTGCATCAACGGCAATACGGAGCTCAACAGCACCATTACCGGCAAGGTGCCTCCCGGGAACTACGTCGGGATCGTCTTCTCCACCGCCGTTCCGGAGCACCTAAACCACGCTGACCCCACCACCCTGCCCGCGCCGCTGCAGGCGGGCGGTCTCAGCTGGGGTTGGCTCTTCGGCTACCGCTTCATCGTCGCGGAGGTGGTGGCGCAGCCGCACCACGGCGGCGAGGGCGGCGCCGGGGGCCACGGCGGCGCCGGCGCTACAGCAGCCGAGGGTGGCGGCCACCATGACGCGGGGGCTGGTGGTGCCGACTCTGGACACGGCCCCTCCATTGCTGGGGGACTCTTTCACTTGGGTAGCATCGAGTGCTCCAACTCCGAAGAAGCCAACTTCAATGCGCCGCCCAGGACCGCCTGCGCAAAGCCCTTTCGTAACGAGATACGCCTCGAAGGCTTCAACGCTCGACAGAACGTGATCGTGGCCGATGTCGGCGCGCTGTTTTCGGACGTCGACCTTTCGAGCGAGAGCACCTGCCACTCGTTTGGGGGCGCCGCTTGTCCGACTTTCTTCAAAGCCGTAGGTCTCGACTACGCAACCGGCGATCGCATCCATGGGCAAACGTTCTTTCGCGTCGCGGAGTAGGCCTGCATCTTTCGCGCTCTGCCTCGCGGGCGCTCTCGCGCTCACGCAGGGCTGCGGTGATCAGGCGCGGCCTCTTTCTCCTCACGCAGAAGGCGGGGCAGCGGGGTCGGACGGGGAACCCCTAGGTAGCGACCACGGCGCGGAGGAAGGCGGCGCAGCGGGGCTCAACTCTGCGGGGCCCGGAGACGAACCCGCGCCGGTGGACCTCTACGATTGGCAGCTGCCGAAAGGGTTCCCCAAGCCGGCCGTGCCTGCCGACAACCCGATGACGGCCGACAAGGTCGAGCTGGGGCGACACCTCTTTTACGACCAGCGCCTCTCGGACAACAGCGAGCAATCGTGCGCGTCATGTCACCAGCAGGAGCTTGCTTTCACCGACGGCTTGGCGCGGGCCGTGGGGTCGACAGGGGAGCTTCACCCCCGCGGCTCGATGTCGCTCGGCAACGTGGCCTACGCCTCCACTTTGACTTGGGCCAATCCACTATTCCGCGACCTGGAGCGGCAGGCGCTCGTACCCATCTTCAGCGACGCGCCCGTCGAGCTGGGGCTCCGCGAGCAGAGCGAGCTCGTGGAACGGCTGGCGGAAGTCGACGCCTATCAGGAGCTCTTCGCCAAGGCCTTTCCGGAGCAGCCGTCTCCCATCACGGCCAACAACGCGATGAAGGCGCTCGCCTCCTTCCAGCGCACGATGATCACCGGCAACTCACCGTTCGACCGTTATCAGTATCGAAGCGACGAGTCGGCCATGAGCGAAGCGGCGTTGCGTGGCTTAGCGCTGTTCAGCGGCGAGCGCCTCGAGTGCTTTCATTGCCACGTGGGGTTCAACTTGTCGGACCACACGAACTACGCTGGTAAGGCCTTCTTCGCCCAGCCATTTCACAACACCGGTTTGTACAACCTCGATGACCTCGGCGCCTTTCCCGAGCCCAACCGCGGCGTGTTCGAAATTTCCGGGGAACCACGCGACATGGGCCGCTTCAAGGCACCCTCCCTACGCAATGTGGCCGTAACCGCGCCCTACATGCACGACGGCAGCATCGCCACGCTCTCGGAAGTGCTCGATCACTACGCGGCGGGCGGGCGCACTATCGCAGACGGGCCGTATCGAGGAGACGGCAGCCGCAACCCGCTCAAGAGCAACTTGATC
>JAQSWN010000127.1 GCA_029266615.1 Polyangiaceae bacterium
GGGCGCCTCTTCGTCGCGCACCCACTTGGCGATGCCAAAGTCCAAGATCTTGCACATCTCTCGATCCCCCGAGGGATCGTGAACGCGCGCGAGAAAGAGGTTATCCGGCTTCAAATCCCGGTGAATGATGCCTTGGGCGTGCGCCTCGGCGAGGCTGTGCAGCGCTTCGCACGAAAGGCGCAGCGCCTCCACCCAATGCAGACGCTTCTCGCGCCTCAGCCGTTCGCCGAGCGTCTCGCCCTCCAGCATTTCGAGGGCCAGAAACCAAGAGCCGTCCTCCGCTTCGCCGAAGTCGAACGCGGTCACGGTGTGGGGGCTCTTGAGCAGCGAGACGGCCCGCGCCTCGCGCTCGAAGCGTAACTTCGTCTCCGCGTCGTACGCGCGATCGCGCCGCACGATCTTGAGCGCGACGTCTCGCCCCATCGGAGCCTGGCGCGCGCGATACACCGAGCCCATGGAACCGCTACCAATGCGCGACAGCAGCGTGAAGCGCCCGGCGAGCGTCGTCCCGAGGAGCGGGTCTTGACTGCCGTCCACCAGCGCGCGCGCTTCTACGAACGCGAGACCATGCTCCGCGCAGCGGGCTTCCCAAGTCGCTCCCTCGGGCGCCACCGACCGGCAGCGCGGGCACACGCGAACCAAGCTCGTGGAGAGCGGCGGTAGCGTCGAGTCGTGTGCAGTGGCTGGCATCGGAACACGGACCCGATCGGGGAGTACGTTATGATCTTGAGGGGACCGCCGCGCAAACCGCAAGAGGCATCGCACCCCAATCAAGGCCGGCAGGCGTCTCGAAGTGATGCGGGTGGTTCGAAGCCGCGCTGGAGCTTTCGACCCAGCCTGAAGCTACCGGCGGCTCCCGCCGGCTCCTTCGCCGCTCGCGGAGTCTTCGCTCGGGTCCTCCCCGCCTACGCCGCCTGCACCTGAAACCACGCGGCAAACGCCGTCCCGGCAGGTAAAACCAGCGTCGCACGCGGGCGGCCCCACCTGACCTTCGAGCGAGCAGCGCATCGGCTCCGGCTCGCCTCCAACCAGCAAGCTGCAGGAGAAGACGCCGCCGCCGAGGAGGAGCAAAAGCCCCGCGCGAGGAGGACGAACGGCGCTCAAAAGTAACCCCTGAGAGTGAAGCCGGCTCCACTCGCCGCGCTCGGCGCAGGCGGCGTCAGGAGCCAGAGCGAAACGAAAGTCGCCGTGGACGAAAGGCCCAGCGCGAACGCGACGTCGGCGACCAAAGCCTCGCGTTCGGCCCGTCGGCTCCGCGCGCGCAGCTGCTCCACGGACAGCGAGTCAGACGTCGGCTCGTCGCTCACGTCGTCAGCCAGCGCCTTCAAGCCGAACACGGTGCCGACGACGAGCGACGCTACCGCAATGGACGCGGCGCCCACTTGCACGGGGCTCAGCCGCGGCTTCGGTCGGGGGGCCTGCGTCGGCGCCGGGTTTGCCACGGGGGCGCACGGCACCGGGGCGCGACGCGCCGCCAGGCCCGCCTGTTCGGCGCCCCGGAGCCGCTCGATGATGATGCGCGCCCGCTCTCTCTCTTTAGGATCCGTTTCCAGCTCGCGGAAGCGCTCGAGGGCACGGATCGCGTGCGGCAGCTCCCCCAGCTTTTCGTGTACCAACGAGAGGTTGAAGAACAGATCTTTCCCGTTCGGATCGAGCTCCGCGGCCCGCTGAAGTTGCTCCAGCGCTTCGTCGTAGCGACCGGCGCGGTACAGCTCGAGGGAGCGGTCGAAATGACTGCGCGCCCTCGTCTCGGCGTCTGGCGCCGCCTCGGTGACCGGGACCTGGGCCCTGGCGGGCACCGGCACGACTGCCATTCCGGCGGAGAGCCCGAGCGCGAGGAGCAGGCGGAGGCGAGCGCGATGCACGGGCGCACCATAGCCGAAGCTCGGCAGTTTCGTCGCGTCGCGCGCCGGGCGGATTGTCGTGCGACGGTCTGGGCCTATACTCTCTTCAAGTCCAAGCAATGTCCGGCGAACTGCGCGGCGCTCCCGGCTTTTACGAGCCCATGGGGCCTCAAAAAACGAGCGGAACCGCGACGCTCTCGCTGGGCGCAGGCGTGCTGTCCTTCGTCTGCCTGTTCGGGCTCGGCGGGGTTTTGGCCATCGCGCTGGGCTGGATCGCGCACTCCGAGATTGAAAAGTCGGGGGGGCGCCTCGGCGGCAAGGGGCTCGCGAGCGCCGGTATCGGGCTCGGCATCACGAACCTCCTCGTCACTATCGTCGGGGTTGGGGTCCTGGTCGCCCTCGCCGTGCGCGCGGATCCGGCTCCTCGCGCCGCCGTGACGCCGCCGCCACCGCTTTTGCCAGCTCCCATCGCGCCTCCGTCACCACTGCCCACGCCCGGCCCGGCTCCCCGGTTGCCACCGGCGGCGGTTGCGGAAGCGGAACCGGTGCTCCCCGCCCTGCCGCCGCGCGTCGGCAAGATCGCTATCGTGGAGGCCAACGGGTCCCGCGCCTTGGAGACCCAGCTCCTGACTCAGCTAGCGGAATCGAAGGCCGCCGGCGAGCAAGTCGTCCTGTGGACGGTGACGACGGACTGCGAGCCGTGCGACGCCGTGGGCCGCGCTCTATCGGACTCGCGCATGCAGACGGCGCTCGGCAACGTGCGCTTGGTCCGTGCGGATGCCGCGTCCTTCCCGGTAGAGCTGCAGCGGCTCGGCGTGCCCATCGACAGCGTGCCGGGCTTCACCTTGTTGGATTCGCAGGCGCGCGCGCACGACCACATTCACGGCGGTGAGTGGGACGCCGACATTCCCGCAAATATCGCACCCGTTCTCGGCAAGTTCGTGAAGCGCGCTTTTTCCGGGCGTCGCCACCCCTGGTCACGTCCCCTCCGGGACGGCGAAACCACGTTGTAAACTTCCGCCCACACGCTTATTTTGCTGGGCTAGAAAACGCTCGGGCGCAGCGCTAGCATCCGCGGCCCTGGAATGACGAGCGCTCAACATTTGGTCACGCCCCTCCCGGTCGGCACCGCGGTGGCTCCCGGTTCGCTCCGCGCTCGACTCGAAGAGCTGCGAGCGCGCGGCACGCAACTCAACCTGAAGCAGGCGGTGGGCATCGTCGTGCCCCTCTGCGTGCAGCTCGCGGAGCTTCACCGCGCCGGTCATCGGTTGTTCCTCCATCCGTCGATGCTGATCGAAGATCAGTACGGCTTTTTCCAGGTTTCACCAGCGCACGCTGCGCAGCCGCCCATCTTGCCGCGGGACAAGGCCTGCTTGCCGCCGGAGTCCAAGGCGGGCGTTGCGGGTGGCGCTCGCACGAGCGTGTTCGGCGTCGGCGCCATTCTCTATGAGCTCGTTACGGGCGCCGCCGTGGGTCCTGGCATGCGTCGGCCGAGCGAGGTCGTGTCGGGCCTGACCCCCGAATTCGAGGCGGTTTTGGCCAAAGCGCTCGTCTCGGACGCCGCCCATCGCCCCGACGATCTGAACGCCTTGGCGCAGGCGCTGCACCAATTTGCCCCAGCCGGCACTGTCGCTCCCCCACCTCCCGCCGATACCTCGCATCTGGATCATGACACCGGCTTCGAGGTGGACGTGTCCATGTCGATGCTCCCGCCGGTGCCGCAAGCCGGCGGTTACAACATCGGTGTCACCGCGGCGAAGCAGTCGGCGCGGCAGCCGGACGCAACGAGCGAGCTCGCTTCGCTCAAGGCGCGGCTCGAGAGCGATCCGCGTCCTCGCTACGTGGTGGTGAAAGAAGGCATGGATCACGGCCCCTTCAGCGCCGTGGAGCTGCTTCAGCAGATCGCTAGCCACACCTTCGTCGAGCACGACATCATCCGGGACGCGCTGAGCAAGGACGAGCGCGCGATCAAGGATTGGGACGAGTTTGCGCCCTTCGCCGAGCACGCCAAGCTGCACCGCGAGGTCAAAGCCGAAAAAGAGGCGATTGAGCGGGTCGTGGTGCAAGAGACACGCAGCACGCGCGGTAAAGCGTTCGTGGGCATCGCCGTGGTCGGCGCGCTCGTCGTCGCCGCCGGCGTCTGGTTCCTCACGGCGCGGGGCCGTCATAGCGACGAGGTCGCGGTGCAAGCCGAAGCGCTTTCCAACGTCGAGGTCGACGGCGGCCTCACGTCCACCAAGAAGGGTGGCAGCGGCGGCGGTGGGCGCGTCGTCGGCAAGAGCGGCGGTTACCCGATCTTGGGCGGTGGCCAGAGCTGCGAGTCAGCCCGCAACGCCTACGTCGAGGAGATGAGCGTCGGCGGTCCCCGTGGCCAAGCGGATCTGACGCAGGGCCAGTACAGCTCGGTGCTCAACCGCGGCTCGTACTTCGGCCACTGCGGCGTTCCGGATTCGATGCACCTCAACATCTGCGCCGCGGTACAGAACGGGCGCGCCGTCGGCGTCACCGTCACGTCGCAGCCGCCGGACCGGCGCATCCAGTCCTGTGTCGCCGCAGGCGTGCGCGGCCTCAGCTTCCCCAGCAACCCCAAGCTGGACGTAGCGACCACGCGGTTCTAAAAGCGAGCATCGTGCGGGACCGAAGCGGCGGGATTGACCTCATAGCGGCGGCATCACTGGCGCTCGGCCTGGCCGCCTGCAACGCGCCCGTCGCGAGCAACCTGCCCGAGTCGGAAGCAAACCGCGCCGTCGTCGCGCTGGAGCAGCACGGCGTCTCCGCCGAAAAGGAGCGCGACCCGGAGGCCGAAGGGCGGTTCCGGGTCAATGTCGGTCGGGACGAAGCGGGCGCCGCCGCCGGCGTGCTCGCTCAAGAAGCCGTTCCGGGCCGCGATTCGCCGGGTATTTTGCAGAGCCTGGGGTCAGGCTCCATGGTGCCGAGCCGCCTCGCGGAGCACGCGCGCCTGCTCTCCGGCATCGCCGGGGAGCTCGAGCAGTCGTTGCAGGCGGTGGACGGCATCGTCTCGGCCCGTGTTCACCTCGCCTCGCCGGAACGGAGCCCGTTAGACGAAGCGACGCCGAGCAAGCCTTCGGCGTCGGTGCTCATTCGTCATCGCGGCGCCGCCTCGCCCTTGGCGCTTGCGGACGTGCAACGGCTCGTCGCGGGCGCCGTCGCGGGTCTCGCCGCAACCGACGTCTCCGTCGTCGCGACGACCGCGCCCATCAGCGCAAGGCCCCCGGAGCGGGAGCTGCGCCACGTCGGGCCAATCACGGTAACGCGCGCTTCACTGTCGCCGCTGCGCTTCGTGGCCGCGGGAGCCGTCGTGCTCAACCTCGCGCTGCTCTTGGCGGTGCTGCTCCTGTGGTCCAAGGTTCGCCGCACGGAGGACGCGCTCGGTCAGGCGCGGGGCCCCACCGACGCGGCCGCGCGGTGAGCTCGGACCCGGTCATCACGCTCGAGGAGCTGCACGTCTCGTTCTCGCGCCCCGTGCTGCGCGGCATCAACCTCGAGATCCCTCGCGGTTGTTTGTATGGGCTCGTCGGCCCGGGTGCGAGCGGCAAGAGCGTGGTTCTCAAGACCCTGGCCGGGCTCGTGCGCGCGCGGAGCGGCCGCGTGCGCGTGCTGGGCCAAGACGTCATGCAGCTGGATGAGGCCGGGCTCGCCACCCTCCGGCGTCGGATGGGAATGCTGTTTCAGAACAACGCCTTGTTCGACTTCATGACCGTGGCCGGAAACATCGGTTTTCCGCTGCGGCAACGCGGCGTGGGGGAAGCCGAGATCAGCGCGCGCGTGAGCGAACGGCTCGCCCGCGTCGGCCTGAGCGGCTTCGAAGAACGCTTGCCCGCGCGGCTCAGCGGGGGGCAAAAAAAGCGCGTGGGGGTCGCGCGCGCCACCGCGCTCTCGGCCGAGCTGCTCTTGTACGACGAGCCTGCCGCGGGGCTCGATCCGGTCACGTCTCAGCGCATCTTCGATCTGCTGCGCGCCGAGCAGCAGCAATCCGGCGCGACGGTCATCATGGTGTCGAGCGATCTGGATCGCTTGCTGCCCGTCACTGATCGCATCGGGGTGCTGCTCGACGGCAAGCTCGTGTTCGACGGCAGCGTCGCGGACGCGAAATCGTCCTCCAACGAAGCGGTGCGGCAGTTCGTGACCGGCTCCCCCGACGGTCCGCTTTAGCTGGCGAGCGACTTCAGGTAGCGGTAGCTGGTCGCGATGTCTGCGAACGGATCCGCAGCGTCTTCTTGCTCCACGATGTACCAGTGGCAATCGGCCATCTCCGCCTCTCGCAGGATGATCGGGATGCTCAAGTTGCCCTCGCCCAGCGCCGCCGTAACCGGCTCATTTTTGGGGGAGATCACGTAGTCTTTCAGGTGCAGCAGCGGTAAACGCCCGGACAGGCGCGCGCAGTAGCCGGCCGGATCTGCCCCACCTGCCTGCGCCCAGTACGTGTCCAACTCGGCGTGGAGCAAAATCGGGTCACTGCGCTCGTACAGCCAATCCAAGATGCACTTGCGGCCCAGCTTGCGAAACTCCAGGGCGTGGTTGTGATACGTGAGGAGCCGGCCGTGTCGGCGAAGTACCTCCCCCGCGCGGCTCAGCTCGTCCGCGAGCGCGAACACTTGGTCCAGCGTCTCTAGTGGCACGTGCGGGTAGGGATAAGCCGTGAAGCGGCAACCCAGGGTCGCAAGCTTCTCCGCGACTTTCGCGGGCTCCTCCACGATTTGGCGGGCGTCTTCGTGGGTCGCGCAAATGCCGAGGCCCGCGTCGTCGGCCAGCTGCCTCAGGCGAGCGGGAGCGAGCCAATCCAACGCGCTCACCTGCACGTGCTCGTAACCGATCTCGCGAATGCGAGCGAAGGTGCGCGCAACCTCTGGCTCGGTACCGAGGTGGTCGCGTACGGTCCAGAGCTGTAGCGCGATTTTCCGAGCGTCCAGGGGCATGGGGCCGCGCATCCTATACGGACGCGGCGCTTGGCGGTAGCGCTCCTCGGCAGTAGTCTGGGCCGGTGAGTGCTCCGTCCCCCGCCGCACCCGCTGCCGCGGAGCCCTCGCTCGGCAAGCTGTTCGGGACCCTCACCGACATGGTCGCGCTCGTGGGTGCGGAAGGCGTGCTGCTGGCGCGTATCCTCGCCCGGACGTTCTCCGGCCAAATGGATCGCGCCGAGCTCGTGCGCTGCCTCTACCGGATGGGCATCCGTTCCGTGCCTATCGTCACCGTGACGGCGCTCTTCGTGGGCGGCATCATGGTCATTCAAGCGGCGCCCACCGTGGAGCGCTACGGCGCGCAGGGGCTGCTCGGCTGGGCCGCTGGCTTCGGCACCCTGCGCGAGATCGCGCCGCTCCTCACCGCGCTCATGATCTCCGGGCGCGTCGGCGCCAACAACACCGCTGAGCTCGGCACGATGACCGTCACGGAGCAAGTGGACGCGCTGCGCGCCATGGCCATCGACCCTATCGGCTACTTGGTGACGCCGCGTTTCTTCGGCATCGTCATCACGCTGTTCTTGTCCACGATCCTGGCCGACGCCTTGGCTCTCGTCGGCGCGTCGCTCGCCGGCAAAGCGCTGCTCGGGGTGGACCCAGCCGTGTTCTACAACGGCCTCACCGGGGGCTTACTCGGTGTCACGGACGTCGTGAACGGATTGGTGAAGAGCGTCGTATTCGGAGTCGCGATCGCGCTCTCGAGCTGCCATTTCGGCCTCTCTACCGAGGGCGGCGCTCCCGGCGTCGGCCGCGCCGTCAACTCCGCGGTCGTGGTGAGCGCGGCCGGCATCTTCGTCTTGGACTACCTCATTTCATTCGCGATCCCATGAGCAGCGACAACCCGCGCGCGGCTGCCGAGCCCGGCCTGGGCGTCACGCTCGCGGAGCTTTACCGCCTGCTCGCGCTCACCGTGCGCTGCTGCTTGGAGGGCGGGCTGGAGCGACGGGCCGTGACGCAGCAAATGTACGAGATCGGCAACCGCTCCCTCCTGTTCTTGTGCATCGTGATGGGCTTCATGGGGATGATCCTCACGTACCCGGCTGGTCTGCAAACCCAGCGTGTCGTCCCGGATTTGACGCAGCTCGGGGCCACTTTCTTGGAGCTGCTGGTCCGTGACCTAGCCGCGAGTATCTGTGCGCTCATGCTCGCGACGCGCGTGGGGGCCGGCATCGCCGCCGAGATAGGCTCCATGGTCGTCACGGAGCAGGTGGACGCGCTTCACATGTGCGGCGCGGATCCGATCAAGCACCTGGTTTGCCCCCGATTTTTGTCAAGTTTATTCATCTTCGCGCTGATTGTCGTCCTGGCTGCGTGCGTGGCCGTCGCGACTGGCACGTGGACCGCCGCCGCGTTCTTCGACCTGAACCCGCGCACTTTTTTGAGCTTGCAGCTGCTCTCCGCCGGCGACGTCATCGTCGGGCTCACCAAGTGCGT
Source organism: Polyangiaceae bacterium (assembly GCA_029266615.1). Lineage (GTDB taxonomy): Bacteria > Myxococcota_A > Polyangia > Polyangiales > Polyangiaceae > PMG-095. The sequence continues at coordinate 8,258 of JAQSWN010000127.1, forward strand.
CGCCTACGGCGCCGCCATCCCGATCATCAGCGCCCATGCGGGCTTGACCGCCTTCGGCGGCTCGGAGGGGGTCGGCTCCGCCACGACCCGCGCCGTCGTCGGCTCCTCCCTCGCCGTCATCGTCCTGAACTTCTTGATCAGCGGTGCCGGCTACCTCGTGTTTGGGCCGTAACCGACCCAACTTTTCCCGCTTTGGCCCTCAGCGGCCCTCGCGTCGCACGCTCTCGCTGGCCGCGTAGAGCGGAGTCTGAAAGTACTGGCTTGCGAGGTTCAAGAACCCGAACGGCTCGCCGTGAGCCCGCTCGAGCGGCTCGAAAAGGGTTTGAGAAAGGCTGAGCCCCACCCCAATCATGAAGTGCTCGCTTTTTTCACTGGCGTTTGCGTAACGCGGGAAACCGCGGGTGTAGTAGCCGGCAAACAGCTCCACGTAGCGAAACGGCGTTCGCTCCACGCCAGGAACGCCCGCGAGCTTGAGCACGCCGAAGAACTTCTGGCCTTCGTAGTCGATCATGGGCCGGAAGGAGCTACCGCCGGAAGGGTAATAAAACAGGCGATAGTCGAACAGCTGCCGGAAGCGTGGGAATCGATGGCGCAAGAAGGACAAGGCGACACCCAGCCCGTTCATGATCGAGTCTTCGTAGGAGTAGCCGTGATCGACCGAGTAGCCGTCGAAGAGCTCGATGTATTGGTAGAGCAGCGTGCCGAACAAGGCCGGGTAAAAGGACGAAACCCAGCGCCCCCGGTGCGTCGCGCGGAGCCGCCAGTAAAGGAGCTCACTCGTCATGTACGCGCCGTAGGCGTGGCCGAGCTTGTCCAGCCCCCCACTGCCGGTGTTCATGCCGAACCAGCCTTCGGAGTCGAACCGGAAAGAAGCCGAGCCCCACTTCCAATCCTTGAAGCCGGTATACGTGATCAGCGCCACCAGCCCGACGGATTCGAGCGGCACGCTCCGGGCGGACTCCCACAATCCGAGCTGCTGGAAGCCCTGCGGCGTGGGTGGTCGGCTGGTCGGGCCGAGCCAGGGCGGCGGGGGCGGCTCCGCGTGGGCCCCGCCCGTGAGCGCCAAAAGAAGCGCGGCGCCGCTCGTCCCGAGCCAGCGCTTCAAAACACCCAGCTCGCGGCGAGGCCCCGCTCCACGGCGCGGGCGGTGCGCTCGTATCCGTCGACGTCCGAGCGAAAGCGCCGCACCCCGAGCGTGACGGCGACGCTGGTGGAAGGGCTCGGCGCGACGCCGATGCGACCTCGATAGGTCAGGAAGTTTCCGGTGACCGGTACGTCCACGCTGAGCCGCTCCGCGTGGCGATCCCAGCCGTCTTGCGAGCGGTATGCGCCGTAGGTCAGCTCGAAGCCGCCGCGGAGCGCCCCGAGGGCGACGCTCGCCGACACGTGCGCGGCCCCACCCCAGCCGTAAAAGTAGCCTTGCCGGTGCAGCACGTGCTTGCTGCGATCTTCCAGGTGGTCCGCCGCCCAGTCGTAGAACGACACCGCGCCTAAACCGGCAAAGCTCGGCTGCAGCCGCCCGGAAGCTTCGAAGCGGCCCCAACGCCTCAGTACGCGCAGATCCAGCGCGATGCCGGGTAGCTGAAAGGCCCCGTACTGCTCGCGGCGATTGGGCGCGTGGTAGCTCAAGTCTGGACCAGGCTTAGCCACGGCCGCCTCCACGGCGCCGTAACGGTTCGCCGAAGAGCGCAGGTAGTCGAACCCAAGGCTCGTGCCGATGGTGAGCAACTCACCCTCGAGCGCGCCCCCACGACGCGTGAGCGACTGCGCATGGTACCCGGCCAGCACCGTGTCGGCCTCTGCCGCGAGCCCCCAGCCGTGCGGCGAAGCTTCGGCGCGCACGGCCAGCGTCGACAGCTCCGCGCCATGAAAGCCGCGCCCGAAGGCGAGCGGCTTCCCGTAGCCCTGAAGGGTAACGAGCCGAAGCGCGAGGCCGGCTTGGTAGCGCGCGTACTCTGTAACGCCGGGCGCATCGATCGCGGCCACGCCGTAATCCACCGCGAATTCGTGCCAAATGTTCGATGAAAATCCGAGCGCGTCGCGGCTACGCACGCGCGGCGCGGGGCGACCGTCGAGCGCGCGATCCAGCGCGGCGCCGGTGCCGAACAAGGCGCGCAGCACGTCCAGCGGGACCGAGTCGTGGTGGCCGGTGTCGAGATAGAGTCCCAGCTTATGGAAGGCTTCGCCGATCGGCAGACCAGCGCCGGGCGTCACCAGCACGTCGTTGACGCTCACCTTCTCTTTGAACTCGATCACGAACTCCCACAGGAACGAAGTCAGAAAGCTGTAAGCGAAGGCGCCCGCCACGCTCTGATGGTTGCCCCGCGCCAAGGCGTAGGAAATGCCGCCCGTGTAGGGGTGGCCGAGAAAGTTCACGCCGATGCTGTTGTTGTCCAGTACCCAGGAGGAGCCGTCGAAGCGTGAGAGCGGACGTGGGTTGTCCCAGTCGGCGACGTTGCGTCGCATGAGCGCCCAGTATCCGCCGGTCCCGATGGCGAGCCCCGCCCCCATCTGCCACAAGCTGCGGCCGTGGTGCGGCGCGCGCGCTTCTTCTACGGAGGGTGACCACTCCTCCGCGTCAGCCTCCTCCGCGGCGACTCCACGCGTCGCGCAGAGCACGGCTCCCAAGCCAACGGTGACGACCCCGAGCCGCATGCGCTCGGCCGCTACTTGGCGCCGAGGCCGGTACCGAGCGGCGCCTTACTGCACCAGCCGTAGCAGCACTCGGAAACTCCTTGGCTGCGCTTCTCGGCCGTCGCCTGCAGGTCCAGCGCGGCTGCTTTCGGCGGGGTGAAGGAGACGCTGGGCGGCGGACTGACGGCCGCCGCGCAACCCTCGTTCGGGGCTGCCGCGGAGTCCGAGACGCCGGCCTCGGCGCTGCTGATACACAGCCTTTCGCGCATGGCGTTCGGCTGTTGGCAGGAGGCGGCGTCCACGTCGCCGGCATCCGCGAGGACCAACGTCGAGCACCACGAGTAGCAGCACGCGTGGCCGGGAGGCACGCGTTTACGCGTCCACGCCGTCCGCGTTGGGTCGAAGCGGGCGACGCCGGAGGTCGGCTTGAATACGTTCCCCTTCACACCCACGCTGCTCGGGCAGGTTTGATACGGCTCGGCGGCGGCTTTCTCTCCGTTGAACGGCAGGAGGTCGTCGCACAGGTACTCACGCACCTCGTCCTTGTTGCAAGCCGGGGGCGGCCCGTTGTCTTCTCCGCTGGCGGAGTCGGCCGGCTTTGGCTTGCTGCTGGAGCAAGCGACGGCGATGAACAGCACCGACGACCCGAGCGCGGCGGCCGATAGACGACGTGCGCGCGCCCAATTGAAGAAACCCATGCGAGGTTTGGGTACTTTGCCCAAGGTCGCGCGTCAAATCTGGCAAACTCGCAGTAGCTTTGATCTCCTTTCGCAACGTAAAGAAGTCGTTCGGTGAGCGGCGCATCCTGGACGGCGTCAGCTTCGACGTGCAGCCGGGCGAAGTGTTCTTCGTCATCGGCGCCTCCGGCGTCGGCAAGAGCGTGCTCATCAAGCAGCTCATCGGGCTTTTACAGCCGGACACCGGCGAAATCTGGCTGGACGGCGAGAAGGTGTCCGGTTTGAACGAGCAGCAGATGTACGCGGTGCGAAAGAAGTGCGCGATGGTCTTCCAGCACTCCACCCTCTTCGACTCGATGAGCTGTGTGGACAACGTGGCGCTCCCGCTGCGCAAGCACCGCGGCCTCTCTCAGGAGGATGCGCGGCGGGAGGCTCTTTCGCTCTTGGACCAGACCCAGATGCGCAAATTCGCCGACCAATTCCCGAACGAGCTCGGCGACGGCATGAAGAAACGCGTGGCGATCGCGCGCGCCCTCGGCTTCGACCCAAGTTACGTGCTTTTCGACGAGCCGACCACGAGCCTGGACCCGGTGAGCGCGCGCCGCGTCGATCGGTTGATTCGGGACCTCTCCGATCGTCTCAAGGTGACGAGCATCGTGGTTTCGCACGATTTGCCGAGCATTTTCGGCATCGCGGACCGCATCGTGATGCTGTACAAGGGAAAAGTGAGGCTATTGGGCACGCCCGCGGATTTCCGAAGCACCGACGACCCGGTGATCCAGCAGTTCATCAACGGCCGCGCAGAAGGGCCGATCGAGTGAGCACCCAGCGCTCCATCGAAGTGAAGGTCGGCGCGCTCATCTTGGTTGCGCTCGGGCTCTTGGGCGCTTTCGTGGTGGTGATGGGCGGGCTCAGCTTCGAGCCGACGCTCACGGTCTACGTCACGTTCCAAAATCCGGGCGGCTTGCAAGCAGGCGCCCCCGTGCGCATTTCCGGGGTGAAGGTCGGCCGGGTCAGCGAGCTGGAGTTCCGCGGCGGCAAGGTGGACGCAAAAACGCGGGAGCCCGAGCCGCCGATTCGAGCCATCGCCCGCATCGAGCGCCGCTACCAAAGCGCGATTCACGACAATTCACGGTGGTTCGTCACCAGCCAAGGCGTGCTGGGAGAGATGTTCTTGGCCATCGAGCCCGGCTCGCCGGATCGGCCGACGCTGGCGGACAACGCCACCGTGCAGGGCATCAGCCCGCCCCGCTTGGATCTGCTCCTCAGCGAAAGTTACGAGCTGCTCCACAAGGCGTACCTAGGCGTCGCGAACAACGAGCAGAAGATCTCGGAGACGTTCGACGGCCTGCACCGCACGCTCCGCGCGAGCGGCAACTTCTTCGAGAAGAACAGCGACAAGCTGGACCGCATCGTCGACAACGTGGACAAGCTCTCCGTCGAAGCGCAGGGCACCATGAAGGCAGCGCGGGACCGCTACGTGGACGGCCCGCAGGTGACCCGCATCTTCAACGACGTGGAACGCACCAGCAAAGCCGCGGCGGAAAACCTACCGCCGGTTCTGGAGGACAGCCGCAAGGTGCTGAGCGACGCCAAGAAGCTCACCGCCAAGCTCTCGACGGAAGAGCAGCTGGAGCGGCTGGACCGCATGACGCGCGACTTGGCAGACGCCAGCGGCCGCGCCAAGGGCCTCGCGCAAGACGCCGAGGGGCTCATGAAGCACGTGAAATCCGGCAAAGGCACGGTGGGCGCGCTCATCATGGATGAAGCCGTCTACGACGACTTGCAGGAGCTCATCCGCGACCTGAAGCACAACCCGTGGAAGTTCTTCTGGAAGGAATGAGCGCGGCGCGGCGCTAGAGCGAGCCCCCCGTGCCGGCTGCGTCCGTGCCGCCGGTGCCGCCGGTATCCGTGCCGGCCATGCCGCCCGTCCCGGCCGCGTTGGCGCCCCCGGTTCCCGCGGTAGCGCTGCCGCCCATGCCCGTTCCGGCGTTGCCGCCGCTGCTGCCCCCGGCTCTGCCCCCGCTGCCAGCGGTGGCTCCGCCGGTACCGCCGGCGTCCGTGCCCGCGCTGGGCGTTCCACCCGCGTCGGTGCCGCCGCTTCCGCCCGCAGCCGAGCCGCCCGAAGGCGTCCCCGCCGCGCCCGCGATGGGGCTACCGCCAGCGCCGGCGCTGCCGCCCATCGGCTCGACGACGGGCGGACCTTCCACCATGGAGACGAGCGGCGTGGGGTCACTGCTGCAGACGCGCGCGGCGTCCCCCTCCGGTGCCACGCAGATCAACCCAGGGCTACAGTCGTCGTCCCGGAAGCAGGTGGAGCCAGCGTCGCCGAGCTTCTGCGGGCCGCCGCACGCCACGACTGCCACGAGCAGCACCACACGCGTTAGCCGCGCGTTCTGGACGTTCCGGCGGCCCCGCATCACGGGCTCTCCAGCGTGACCAGCACGTCTCCTTCGTCCACGCTCGCGCCTTCGGTCACTGAGATGCTCGCCACGCGCCCCACCTCGTGCGCTTCCACCGGCATCTCCATCTTCATCGATTCGAGGATGACGAGCGTCTGGTTCTCCGCCACGACGTCCCCAACCTGAACCGCAATTTTCCAAACCGTACCCGTGATGTGCGCCAGCACTTCGGTCGCCATAGCCTCAGGTTAGCGGGACAACGCGGGAGGGCTGCAACACAGAAACATCCCTCGAGCGAGACGAAAGTCCCCACCTGAAGGCGAGTGTCGTGCAATGTAGGCCGCGCGAGGCGACCCAAGGACTCGCAAATGGCCCTGTCAAAAGCTGACAGGGCTGGAAAGCTCCGTTACATTCACACCGTCCGCCGATTACGAGCCTTCTCTTGACGAGATCGCTCGCTGGTTGGTATTCGCCTCCACGCGGGACCGCCCTGCCCAGGAACAGTCATCGAAATGGCCGAACAGAAAGAAAGCTCGGTTCTCTTCTCTCTCAAGGAGCTGATGAACCTTGAGGAAGATCGCATCAAGCAGGAAGAGGCCGACAAGGACCGTCGCGCCCGCCAAGAAGCCGAGGCGAAGGCCGCGGCGGAGCGCGCTGCCCGGGAGGCGGAAGAGCGCCGCATTCGCGAGGAGGAGGAAGCCCGCCGCCTAGAGGACATGCGCCGCAAGGAAGAGCAGGCGCGTCTGGATGCAATCCGCCAAGGCGAAATCGAGAAGGCGCGAGCCGAAGCGGAGCACAAGTCGCGCATGGAGGCGATGTCGGCCCAGCAGGCTCACGAGCAGCAGCTGGCGGCGCTGAACAGCGACCAAGGCAAGAAGCGCCTGAAAATGTTCGTCGGCATCGCGGTCGGCGTGCTCGTCGTCGCCATCGTCGGCGGGGGCTTCGCGTTCAAGAGCGCGTCGGAAAAGGCCGAAAAGGAAAAAGCCGCGGCGGATGCGCGCATCGCCGCGGCCGAGGCCGAATCCAAGCGCCTGAAAGACGTGTTCGACGCCGCTCAGCAGCGCGAAGAGGAGCTCAAGGCATCCCTCGCGAGCGCCAAGGACGAAGCAACTCGCGCCAAGCTCGAAGCCGAGCTGAAGAAGGCGACCGAGGAAAAGAGCCAGGCCCAGCGCGCCGGCGCGGCCGTCCGCACGGGCGGCGGCGGTGCGAGCAAGCCGGCTGGCGGCGGGGCCAAGCCCTGCAACTGCCCGCCCGGCGATCCGCTCTGCTCCTGCCTGTGAGCGAAAGCCTCTACGAGCCGAGCCTGGAAGCCCCGACCGGAGGGATTCAGGATCGGCTCTAAGCACTTGGCCCCACCGGGGGCTTGCGCTACGGACCCGTGCTTGATGCGCGACCGTTTAGCGTTTGCCCTCGACTACCCGACTCTCGCGGAGGCTTCAGCTGGCGCCGCGCGTGTTGCCGAAGTCGTCGGGGTGCTCAAAGTCGGCTTGGAGCTGTTCGTCGCGGAGGGCCCCGCGGCCGTCAAGCTAGGCGTTCAGCTCGGTAGCCGCGTTTTTCTAGACCTCAAATTGCACGACATCCCGGAAACGGTGGAGCGTGCCGTCGCCACCGCCGGGCAGCTGGGGGCGAGCTACCTCACACTGCACGCTGCGGGCGGCCCGCGCATGTTGGAGGTGGCCGCCGAACGCGCCGAGCGCGAAGGCGCGGGCCTGAAGCTCCTGGCCGTCACCGTCCTCACGTCGCTCGACGCGGGCGACTTGCAGGCCATTGGCGTGAGCGCGCCGCCCACCGAGCAAGCGCTGCGCCTTGGCAAGCTGGCTCGGAGCGTCGGCGTTCACGGCTTGGTTTGCTCCACCGCGGAGGTGGCCGCGTTACGCGAGGCCCTCGGCCCGGAAGCGATCTTGGTGACACCCGGCATTCGCCCCGCGGGCGCCGCCGTGGGCGATCAAAAGCGCGTGGGTACCCCCGCTTCGGCCCTGCGGGACGGTTCGAGCCTGCTCGTCGTGGGTCGTCCCATCCGCGACGCCGCGGATCCGGTCGCCGCCGCCCGAAGCATCCTAGACGAAATGAGTGGAGCCCTTGCGACACCGGCCTGACTATCCGCGGCGCCCGCCGCGCTCCAGCATCCCACTGCCCGAGGTGGAGGGCCGTCTGGTCGCCGGCTTGCAGCCAGTGCGCGAGGCCATCGTGGCGCACGGGCGCGCGGTGCGGCGCGTCAGTATCGAGCACGGGGAGAACCCGCGGCTCGAGGCAGTGGCCCGCTTTGCGACCGATCATGGCGTCGTGGAAGTGACGCGCGAGTCGCGCACGCTTCTGGATGCGCTTACCGAAGGCACGGTCCACCAAGGCGTGGTGGCCTGGGCCCCCGAGCTAGAGCTGACCGACTTCGCGGACCTGCTCGCCGACCCTTCCCTCCTCGGGATGGTGCTGGACGGCATTTCCGATCCCCAGAACTTCGGGGCGGTGGTGCGAAGCGCCGTCGGTATCGCCGGGTCGGCCGTCATCTGGGGCGAGCACGCCTCCGCGCCGCTCAGCTTGTCGACGTTCCGCGCGTCGGCCGGAGCCGTGGAGCACGCCAAGCTGTGCCGCGTCCCCTCCCTCACCGCCGCGCTGACGGACGCGGTCGCTCAGGGAGTTCAGGTCGTCGGTCTGGATCCGCAAGCCGACCGGGCGCTCCGCGAGTTGGATCTCAAGCAGCCGACCCTCCTCGTGCTCGGCTCCGAAGGCGAGGGCATGAGTCGTTCGGTACGGCGCGCCCTAACCGCAACGGCGCGCCTGGCGCAATCGGGCCGCATCGGCTCGCTCAACGCCTCTGTGGCGGCGGCCATCGCGCTGTACGAAGCATCGAATCAGCGAGTAATTTCATGATGTTAGAAGCAACATTTGCTGTAACTTCCAACAATCGATAAAAGGACTGAACGGCTGCGCGGCGTCCGTTCCATTCAATGGATCGCCCCTCCGGCGCTCAGCGCCGCCGTAAAGCCGAGCATTTTGGATCAGTTACGCGCCGCCCTTCGCGCGCTGATCCAGACGATGCCCACCTAGATCAGGCTTTACCTGAGGTTTGCGGGTCGCGGGCCGCCAAGCGCCCGATCGAAGGCCGAAAGCGCGCGGTCGAGCTCGGTGGCGCTCGTGGCGTCGCCGATGCTTATACGCACCGCGCCTCGCGCCCGCTCGAGCCCGAGCATGGCGGTGATCACCTTGGAGGGCTCGGTCGTTCCGGCGCTGCAGGCGCTGCCGCTCGACACCGCCACGCCGAGCAGATCCAGCGCGGCGACCAGCTCATCCCCGGCGACTCCGGGAAAGGAGACGTTCGACACGTGGCCGAGCCGCGCCGCTCCTTCCCCGTTCACGCGCGCGCCGCGCCGCACGAGCTCGGTCTCGAAGGCGTCGCGCCGCTCGGCCAAAACGCCGCGCGCAGTCAGCGAACGCGCCGCCCACTCCGCCGCGACACGAAAGCCGGCCGCCGCGACCGGGTCCACGGTGCCAGGCCGGCGTCCGCGCTCCTGGGAGCCTCCGAGCAAGAGCGGCTTCGGGGCGCGCTCGGGTCGATGGACCAACGCGCCGATGCCCTTGGGACCGCGCAGCTTGTGGGCGGCCACAGAAAACGTGTCGGCGCCGGCCCAGTGCTCGGCCGGCAGCTTGCCCACGGCTTGCACCGCGTCCACGTGGAGCCGTGCTCCCGCGGCTCGCACCACCTCCACGAGGTCTGGCACGGGCTGCACGACGCCGGTCTCGTGGTTCACGGCCGCCACGGCGACGATCGAAGCGGGCGGCAAGCCGACCAGCGCTTCCCGCACCGCTTCCGGCTCGAGCCGTCCGGTCTCCGGAACCGAGAGCCAGCGGACGGGCTTCCCTTCGGTTTCCAAGGCCTCGGCCACGCGCGTCACCGACGGGTGCTCCAGCGCGCTCGTCACCAGCGCGGGGGCGCGCAGGAGCGCCAAGTTGTTCGCCTCGGTCCCGCCGGACGTGAAGATCACGTCGCGCGGGTTCCCTCCGACGAGACGCGCAAGCTCCTCGCGGGCGGTCTCGACCACGTCGCGCGCGGCTCGGCCGCTACCGTGAATGCTGGCCGGATTGCCCCAGGCGACCCGCGCAACCTCGGCCATGGCGACGATGGCCTCCTCGAGGGGCGGGGTCGTCGCATTCCAATCCAAATAGATGACAGAGGTCACAGCGGGCGGGACGGCGGCTCGCTCACGGGGCCGGGGCGCTCCGGGATCACGAAATAAAACGCGGCGCCGTTGAAGCGCACGCCCATGATTTCTTCGTTGGCCGGCGACGCGACGCGCACGTCCCCGCCGTGACCGCGCGCCACGCCGCGCACGATTGCCAGCCCGACGCCGGTCCCCCCGAACAAGCGCGTGGGCGAGCCGTCCACCTGGTAAAACGGCTCGAACAGCTTGCCGACCTTTTCGGCCGGGATGCCGGGCCCGGTGTCTGCGATGCAAAGCTCGAAGTGTCCGCTCGTCAACTTGCGCAGGCGGACGCCTACAGTTCCGCCCTCTGGCGTGAATTTGGTGGCGTTGTCGAACATCTGGTCGAAGGCGCGCGACAGGCGCTCGACGTCGCCGGAGCCGAGCAAGGCGCCCCGCTTCGGTAAGTCCGCCACTAGGTGGATGCGCCCGTCGTCGAACGCCGGCTGCTTGGACGCTTTCTGCACCAGCTCCGCGAAGTCGTACTCGCGCTGTGCAAAGCGCATGCGCCCCGTCTCCAACGCGGTGACGTCGAGCAAGCTGTCGATCAGCCGGCGCAGACGGTGCACGCAGTCGCTCATGGCGCGGAGGCTCTTCAGCTGCGGGGTCGTCAAATCCCCGAGCTCGCCGTCGATGAGCAGCTTCAGGTACCCGACGATGGGCGTCATCGGCGTGGCCAGCTCATGGGAAATGTTGCGGTAAAATTCCTTCTTTGCCGAGTCCAGCTCCAGCAGCCGCTGGTTCATGCCGGAGAGCTCGGCGACCTTCGCTTCCAAGTGCGTGACGATGCGCTGGCTCTGCTGGCGCAAGCGCTGGCCGGTAGCGTCCGGGCTGGTGGTTTCGCGCCAGCCGTCCAGGTACCCCCGCAATTTGTCGGCGAACGAGCGGGCGTCGATTGGCTTTTGTAGGAAGCCGTCGCAGCCGACGGCGAGGCTCGTGTCGCGATCGCCCTCGGCCGTAATCGCGACGATGGGCATGCCGCGCAGCTGAGGCTCCGAGCGCAGCCGCAGCGTGACCTCGTAGCCGTCTAAACCCGGAATCGCGATGTCCACGAGCACCAGGTCCGGGCGCTCTTGAATGGCCTTGCGCACGCCTTCGAGCCCGTCGGCCGCCTCCACTACCTCGAACCCCGCCGAGGTCAGCAGCTTTCGGACCAGCAGGCGGTTCGCCGGATCGTCCTCGATGTGGAGGATTTTCGCCATCTAGAGGTGACTATGGCGCCCGCTTGGCACGGCTCGCAAGCTTTGGGCGTTCCGCGCTTGAAATCAGACGGCTACCGTAATTACGTAGGCGCCCTCCATGTCCCAGCTTCCCCGCACCGCTACGGCTCGGGCCCTCGCCCTGGCGCTCTTGCTTCCGCTCACCGCCTGCGCCTCGTTGACGGAGCCGGGCGACGGCGCGCCGCCAGCCGCCCCGCCCGAGCCCGCCGCGGAGGCACCCGAGCCCGCTGCGGAAGCGGCACCCACCGCCCCGCCGGCACCGGAGCCGACCGTCGGCGCCAGCCACGTGCTGATTCAGTACAAAGGCTCTCTCCGCTCCGCGCCCACCATCACGCGCAGCAAGGAGGAGGCGAAGAAGCTCGCGGCGGAGGTGCAAGCCAAGGCAAAGAAGGGTCAAGACTTCGCCGCCCTCGCCAAGCAGTACTCGGACGAGCCCGGCGCTAAAGAGCGCGCCGGTAGTCTGGGGAAGTTCACGAAGCCGCAGATGGTAAAGCCCTTCGCCGATGCCGCCTTCGCGATGAAGCCGGGCGACATCAGCGACGTGGTCGAGACGGACTTCGGCTTTCACGTGATCAAGCGCACCGAGTAACCCATTGTCCGGCGCACCTGGCATTCGCAGACGCATCGTGATCGCCGAGGACGACCCGGCGATCGCCACCATGCTGGAAAAGGTGCTGTCGCAGCACTACGACGTGTCCGTGGCCCATGACGGCCGGCAAGCCATCGCGCTCGCCAGTCAGGCGCCCCGGCCCGCCCTGCTACTGTTGGACGTGATGATGCCCGGCCTGGACGGCCTCGGTGTCGCCGCCGAAGTGAAGGACGTGCTGTCCAAGGTCAAAAAGGCGCTGGGCGGCTGAGCATGGCTTTTCCGCTGCGGCCGCGGGTCGCTTATCCCCTGAGCTTCCTCACGGGGCTTCTTTACTGGCTCGCGTTCCCGGGGATGGACGTGTGGCCGCTGTCGTTCGTCGCGCTCGTGCCCCTCATCGTCTCGCTGGCGGGGCAACGGCCTAAGCACGGCTTCTGGCTGGGGTGGACGGCCGGCTTCGGCATGACCGTGACCGGGTTTTACTTCCTGAGCTACACGCTGCAGGAGTTCAGCGGTTTCCCGCTCCCGCTCTGCTTTCTGTTTCAGGCAGTTCTGGCGGCTTTCCAGGCCGGGCGCATCGGTCTGTTCGGCTGGCTCGCGACGCGCGGTGAGCAACGAGGTTGGGGCCGCGGGCTAACGCTGGCGCTCGCGTTCGCGGCCAGCGAGCAGGTCTACCCGCTCCTTTTCAAATGGTTCTACGCGGCGACCGTGCACCAGGTGACGCCCCTGATCCAGGTCGCGGAGCTCGGTGGCCCCATCCTGGTCTCGCTCGCAGTGCTGGGGGTGAACTACGCCCTGGCTGAGCTCGTCGTGTCGCGGCTGGAACGCCGCAGGCCTCGCCCGCTCGCGCTCGCGGCCGCCGCAGCGCCCGTCCTCGCGGCAATTTACGGCTTCGTGCGCATGCCGATGGTGGACACCCGCAGCGAAGGCGCCGAAAAAATCGAGGTCGGCCTCGTGCAGGCGAACATGAGCCTCATGGGCAAGCGCAAGAACAAGCGCGAAGGCCTGGATCGCCACCTGCGGCTTACCGAAGCGCTGAAGAAGCAAGGACCGCTCGACCTCGTCGGGTGGAGCGAGACCTCGGTCATGTCCGCGGTGCTGGAGGACGAGGCCGACAAGG
>JAQSWN010000128.1 GCA_029266615.1 Polyangiaceae bacterium
GCCCACGTTGAGGGCGCGCCCGCTCTTTTGATTGAAATCTGTGATCGATTGCACCGCGGGGGCGATCAAGCGCTCAGAGCGGCGATGTATTCAAACCGTGGTCGTGCGTTGTTCGGCGTGCTTTCCTGGCTCTCGTTGGTTGCGGCGTGCGGCGGCATTCCTCCCGAGCGCATCGTGGCGAATTGGGGCGGCTCGTCCGGCACTGGCTCGGGGACGCCGACGAGCACGGGGGCAGCTGCGAGCGGCGCGGGCCCGACCGGGGGCGCCGCAGCCGCCGGCGCTGTGATGGGCGGCGGCGCGGCGGGGCAAGCGGCGGCTGGCGGTCAAGGAGGGAGCGCGGGCGCCAGCATGAGCGCAGCGGGGACGAGCGGCAGCGGCGGAAGCGTCACGACTGGCTGCACCACTCCGCCTGCGTCTCCGGCAACGATTTACCTCATTGGCGACTCCACCATGAGCGTCTACGCGAGCAACTTGTACCCGCGCATGGGATGGGGGCAGCCGCTCGGCAACCTGTTCGTTTCGAGCTGCGCGGTGGTCGTCGACCAAGCCATCTCCGGCCGTAGCTCCAAGAGCTTCTTCGACGAAGGCGCGTGGGCGCCGGTCAAGGCTGCCCTCAAGGCGGGTGACTACGTGCTCATTCAATTCGGTCACAATGACCAAAAGTCCGACGATGTCGCGCGCTACACGGACCCACCGACTACCTACAAGCAGTTTTTGACCACGTACGTGAACGACGCTCGTGAGAAGCAGGCGACGCCGATTTTGCTCACGCCGATCCACCGCAACAGTTGGAGCGGCGGCAAGGTGTCGGACACGCACGGCGCTTACCCGCCCGCGGTTCGAGAGCTGGCCGCGGCGCTGCAAGTCGGACTCATCGACCTCACGGCGCTGACCAAGGCGTACTTCGAGCGCATCGGGCAAGCCGAAACCAACAAGTTGTTCCTGAACCTGCCCCCCGGGGCGTCGCCGAACTACCCAGAAGGCGTGACTGACAACACGCACCTGCAGGACGCGGGCGCGGTGGCGATCGGGAAGCTGGCGATGGCCGACGCCTACTCGCAAAACATGCCTTTCGCGGCGCTCCTGAGCGCGGTACCGGTTCCACCCTGAAGCAATTTTTATTGCTGAACGGTCTGGCGCCGGACGCGCAACTTGGTCCTTGCTGATCGGCTCATCAGTTAGTGCGCCTCGGCCCCTACTCCCATCGAGCATGAATTACCGACTTACCGCCGCCTGGGCGTGGTGTGGCCTTCAGTTTCTGGCATGCGGAGGCTCGCCGGACGAGGGCGCGGCGCCGGTCGCAGGTGGCGCTTCGGCGGGGGCGGAAGCGTCCGGCGGCACTTCTCCCTCGGCCCAGGGCGGCTCTTCCAGCGTCGCCGGGAGCGGAGCCAACGTTGCCGGTACCGGGGGCGTGGCAGGCTCACCGACCGAAGGCGGCAGTGGTGCGACGGCTAACGCCGGCAGTGGCGCGGGGGGATCGGCTGCGGGCACGTCCGGCGGCCGCGCGGGCTCGGACGGGGGCGGCCAGGGGCAGGGCGGCCAGGGCGGCGGGGCCACGGGCGAGCTCCTCGCGTTTCCAGGCGCGCAGGGCTTTGGCCGCCATGCCAAGGGCGGCCGCGGCGGCAGCGTTTACCACGTGACGAACTTGAACGACTCGGGCGCCGGCTCACTCCGCGACGCGGTAAGCCAACCCAATCGCACGGTGGTGTTCGAAGTCGGCGGCGTGATCAAGATCTCTTCCCGCCTCGTCTTCAAGAACAATCAGACCATCGCAGGGCAGACCGCGCCTGGCGGCGGCGTCACCATCTACGGCGACGGCACGTCGTTCTCGGCGGCAAACCACACCGTGGTGCGCTACGTGCGGTTTCGCATGGGCGCGGGCGGCGAATCCGGTAAGGACACCGTGACCATGGCCAACGGCCACGACGTCATCTGGGACCACTGCTCGCTCAGCTGGGGGCGCGACGGCACTTTCGACCTGAATCAAGAGAGCGGGGAGGAGCTGAAAAACCTCACTCTGCAGGACTCCATCGTCGCGCAAGGCTTGCAGACGCACAGCACGGGCGGGCTCGTGAACACCACCGGTACCTCCATCATCCGCTCGCTTTATATCGACAACAACTCGCGCAACCCGAAGGCGCGCGGCACGCTCCAATTCATCAACAACGTCGTCTACAACTGGGTGGTGTCCGGCTACATCTTGGGGGATACGAGCGGGCGCTCCGACGGAGCGATGCTCGGCAACTACCTCATCACGGGTCCGGAAACGAAGGACGGCACCTTGGACAGCCCCACCAGCGCCTACCAGCTCTTCGCACAAGGCAACTACTACGACAGCGACAAAGACGGCACGCTCAACGGGCGTCTCCTCGGTCAGGGAGATTACGGCTCGGTCACCTGGCTCAGCGCGCCTTCGGTGGAGTTCCCGCCCGTGCCGGTGCTCACCGCCCAAGAAGCGTTCGACTACGTATCCAAGCACGCGGGCGCGTCGCGCCACCGGGACGAAGCGGACGAGTACGTGCTGGCGGAGCTTTCGTCACTGGGCAAGAAGGGCGCGACCATCAGCAACGAAACCAGCCTCGGCTTCGCGGGCGGCGTAGGCACGCTTCCCACCGCGGCCGCACCTGCGGATACAGATCGCGACGGCATGCCTGACAGCTGGGAAACCGAAAGCGGCTTCAATCCGGCCGACGCGGCGGACGGGAACGGGGACGCAGATAAAGACGGCTACACGAACCTGGAAGAGTACTTGGCGTCTCTCGTGCAGTAGTCTGCCGGGCGATGAGCCTCGGCAGCGACGTCGTCGTGTTCGACTTCGATGGCACGCTCGTCAGTCGTGACTCCGTGCTCGATTTTTGCTTTCGCTACGCAGCCCGGCGCCCGCAACGGCTGCTGCTGGTCGCGTTGGTTGCGCCGCTCGCGGCCGTGGCGCGGCTGCGCTCGGTAGCAGCGGCAGCTTCCGTCTTATTGTGGGCGCTCACCGTCGGGACGCGGTCGCGAAAATTCGTGCGCGCGCTGCGCGGCTACGCGGAGAGCGTCCTGAGCGGCTTCGCGCACGAGGAGATCTTCGAGCAGCTGTCGCGCGAGCTTTCGCAGGGGCGGCGCGTCGTGCTCGCGACGGGAGCGCTGCCCACGTTGGTGCGCGGGGTGCTGCGAGCGCGAGGCTTGCCGGCGCTGCCAGTCGTTGGTTCGCGCTTGCGTCGGCGCTACGGAGGCTTCGTCGTCGCGACGCACTGCGTGGGGCCTGTCAAACCGCAGGAGCTTGCGCGGCGGCTGCACATTCACGCTTGGGACGCCGTCTATACGGACAGCTGGGCCGATCGCGCGCTGATGCGTGGAGCTCGCCGCGTCGCGCTCGTCTCCCCCTCGCCGCGGCTACTTCAGTGGGTCGAGCCGCTGGTCCGCAGCGGCGATCTCAGCGTTTTTCGCCCCGCGCGCTGAGGTTGGAACGCCACATGCAGTACCCTTCTCGCTCATGCTCCCCGCTCCCGCTCGTCGCTGGTCGAAACGCACTCTGGTACTCACGGTGCTGGGTTTGGTACTGGCTACGGCCGTCCTGACCGTCGGGATGGTCGGCTTTGCGCGCAGCATTGGGTTCGTTACCGGCATCGGCGCGGCATCGGAGGTGCTGAACGACGTTGGACAGATCTCCCCGGATGTCACCATCGGCGGGCGCCCTTCGGTCACACCTGGGGCGGGTACGTCGGGCGAGGCTGTGACGCCGCCGCCCGCTTCCGCGGCCACGACGACGGCTCCCCGCGCACCCGCCATCGCCAGCAGCGGCGGCGGCGGCGGCGAAGCGGCGCCGCTGGCCGGCGAAGCGCAAGCCGCGGGAACGGGCGGCGTGGGCGGGGGCGGAGGTACGGCTGGTGACGGAGGAGGGGGCGGGGCGGCGGGAATGAGCGGCGGAGGCAGCAGCGGCGCAGCGCCAAATGCATTGCAAGGCGCGGTTCAAACCATGCTGACGCTCCTCGGACAGAACACGACCCAGATGTGCGGTCCGAACACGTGCAACGTGGGCATGGTCTGCTGCAACATCAGCTGCGGTACGTGCGTCGCACCCGGCGGCACCTGCGATCAAACGGTGTGCGCAGGCGCCGCCCGCGCGCCGACCGTGGTTCGCTGCGGCTCAGGGCAATGCAACGACGGCCAAGTCTGCTGTAATCCGAGCTGTGGCATCTGTGCGGCGCCCGGAGAAACCTGCTCGACTCAGAGCTGCCCGTGAGCAGGTGGGCTTCTCGGCTTGGGGCGCGACTGGCATAGTCGCGCCATGCTCAAAGTAGGCATCGTCGTCGGAAGCACGCGTCCTGGTCGGGTCGGCGTGCAGGTCGCTCAGTGGGTCAACGAGCAAGCCAAGGCTCGCACGGACGCGGAGTTCGAGCTCGTCGACATCGAGGACTTCAAGTTGCCGCTGCTGGACGAGCCGGTGCCGGCCAGTTTGGGGCAGTACAGCAAGGAGCACACCAAAGCGTGGGCCGCGAAGATCGCGCCTTTGGACGCCTTCGTGTTCGTCACCCCCGAGTACAACCACGGTCCCTCCGGCGCGCTCAAGAACGCCATCGACTTCATCTACAAGGAGTGGAACAACAAGGCGGCAGGCTTCGTCAGCTACGGCTCCAATGGGGGCTCCCGCGCGGTCGAGTCGCTGCGCCTCGTCATGGCCGAGCTCCAAATAGCGGACGTGCGCGCTCAAGTGCTGCTCTACCTCGGGTCCGATTTCGAGAGCTACCGCACCTTCAAGCCCAAGCCGCAGCACGAGCAGAGCCTCAAGAACATGTTGGACCAAGTCATTTCCTGGGGGAACGCGCTCAAGCCGCTGCGAGGCTGAGGACCGAGTCGCCTTGCCGTTTGCGCAGGGCTCGGATGAGCTGTATGATGGTCATCATTTAATGCGCTATCCGGAAGGCCATAAGGAGGCGGTGCGCGCCAACATCTTGGAGCGCGCCGCTCGCGCGTTCCGGCGGGATGGGCTCTCTGGAGTCAGCATCCCCGGTCTGATGAAGGCGGCGGGGCTCACCCACGGCGGCTTCTACGGCTACTTCGATAATCGGGACGAGCTGGTTGCCCAGGCGGTCATGCTCGCGGCGCAGCAAACCGCCGCGCGCGTGTTGTCGGAAGACGCCGTCGATCGGAACGGCATGCTCGCCGGTTATCTGTCGGAAGAGCACGTCGCCCATCCGGAATTTGGCTGCGTCGTCGCGGCGTTAGGTAGCGAAGCGCCCAAACAATCCCCCCCGGTAAGGCGCGCCTTCGCCGAGGCCGCACGAGGCCTGCTGCGTGCGGTGGACAAGCAGCTCCGGCCGGAGCGGCGCGGCAACGCGCTAGGGGACGAGAGTTTGCGGTTGGCGGCGCAAATGGTCGGCGCGATCGTGCTGGCTCGGCTGGTGGACGACACGGAGCTCGCTCGGCGCCTGCTCGCCGCGGTTCGCAAAGGCTGAATGCGGCGCCATCTGGAGCCGGAATTCTCTCACGTTAAAAGGAATGATGACCGTCATGCAATCTCCTGAACCGACTGTCAAAGGCTCGCGTGCGGCCTTCGAGCAACATCCGACCGTCGTGTCGCTCCGGGGCCGACCCTCGCTCGTGCCGGCCCCACTCACACGGGCGCGGGTCGAGCAGCTGGCGCGAGACGGCGGCGCGGACGACGCAGGCATCGTCTCCATCGACCATCCGGACTTGAAGGAAGAGTTGCCGTATTTGCGCCAAGCCCTGCCGGGCGTCCGCTCCGTGATCTCGTTGGTGCTCGGTACGCACAAGGAGGATATCCGCAGCCCGGCCCGCAGCGTCGCCAACGGCGAGTTCCATCGCGTCGGCGAGCGCATGGACGAAATCGCCGCTCGCGTGGCGCAGGGGCTTTCGCAGCTGGGTCACGCTTCGCTCAACCCGCCCATGGCCTTCCCCATGGAGATGGACGCGTTTCCGGGGCGCACCTGGGTGGTTTCGCACAAGAAGGTCGCCGTGGCGGCGCAGCTCGGACGCATGGGGCTGCATCGGAGCGTCATTCATCCGCGCCTCGGCTCATTCGTGCTCCTCGCGACCGTGCTCACCGAGGCGGAGGTGGAAGGTGAGGCGGAGCCACTAGGCTTCAATCCTTGCGTGAGCTGCAAGCTGTGCGTCGCGGCATGTCCGGTTGGCGCGATCGAGCCGGAGGGCGCCTTTCATTTCTCGGCCTGCTACGATCACAACTATCGGGAGTTCATGACCGGATTCGGCGACGTGCTGGAGCAGGTCGCCGAGAGCCGGGACCGTCACGAGCTGCGCGAACGCGTGCCCATCGCCGAGACGGCGTCGCTCTGGCAGTCACTGTCTTATAAACCCAGCTACAAGGCGGCGTACTGCATTGCGGTGTGCCCGGCCGGCGAGGAGGTGATGCGCCCCTTCTTGGATGATCGGGCGGCTTTCTTGCGTTCGGTCGTCAAACCGCTAACCAGCAAAGAGGAGCCTGTGTACGTGGTCGCTGGCTCGGACGCCGAGGAGCACGTGCGGCGGCGCTTCCCGCACAAGCGGCTACGCGTCGTGCAGAGCAGCTTGCGACCGACCAGCGCGCGCGGGTTCTTTGCGGGCTTGCCGCTCACGTTTCAGCGCGGGCCGGCGCGCGGCCTGAAAGCCACGTTTCACTTCGAGCTGCTTGAGACCGACGTGATTCGCGCCACGGTGGTCATCCACGACGGGGTGCTCACCGTGCACGAGGGGCTCGTCGGCGACGCGGACGTGTACGTTTCTGCGGCCACGGACGTGTGGCTGGACATCGTGACCAAAAAGCGCAGCGCCGTTTGGGCCTTGCTTACCGGACGCCTGAAGACGAAGGGGAATCGCTCGTTGCTCGACCGTTTCGGAGCCTGTTTCCCGCGCTGAGCTCCAGCAGGGGGTGATAATCTCCGGCTCGTCGCATGGCCGCCTCCAAGACCCGCACGACCCGCGCCCGCCCGGCCCGAACGACGACGGCGGCTTCCAAGCAGAAAATCGCCGCCCCGTGGAAGGCGAGCGGCAAGGTGGACAGCATCGACGCCTACTTGGCCGGGGTGAGCGGAGAACGCCTCGCTGCCCTCCAGCAGCTGCGCCAAACCATTCGTGCCATCTTGCCTCGCGCCGAGGAGTGCATCAGCTACGGCTTGCCCGCGTTTCGGGCCGATGGCGAAGTGCTTGCCGGCTTCGCGGCGACGAGCAAAGGCTGCTCGTACTACCCCTTCAGCAGCGCCACGTTGGCCACCCTCGGCAGCGAGCTGTCCGACTACGTAACGACGAAGGGCGCGCTGCAGTTCGACGCGAAAAAGCCGCTCCCCACCGCGCTCGTGCGCAAGCTGATCAAGACGCGGCGCGCGGAGCTCTGAAGCGGTACCCTGACTACTGGGTCAAATCGGGACGGCTACTTCTCGGAATGCACCGTGCGCCCTAAAGGTTCTCCGCAGCTGTCCCGTGCAAAGTTCGGGGTGGCGTGAGAAAGGAGGATTGATGGACGCGCACGCTTTCTTGGTCGCCCTGAGCATCGTGCTGGGCGTGGCCGCAGTCACGACGGTCATTTTCCAGAAGCTGCGGCAGCCCGTCGTCCTCGGCTACATCTTGGCCGGGTTCATCATCGGCCCCAACGTTCCGATCCCGCTCGTGGCGGATCGGCAGATCGTCCAGACGCTCTCGGAGCTCGGGGTCATCTTGCTGATGTTCTCGTTGGGGCTCGAGTTCAGTCTCAGTAAGTTGGCGAAGCTCGGGCCCGCCGCCAGCCTGCTCGCCCTGCTTCAATCGAGCTTGATGATTTGGCTCGGCTTCGTTACCGGCCAAATGTTCGGCTGGACCACGCTGGAAAGCCTCTTTTGCGGCGCCATCATCGCGATTTCCAGCACCACCATCATCGCCAAAGCTTTCGACGAGCAGGGCGTGCGGGGCTCCCTGCGCGACCTCGTGGTGGGCGTGCTCATCGTCGAAGATCTCATCGCGATTTTGCTCATGACGACGCTGACGGCGGTAGCCACCGGCTCCGGCCTCTCGGCGATGGAATTCGCGAAGACGACCGGCAAGCTCGGGTTGTTCTTGGCGCTGCTGATGGGCGTGGGCCTGCTCTTGGTGCCGCGCGCGGTGCGCGCCGTACAGCGGCTCGGGCGCCCGGAAACGACGCTCGTCGCGAGCATCGGTTTTTGCTTCGCCGTGTCGTTGTTGGCGCACTCCGCCGGTTATTCCGTGGCGCTCGGCGCGTTCATCGCCGGCTCGCTCATCGCGGAATCCGGCGAAGCGAAGCCCATCGAGCACCTGGTCCAGCCGGTGCGAGACGTGTTCGCGGCCATCTTCTTCGTCTCCGTAGGCGTGCTCATCGACCCCCAGGTGCTCGTGGACCACTGGCCGGCCGTCGCCGTCATCACCGGTGTGGTGATCGTAGGCAAGATCGTCGGCGTGACGCTTGGCGCGTTTTTGACCGGAAGCGGCGTACGTACGTCCGTACAGGCGGGCTTCAGCTTGGCCCAAATCGGTGAGTTTTCCTTCATCATCGCTGGCCTCGGGTTATCTCTGAAGGCAACCGGAGCGTTCCTGTACCCGGTGGCCGTCGCCGTCTCCGCGATCACTACGCTGACGACTCCGTGGCTCATCAAAGCTTCCGGCCCGGTGGCAACCTACGTCGATCGCAAGATGCCGCGGCCGCTGCAGACCTTCGTCACTCTTTACGCCAGCTGGCTGCAGAGCTTCGGCGCCCAGCCCCGAGGCAAAGGCTCGAGCCTGCGGCGACTGCTCCGCCTGACCCTGCTGGACCTCACGTTGCTTATTGCGCTCACGCTCGGCTGCGTGCTTGGCATGTCGCGGCTCACCGTCCTGGCGGAGGCGCGCCTCGGCCTCGCGCCGACGGTGGCGCACGTCAGCATCATCGCGGTGACCGCCTCGTTGGCCTTGCCGCTCGTCCTCGGCGTGGTGCGGCTGGCCCGAGAGCTCGGGCTCACCTTGGCCCTCGCGGCCCTGCCACGTGTGGAGGACGAAGGGTCCGTGGACCTTGCGGCCACGCCGCGCCGCGCGCTGATCGTGACTTTGCAGCTGGCGGTGGTGCTCTTGGCCGGTCTGCTCTTCCTCGTCGTCACCCAGCCGTTCCTGGGTGGCGGTTACGCTCCGGCGCTTTTCGGCGTCTTGTTGGTGGTGCTCGGGGCGAGGTTCTGGCGCGGCGCGACGGAGCTCCACGGTCATGTGCGCGCTGGCGCGCAAGTCGTCTTGGAGGCGTTGGTGGAGCAAGCTCACCGGGGCGGAGTGGACGAGCCGAAGAGCGCTCCGCACCATGCGGATCTGACGGCCGTGCAGCGTTTGTTGCCGGGCTTGGGAGAGCCGACGCCGGTCGCGCTCGAGCCGAGCAGCCCCGCCGTCGGCCGCTCCTTGTCGCAGCTGAACCTGCGCGGCGTGACCGGCGCGAGCGTGCTCGCGATTCAGCGCGGAGAAGAAGGGGTTTTGGTGCCGACGGCGACCGACGTGCTGCGCGTTGGAGACGTGCTCGCGCTCACGGGAACGCACGCCGCCATCGACGCCGCGCGCGCCTTGCTGGCCGCGCAGAGCGAGCTCCCGAGCTCCCCGCTGGCGGTGTAGCGGCAGGTGACAGCGGGGCGTCAACCGCCGTACCCTGCCGGAGTTGCCCCTCGTTCCCGAGTGCCTGGCTTGCGGCGCCTGCTGCTTTTCGCAGCTGGAGCGCTACGTGCGGGTCTCGGGCGCGGACTACGAACGCCTCGGAGCACGGGCCGACGACCTTGTCTCGTTCGACGGCCACCGGGCGTACCTGCGCATGGTGAACGGACACTGCGCTGCCCTCGTGGTCGAGGCTCACTCCGGCCAGCTTTTCTGTAGCGTCTACGAGGCCCGGCCGCAGATTTGCCGAGACCTGGCCCGAGGCTCCGCGGAATGTCTCGCCGAGCGGGACGCCAAGCTCGAACGACCTCTGCTGGCGCTGCGCCGAGAGCGGATGTAGGCGTCGCTCAATTTCAGCGCGACGCTCACAATCTCGTAGGACTGCCGACCAAGGTGTTAGGGTGCAGGCTTCTCGGTACGGAGGAGCTCATGGTTTCGAGGGTCTTGGTGTGGTTGGGCGTGTTGGGCGTGCTCGGGGGCCTCGGTGGGTGCGGTAAGTCGGACGGGACTGGCCCGGTTCCAGAAGGGGAGCTCGTGGCGCGAATCGCGATGCTCAGCTGTGACAGCCTCGCCAATTGTTGCGCGAACGCCAACGCGCCGCTGGACGTCGCAGGCTGCAAGGAGGCGTACGCGGCCGAGCTCCAGCAAGGCTTACGGATGAGCTCCAGCCGCGTCACCTACGACGCGAACGCGGCGGGCGAGTGTCTGGACGAGCTCACCGCGAGCATGCAATGCGGGCGACTGGACGCCGATCGCGCCCCCGCGTGCGACCGTGTCTGGCGCGGCACCGTGCCGCTTGGCAAGCCCTGTGACCGGAGTCTCGAGTGCGAGCCCTCGACGTTCGAGTACGTGACCTGCAGTGAGACTAGCTCGGCTCGCGTCTGCACGGCGATGCCTCGCGCTTCTCGCGGCAGCGAGGGCGAGGCTTGCGCCTACACCTGCCCGCGCGGAGGGGATTGCGACGAGCCGGCGGCTCAATTACCCGGGCCGGGCGGTGAGGTTCGCGCGCTCGCCGTCTGTTTCGCAGACGACGGGCTCTACTGCCGCTCCGGCACTTGCTCGGAGCTGGTCGAGTTGGGGGGCGCCTGCTCGGACGCCTACGCCTGCGCTGGCTCCGCTCACTGCGACCCCCTCGAGGGGCTCTGTCGAGCTCTGAGGCAAGACGGCGCGCTTTGTATGAGCGACACGCAGTGCGAGAGCGGCAACTGCGAAGGAGCCGACCGTCCTACCGAAACTACGCCCCCGCGTTGCGGGTCTCCCCACGTCGTCAGCCCCGAGCAGTGCCGCCCCTGAGCGCTGACTAGGCCAAAGCCTCCGTCACTGCCGGAGTGAGGTCGGGGCGTGGGCGGCTCTGCGCACTTGGCGTCGTCCACCGATCGTCCTAAGGAGCGGCATGGCTCGGCGTCGTTCCAAGGCCGCGGTATCGGCGGAAGTCTCCGCCAGTACCCTCGCTCCGCACGCGGCTCAAGCGCGCGCGGAAGAGCTCGCGAAGGAGCGGGCGCGGCTCCTGCGCGAAGTGCAGAAAAAGCAGCGACAGCTGGAGCAGGTGAAGCAAAGCGCTCGGGATCTTGCGGAGCGCGCGGTGGGACGTATGGCGCCGATTCTCGAGCGGCAACGGAAGCTAGCCCACGAGTTGTCGGCTTTGTTCGACGAGCTGCTGGCGGGGGCCCGCATCTCGGCGCGCGCCCGGAAGCAGCTCGAACGGCTTCGTCGCTCTCTCGAGCTCCAGGGCGTGCTCGAGCCTCGCTACGCGGAGGACGAAGACGATGAAGAGACCGACGGGGACGCGCCGTTCGAACGCGGAACCAGCGGCTCGTCGCGCGGGGGCCCGTCCCGCGACGACTCACGGCCCTCCGCCGGTTCGCACGCGCCGCGCGAGGTTGCAGGCGCGAGACAAGTCGGTCAACAGCGCCGCTCGCTGCGCGACATCTTTCGCAGCTTGGCGCGCGCCATTCACCCCGACCAAGCCCGACAAGAGGACGAGCGGGAGCGCCGTACCGAGGTCATGAAGCAGGTCACGCGCGCCTATGAAGACGGTGACCTCGCGCGGCTCATCGAGCTCGAGAGCGCCTGGCAGAGTGAGCAAGCGGTCACCGGCTCCGGTGATTCGGAGGAGCGTTGCCGTGAGCTCGAGCGCCTCAATCGGGAGCTCCTAGACCAGCTACGCGAAGTGACACGGCAGCTGCGGGACGCGAAGCGGGAGCTCGCCGAATCGGAGCTGAGCTATCCGCCGGAAGACATCGTGGAGCTCGCGCACCTGGAGCTCGACGATGTGGAGGGCATCTGCGAGCTCCTGCGCAGCTTTCGGGACGGCAGAATCTCAATCTCGGACCTCACGGACGGGCCCTTGCCGCGCCCGCGTCGTCGAAAGAGCCGCCGCGCTTGACCGAAAGTGCGACGAACGGCGCCATGGGCGCGCAATCGCCCCGATCCATCGGTCGCGACACTGACGCTCGCCTCGCATTGAGACAGGCGCGCGCGGCTCGATTGCGAGCTTCCTGACCGGGAGCAAGCGTGTATGCTTTTAGGAGGAGGCTTCATGTCCCAGCGCCTCACGGACCGCGAAGAGCCGGGTGACCCGAATCGCATGACGATTCCGTCCATCGCAGCGAGAAACGAAGAGAATTTGCGTGTGTCCTCGTTCGTGACGCGGCGGCAGGCGAGACGCCAGCGCGCTCTCTTGTTCACCCTCACGGGGAGGCAACAGGGGGCCGTGTTTCCCCTGCAAGGAGAGGAGCTGGATCTCGGACGGGATCCAAGCCGGGCCGTCAACCTGGACGACGAAGCGGTATCGCGCGAGCACGCGCGTTTGGTTCGCCGGGCGGATGGCATCTATCTCGAGGATGCGGGCAGTACCAACGGCACGTTCCTCAACGAGGAGCGGGTGTCCGGCGCGCAGCGGCTCGAAGACGGGGATCACATTCGTCTCGGAAACACCACCGTACGCTTCTCGATGGTAGACGAGCTCGAAGAGCGAGCTCTGACCAACTTGGTGGAGCTCACCGTCCGTGATCCGCTGACGCGGGCGTACAATCGGCGGTTCCTCACGACGCACCTAAGAAGCGAGCTGGCGTTCGCCGGGCGGCAGGGCATCCCCATCTCCCTGCTTCTGGTCGACATCGATCACTTCAAGCTCATCAACGACACCTACGGTCATGCGCGCGGCGATCTGGTGCTGCAGCTGGTGGCCAACGCGATCGGCCGCTTGCTTCGTCCGTACGACGCGCTCTGTCGCTACGGCGGCGAAGAGTTCGTGATCGTCGCCCGGGACGCCACGCTGCGCAACGCGGAGGTTCTGGCGGAGCGGGTGCGTCGCCAAATAGAGGGACTGCGCTTCGACGTGGACGGTCGCTCGGTCACGGTTACGGTCAGCGTCGGTGTCACGACCGCGTACCCCGCTCCCGGAACGGCCGAAACGGAGTCGCTTTTGCTAGCCGTAGACATGGCTCTCTACGAGGCGAAAGCGTCGGGGCGAAACTGCACGCGCAGTCAAAATCCTCCCGCCGGCAGCGACTCTCCCTCGGAGCGTTCTGTCCATACCGCGCCCCCACAGCCGGCGAGCAGCTCGGAGCCTTTGCAGGATCTGCGGCCCCCAGCGCTGCCCAGGTTCGGCTGAGGGTCGGACCGCCGCGTCCGACTCCCGCCCGTGACAGCAACGGGGTGAAGCTAGCCCGCGTTTTGCATTGGGGCAGGATCTTCATGTCGATACGCTTTGTCGCTTCGTGCTTAATCCCCGCTACGTTGCTCGTCACTTCCGGCGCGCTCGCCGATCAATCGACGATCAAGGTGCCGGGCGCTCACCCCGACTATGCATTCGAAGCCGAGCCGCACCTGCTCATCGCTCCTTTCGATGACTTCCGGCCCGGAGTCGGCTTTCGCGGCACGATCGAGCTGGTGGACAACGGCTTCATTTCGTCGATCAACAATACGGTCGGCATCGGCTTCGGCGCCGACTGGAGCCGGGACCACTTTCGCGTCCCCGTCGTCATGCAGTGGAACTTCTGGTTATCCCGTAATTGGTCGGTCTTCGGCGAGCCCGGCGGCCTGGTCGACTTCGGCGACAAAACCCGCGTCCACCCCGCATTTTACGCCGGCGGTCGCTTTCACTTCACGGATCGCGTCACCTTGACCATGCGCGTCGGGCACCCTACCGCGAGCGTCGGTGTGTCCTTCCTGCTTTAGTTTTCCGCGTCGCTACGGCGAGGGCAGCGCGCGCCACCTCGGGGAAGTCCCTTCGCCCCTAGCGATACGGGCTATCTTCCTCCTCGGACCGTCCACGCCATGTCCAGCGCTCGCCCTCGCACGGGCACTTTCCGCTCGCTCCGTCGCTACAACTACCGCACGTGGGCGCTGGGAGCGGTCGTCTCCAACGTTGGCACGTGGATGCAGCGCACGGCCCAGGATTGGCTTGTCCTCACCACCCTCACCCCGCACAACGCGACCGCAGTAGGGGTGGTCATGGCGCTGCAGTTCGGCCCGCAGCTGCTCTTCCTGCCGCTCTCCGGCTACGCCGCCGACCACCTGGACCGACGCAAGCTGCTGCAGACGACGCAAGCGAGCATGGGCGCGCTGGCGCTCGGTCTCGGCCTGCTCACGCTTTCAGGCGCAGCTCAGCTGTGGCACGTGTACGTGTTTGCATTCCTGCTCGGCACGGTGGCGGCGTTCGACGCGCCGGCGCGACAGACCTTCGTTTCGGACTTGGTGGGGGAGGAGGATCTGCCCAACGCGGTCGCGCTCAACTCGACGTCCTTCAACGCCGCAAGGTTGGTTGGTCCCGGTGTGGCGGGCGTGCTGATCGCCGGCGTGGGAACGGGCTGGGTGTTTTTGATCAACGCGCTGTCTTTCGCGGCCGTGCTGGTTTCGCTCGGCTTGCTCAGGAAAGAAGAGCTACACGGAGCGGCCGACGCGCGCCGCCCTCGCGGGAGGCTGCTCGACGGCTTCCGGTATGTGTGGAGCCGCCCGGACCTGCGCTGCGTCCTCTTCATGTTGTTCTTGATCGGAACGTTCGGGCTCAACTTTCCGATCTTCATCTCCACGATGTCGGTTACGGTTTTCCACGCCGGCGCGCACGAGTTCGGCCTCCTCACTTCGATCATGGCCATCGGGTCAGTCGCGGGTGCGCTCTCTTCGGCGCGGCGCGAGCGCCCACGGCTGGGCCTCTTGCTGGCCGGCGCGGCGGCGTTCGGCGTGGGCTGCGCGCTGGCCGCGGTCATGCCCGGCTACTGGTTCTTCGCGGCCACGCTCGTCGTCATCGGTGTCTCTGCGCAGACCTTCACGACTTCCGTCAACGCGACCGTGCAGCTGTCCACCGAGCCGGCCATGCGCGGTCGCGTGCTCGCCATCTTGCTCGCCATTGCGCTGGGCGGAACTCCTCTCGGCGCACCAATCGTCGGTTACGTCGCAGATCATTTCGGAGCGCGCTGGGCGCTGGGGGTTGGCGCCGCAGCCGGCCTGAGCGCCGCGTTGGTCGGCGCTGTCTACTTCTCGAGGCGCGGCCAGTCGCAGCTCCGCTTCGGCGACGCGGCCGAAGCATTGGAAGCGCCGAAGCCAGCGCCACGGTTCCCCGAAAGTTTGTAGGCTCCCCGGCGGTGGCTCCCGTCGGTTTTCGGGCGTTAGCAACCCGATGGTGTTGCTAAGATCTGTCGCAATTTGCCGCGAAATGCCGGCTCGGGCGCAATGCGAAGCCGCCAATCAGCTGGCGGGCCAAGCCCTTGGGTTGGAGTTATTCATCGAGCCGGCCTCCTCCCTTGCGGGTGTTGTGCGCGCTGCATAAGCCGACTATCGTGACCTTCGATACTTCGCGGACCCACCTTTATGGTGGTCCGGGAGGTGGGCGCGGAATCGGGGCGGGCTTGTCAGCGACGGGGGTAAGCACGGCACAAATCCTACGTTCACGAGGCGACGGTTATGACCAAGAGCCGCCGAACATTCGGCTCCCAAGACGAAGAAGGCGAAGAGTCCGCTTCGGACGCCAAGGAGCAAGGCACCGGCCCCTCGCATTCTGGCGTCTTTCGCGCGTCACGCGGCGAGCACCGCGTGAGCGGTGGCTGGACGATTGCCGAGCAATTCGTGCGTGAAGGCTACTGTTACCGCCTCCTGCGGCGCCCGGTCACCGCGGCCGCCGAGGCGCCCCGGCTCACGAAGCGGGAGCTCGCGGCGTTGGAGCTCGCGAGCTCGGGCCACGGCAACAAGAGCATTGCGCAGCAGCTCGAAGTGTCACCCTCTACGGTGGGGGTGCTGCTTTTCCGAGCCGCGGCGAAGCTCAATGTCGCCTCTCGGAGCGATCTGCTGCTCGCCTACCAGACCTTGAAGGCGGGCGGAACCGCGACCTCCGAGCCGGAAGAAGACTGAACGGGCGGAGCGCATCTGCGATCCACTGCTACGGCATACCCGTGGAAGACCAACCGGTATGCCGTGACAGTGAAGGATCACGTCGATGACGGCGCTACGCGCGGCTTTCCGCTCGTCCCGTACTAGCCGCTAGATTTGTACGAACCACGCCGATGCCGGCCGCGAGCGAGAGTCTTCCACGGAACTGCGGGGCGCTCCGCTTCCCCGCGCACTCACACCTACCAGTCTGCGCGACCAGACCAGACAGACCAGACCAGACAGACCAGACAGACCAGACCAGACCAGACCAGACCGGGTGATGCCCCGATCTAAGTCAGGGTTACGAACGGGACGCGGCCCACGCCGCCCGCGCGCGGTCTTCATTTGAGGCGAGCTTCCGCGGCGGCCCTAGGGTAGCCTCCGGCGATTGTGAGAAGTCCGCTTTTTGCTCGGTTCAGCAGTGGCTCGATCCCGTGCATGGAGCGCCCCCTGCTCGGGCTTACGAGCTTCGCGCCGTGGGTAGGGGGTCGTTAGGGGGGCTCGATGCGGGGGGGCAATACGTCGGGGGCGACGGCAGTTCCTAATAAGGAGAGATGTATGCGGTGTCCGCGAATGTTGGAGGTTGATCGGAGTCCTCGCCCTACCGAGTCGTTACCATGAGCGGCAGGATCGGCTCTTCCCCACGCGCTGCGATGAGCGCGCAGACGAGGCCCGTGCCGCTGGAGCTGCCTTCTCTTCATCCCTCGCGAGAGGGCGCGCCCATTTCGGGAGATGCGCCACGCGGCGGGGCGTCGACGGCGCTCAGTGAGCAGCAGCATGACGAGCTCTTGGCGGAGAACGCGGCGCTTCGAGCTCGTCTCGAGCTACTCAGCTCTCTGGAGCGAGCGGCGTGGTGGGACTGGGACGTGAAGACCGAGCGCGTGACGGCGCATGGCGACTTGGTCGAGCTCGTGCAGTTGGAGCTCCCGGCGGACCTCGGGGCCGCGGGCCTGGGCCGCTGGCTTTCCCTCTTGCATCCGGACGACGTTCGCCGCGCGCGTGCGGCGTTCGCGCGCTCCGTGAGCGAGCCGGGGGAGATCGCGGCCTGCCCTCTACGCGTCCGTGCGCGCAGCGGTGGCTACCGATCGGTGCTGGTGGCGCTCACCGCGAGCGTAGATAGTCGGCGGGGCTACGCGCTGCGAGTGTTCGGCGCGGCGCGCGATATCCACATCGAAAAGGCAGCTCAAGAGAGCGCTCGCAGAAACGCGCAGGTCTTGGGAGCACTGCGCGATGGAGTCCTTTGCGCGGACATGAATGGCGTCATAGCTTACGCGAACCGGGCCGCCGCTCGGCTCTTGGGCTCGAAGGGCGACTATGTTGGGCGCTCTTTGTACGAGCTCTTCTCTGCCCAGCACCGATCCGAACTGCTGGAGCTGGCGACGCTCGCGTCCGACGGCATCGCTCCGCGACTACAGCTGGAGCACGACGTGGGTACGAGCAAGCGTCACTTGTGGGTGGAGCTCTCCAGCTACGGTGACGCGTCCGGCACACCCGCCGGCCTCGTCTGTGTCTTGAGCGACGCGGCCGAGCGTCGCGACCAGTCACGCAGCAGCTGATCGAAGGCGAAACTTGTCATGACCGAGCAATCCCCGCTTCCGTTGACGCCCCCCCGGCCAGACGTCGTCGTCGTCGTGGACGACGAACCGAGTATTCTTCAAGCGCTGGAGCGCTCTCTCGCGCGCGAATTCGAGGTCGAGACCTTCGGTGCGGCCGAGGCCGCCATCGCGCGAGTTCGCGAGGGGGGCGTCTCGGTCGTGCTCAGTGACATCGGCATGCCCGGGATGTCGGGGCTGGACCTGCTCGGCGCGGCGCGGGAAGTCGATCCGGACTTACCATTCGTGCTCATCACAGGAGCACCTTCGGTGGAGAGCGCGACGAAGGCCATCGAGCGCGGCGTGTTCCGTTACCTGCCAAAACCCATCGACGGCGAAGAGATAGCGCTGGCCGTGAGCCAGGCCTCGCAGTTCCGGCGCCTGGCGCTACTCAAGCGCGAAGCCTTGGAGCTACATGGCGCGCTGTCGACGCCACGCCCTTGCGGTTTGTCGCCGGGCTTCCGCCAAGTGTTGGACGAGCTATGGGTCGTGTTCCAGCCGATCGTCTCGCTCCGCGGGCGTAACGTGTACGGCTACGAGGCGCTAATGCGCAGCGGGCACCCGGATTTTCGTTCGCCTTCGCAGTTGCTGGGTACGGCGGAGCGCGTGGGCGCGCTGGACGAGCTGGGGCAGGCCGTGCGCGCGAGAGCGGCCGAGAGCGTGTCGGACCTCAACGGCGCGCTGCTGTTCGTCAACCTCCACCCTCAAGATCTGAACGACCCGCTCCTCCGCGCCCCCGGCTCGCCGCTCGTAGGCATCGCCGAGCAGGTCGTCCTGGAGATCACGGAGCGAGCCTCCCTCGGAGCCATCGAGCAGCTGCAGCCGCGTGTCGCGGAGCTGAGGAAGCTCGGGTTTCGCATCGCCATCGATGATCTCGGCGCTGGCTATGCGGGCCTCACGAGCTTTGCCCTGCTCGAGCCCGAAATCGTCAAGCTCGACATGAGCTTGACCCGAGGCGTCGATCGCAGCTCCGTAAAGCAGAAGCTGGTCGGCTCCATCGGCACGCTCTGTAAAGAGATGGGCATGACCATCGTCGTGGAAGGCGTAGAGACGCCGGAGGAGCGGGACGCGCTGGTGAGCCTCGGGTGCGACTTGCTGCAGGGCCACCTGTTCGGCTACCCCGAGCGCGTCCCCAGCCCGCCCCGCTGGTAGCGCGCGCGCCGGCCCGCGGACGTCGCGAATGTAGCGTGGGTGTAAGACTGCCTGGAGTTTGCAAGAACGTACAAGCCGCGATGAGCGGCGCTCTGTTATGAGGTGGGGGGCTAGAATTTACGGGTGGCGGCTGCGACGAAGCTGGAAAGACAGGGTCGAAAACACGACGTGAGGCCCGGCGGCAGGTGAGGGGGGCGCCGTTTGTTTCGACCCGAGGTAACGGCCCGAAAACGTCCGCGACTCGTGGCCCGGGTGATATCGTGGACACCCGCATGGACGTGCCTGTGCCGACGCTGGGGTTGGAGGCGCTCAGTCGTCAGGTCCGGCGGGAGCTCGACTTACTGGACTACCCGCGGCGGCCCTGGCTCTCCCCACGTTCGGCCCGCTCCGGGGCTTCCATCTTGGATGTTCTCGTGGTCGGCGGCGGCCAAAGCGGGCTGACGACGGCGTTCGCGCTGTCTCGAGAGCGCGTCGGCAACGTGCTGGTCGTGGATCAAAATGGCTTGGACCGCGCGGGGCCTTGGCTGAATTTCGCGCGCATGCGCACGCTGCGCACCCCCAAATACCTGACGGGGCCGGACCTCGGTATACCGAGCCTCACCCCTCGCGCTTACTACGAGGCGCAGTTCGGAGAAGGAAGCTGGGAAGGGCTGGGCCTCATCCCGAAGGAGCTGTGGGCGAGCTACCTCGCTTGGTATCGGCAAACCTTGAGCATCCCCGTAGAAGCAGAGACGCGTGTCGGCCCGCTTTCGTGGGACGAGGCAGAGCGGTGCTTCGTCGTGCCGTGCGAGGGAAAGGCCGGGCTCCGCTCGCTCTTGGCGCGACGAGTCGTGCTGGCGACCGGCATCGACGGCTCCGGCGAATGGCGGGTCCCGGCGGCCGTGAAGGACGCGCTCGCTCCGCACCTGTACGCCCACACGCGCGATGCGATCGATTTCGAAGCGTTGCGCGGTCGTCGCGTCGCGGTCCTCGGCGCGGGCGCTTCGGGCTTCGATAACGCCGCGACCGCCCTGGAGCACGGCGCCGCGGAGGTGCGGCTCTTGTTCCGAAGGCAAAAGCTGGTGAACGTCAACGCTTACCGCTGGGCCGAGTTCGTGGGCTTCTTGAAGCACCACGCGGACCTGCCGGACGCCGAGAAGTGGCGCTTCATTTCGCAAATCTTGCGTATGGGGCAGCTTCCGCCCGCAGATACGCTGGCGCGCGCGCAGCAGCAGCCCGGCTTCTTCCTCCACGCGGGCTCCGGCTTCAAGTCGCTGCGCGAGGTAGACGGGGTCGTGGAGATAGCCACGGATTCGGGCGTTATTCGTGCGGATTTCGTGATCGTGGCG
>JAQSWN010000129.1 GCA_029266615.1 Polyangiaceae bacterium
GCAGCGCCGCCCGCGAACCGACTCAGAGCTCCGAGCAGTCGCACGACGTCGTCGGAATCGCCGTCTCCGTCGCGATGAACGGGCTCGCGTTCAGCGTCGTCAGGTCGGCCGACGTGAACGTCGCCGTCGGGTACGACGTGTAGCCCCACCACATGAGCGCGTCGTTCGGGCAGCTCGCGGTGTGCGGCTCGCAGCCAACCGGGTGAGGCAGTCCGACGGTGTGGCCCAGCTCGTGACCCATCCCCCCGACCCAGCGGCAAGTCATCGGTCCCTCCGCCGCATCTCCCGGGCACACCGGCACCGTGGAAAGCCCTGCTAAGCCGCGTAGATCATTGGCGGGAAAGCCTGCGTACGTCGCGAGCGCGCCCGTGATGCTGCCGCAACGCGGCTGCGCGTCCAAGTACACGAGCCACACGTTGTCCGGATCGCCGGAGGAAGCGCCCGCGAACGCGGCCGCGTCGTCCATCATGTTGTAATAGTAGTCGAGCGTGGACTCTTGGGTCCCGCGAACGCGGTTGTACCAAGCCGAGTCGTGATTGGTCTGGAACACTTCCACGAGCGGCGACGCGAGGCTGAAGGTCTTGCCGTTGCCCATCGTTTTCTTCCACCAAGACTGCAGATTCTTCGCGCCGCGCTCCAACCCCTCGACGTACGCCGCCTGCGTCGTCTTGTCCGAAGGGACTAGGTAAACGAGGTGCACCTTCTTCGCGTTACCGCCCAGCGCCGCGTGGTACTCGCATTGGTTTTCGCCACCCCCGAGCTCGAGCGCGTCGAACAGATAAGCTTGGCTGCCGGAAGGCACGTTGAGGTCCAGTTTGAACCGAATGTCATTCGCGCCGCTGGCGGAGAGTGACGTCAGCAAGTTGGGCGACAACGTGAAGCTCAGCTCCTGCCAGGAGCCGAGCGGCTTGCCTGTAAGCTCGTAATGAGCGATGGATTGGCCGTAAATTCCGCGAGACGGCGAGTCCACCCTCAAATCCAGCTGCCCCAGCCACCACGGATTCGGCTGGCTCGTCGGCAGCTTCACGCTGACGCTGCCGGTCGCCGAAAGCCCGGTAAGCGGAGCCAGCGGCGCGCTCGTCAACGTCGTGAAGCTCGCGTTCGAAACAGATAGAGACGCGTTGCCCTCGACGCGATCCGTGCTGGACGCGAGAACGCCACTGGTGGCGCTCCACGCCGCCACGCTCTCGAAGCCTAAAACCTCTCCACTCGTGAGCGCCTGACTGATGCTCGCAACGCTTTCGTCGTTTTCCGCCTCACCCCCCGGCGCTGACGCGCACCCCAGCAGGAGACTGATACCAATGCCGCATGCTCCCAAACCTCTGAATGTGGTCATCGCGCATTTAGAGTCGGCAGCGAGCGAAACCTTCGCCGCCTCGGTTGCGGTCAGACGAGCGATAGCGGCTCAGCACGATCCGTACACCGCCTGCTCACCGGGGCGGGGCGTCACAGTAGAAGGCGTCAGGTTTTACTTGCGAAGGGCGGCGAGCGCGTCGGTCCAACGGAGCAGCTCGTCCAACATCGTCACCGCCATCTTCTCGTGAGACTCGTGGGCTTTGAACACGCCGTCGCTCATGAGCTGAGAAAAGAACGGGATCACGACCGCTTCCGGGATGCCGACGGCCTTCATGGCGATGAGCGGCTGCTTCAGCATCTGCACGGCGCGGATGCCGCCGGATTGACCGCCGTAGCTGACGAACCCCGCCGCCTTGTACGCCCACTCGTGATAGACGTAGTCGAGCGCGTTGAGGAGCGCGGGCGGCGCGCTGAAGTTGTATTCCGGCGTCACGAAGACGAACGCGTCGGAGGCTGCCACGAGGCGGCTCCACTTCTTCGTGTGCTCGTGCTCGTACTCGCCCAGGCGCGGGTGCTTGGACTCGTCGAGCAGCGGCAGATTGTGTTCTTTGAGATCCACCAGCTGGACCTCGAACTTTCCGTGAAGTAGCGCTCGCTCGAAGAACCACTGACCGATGGGCAGTCCCATGCGGCCGGGGCGGGTACTACCGATGATGACGCTGAGCTTGCTCATCGCCCCGTCTTAGCGCACCGCCGCTTGCCAAGTTGCCGCTATCTCACTTGCGCGGCACCGGCACTTCGACCAAGGGGGAGCGGAAGCCCCCCAAGCGAGGGAATTTTGGCGCGCTCTAGACGGCCAGGCCGGGAAGCGGCCCGGTAGCTCCGGACGGATCCCCGAAGGACGTGAGGCTCGTGTCGCCCAGCGCGTGCGCGATGGAGACGAGCAGTTGGTTATTGTCGCGGCGACTTTGGCTGAAGTCGAGCAGACGCCCGGTGGAGATTTTGCCGCCCGCGGAGCCCGCGAGCACGTACGGCATGAGCGTGAGGTCGTGCTGGGTAGACTCGCCGATCTCCGTGGCCCAGAGCACGAGCGTGTTGTCCAGCAAGGTGCCGTTGCCCTCGGCGTAGCTGGTAAGCTTGCTCAAGAAGTACGCGACTTGCTCGGCGTACCAAGTCTGAATGCCGTTGTAGGCGTCGTAGTTGGCGCCGCTCTGGGAGAAGTCGTGGGAGATGACGTGATGGTTACCGCTGTAGCCGAGGAACGGAAACAGGTGCTCGCTCTCCGAATACGAAAACTGCAGCGTGAGGAAGCGGGTTTGATCGCAGGCGAGCGCAGCCGCCGCGAGGTCCATTTGGAGGCGCCCGGTTTGCTCGTACTGCTCGTCCACCGAGAGGTTGACCGCGGAGAGCGTGGGCGGGCTGCATTGCGCAGGAGGCTGGCCGCTACCGGGCGTACCGGGCGTGCCGACTAGACGCAGCTCCACGTCTCGCATGGCGGTGAGGTGGGCTTCGAGCTTCTGTCGATCTTCTGCGCCGACGAGCTGCGAGACGCGCGACACCTCTCCGCGCGTGAGGTCGAAGACGCTTTTGCGCTGCGCCCAAAGGCGCTGCAGCGCCGGATCCGTAGTGCCGCCGGGGGATGGAGCCGGGTTCGAGAACAGCGCTTCGAACACGTCCGCCGGATCTTCGCGCGGCGGCATCGGACGGTTGGTCGCCGAGTAGGAGATGCGAGCGCGCACCTCGGTGTCGCGGACGTGCACGCCGAGCTGCAAGCTCTTGAAGCGAGTGCCCGGCGCGAGCTTTTCTGCCAAATATTGATCGATGGATTGCCCACTTCCCCAGCCGGAGGTGGTATTTCCGAAGCTCTTGAACTCGCTCCCGGAGTTGAGCGGGCGCGCCGTGAGCATGCCGCCCGTGCCGCGCGCATGCTCCGAGCCCAGCGTGCCGCCGAGCGCGCCGTTCTGAAGCGAGTCGTTGAGGCGGATGCCTTTCAAGAAGACGAGCTTCTGTTGGTGCGCAGCGAGCGGCTTCGTGAGGGTATTGAGGGTGAAGCTCTTTTCGGTGCCCGTCGGCCAGAACAGCGCGTTGCGCGTGCCGTTCGGCGTGGCGATGACGACGAGACGCGTCGGCTTCGCGTCTTGCCCCTCCGCGCGCCGCGCTTCGAGCAACGGCCACGCGGCGGTGCCGGCGAGCGCGCCGCGCAGCAGGTTGCGGCGGGTAGAGCGCAAGGGGCGGTACGGGTTACTCATGGCAGGTTGGGGCTCCTGAACAGGAAGGCGTCGGTCTGGGTGCTTTCGACGATGAGCTCTCGCACGTCCCCGCTCGCGAAGGCGGTGGAGAGCGCTCCGAGCGAGCAGGTATCCGCGTCCCCCTCGGAGCGGCCACTCGCGAAGCGGAACCACTGAGTCGCCAGGCACGTCTTCACCTTGGCGCTTTCCGCCAATTTTTCGCCCAGCTCTCTCACGTTGGCGAAGCGACCGGCGAGGGCTGCGTCCCCGGTGCCGGTGACTTCTCCGGACGTGTCCAGGGTGACGCCGTTCTCTTGGGTGCGGTAACGACCCACCGCGTCGAAGCTTTCGAAGGCGAGCCCGATCGGATCCATGAGCTGGTGGCAGCCGCTACAGCTGCTACCCGCCGAGAGGTGGAGCGCGAGCCGGTCCCGAGCGGTTGCGCCCTCTGTCACCTCCGGCACCGTGATGTCCACGTCCATGGGCGCCATGGGTGGCGGCTCGCACAGCAGCATCGAGCGGACGAATTTTCCGCGCAGTACGGGGGACGTCTGATCCGGGTGGCCCTGCACGGAGAGCAGCCCCGCCTGCGTGAGTATCCCCGAACGCCCCTGCTCCAACGGCAGAGTGACGAAGCCGGGCGCCGACGGGGCGGTCACCCCATAGAACGGAGCGAGCGCGGCGTTCACGTAAGCAACCGGTTCCGTGAGCAGCGTGCGCAACGTGCCGTCTCCGGCGCCGAGCACCCGCTGCACGAAGGCCGGCAGCTCCGCGGCCATTGCCTCCTTCACCTCGGCCGTAAACTCAGGAAACGCGTCCGGGCTCTTGGTCGTGATGGCCAAGCGCTGCGCGCCCGTCCACTGCTGGAAAAAGTGCGAGATTGCCCGCTCCGCGCGAGGGTCCGCGAGCATGGTACGCGCCCGCTGGCGAAGCTGCTCGTTACTGCCGAGCTCCCCGCGTGAGGCGGCATCCAACAAAGCGTCGTCCGGCCCGGAAGACCAAATCAAGAAAGACAGCCGGGACGCGAGCTCGTACGCATCCAGCGGCACCCGCTCTCGCGTATCCGCGGGAGAGCCGAGCTCCAATCGGTACAGAAAGTGCGGCGACTGCAGCGCCGCGCGCACCATGACCTCGATGCCTTCGGCGTAGCTCCCGCCGGTGCGCCCCGCTTCGTAGGCGGCCATGAGCAGCGCTTCGTCGTCGGCCGTGACCGGCCGCCGGAACGCGCGCCGACCGAGGCTCTTGGCCAGCTCACGGGCGCATGCCTCTTCGCCCTTGGCCCGCTCGTCGCAAGGCGAGAGGCGCCGGGGGTCTGTCGCGGCGCTCTTGGCGAGCGCCTCCGACACCAGCACGTACTTCTCCGCGTGGAGATCCGAGACCGTGAGCACCCGCGCGTTGTTGTCGAAGCTGTTCGTGACCTCGTCGGCGGGCAAGTCTGCGGTGACGCTCGCCTCTACCCCCAGCAAGTCCGTCACCGCATTTCGGTACTCGAAGCGGGTGAGGCGCCGCAGCGGAGTGCGCGGGACCGGCTGGCTCGGGCAGCTCGCTTCGGGCTCGAACCCGGGGCTGCTCCCGCCGGAAGCGGAGGCGCCAGCGCTGCCGGAAGGCGCAGCGCCAGGGGGAGGTTCTGCGCCCGTGCTGCAGCCGAGGAGGAGCAGCCACGGCGCGATGCCGGTCGCTAGAGCGAGCCGAGGAGGACGGGCGGATCCTTGCACGCCGCCAAGTAGACCATATTCAAACGTCGTTCCTACGAGTCATTGCGCGCGTTCGAGTCGAATGATTGCCAATCTGCGCTGTGGCAGAATTTTTACATGGACCCGGCGTGAGAAACTGCACCCACCCTACAGCTCGACACGGACTCCGAGACCGGCCGCACTCGGAGTCGCCCAAGGCGTCACGGTCGCGCTCAAGTGCTCGCTCTCTGGCTCCTTCTTGGAACCGATGACTATCAACGGAATGCCGACGCCTAGCAACACCGCGCC
The DNA here is from genome assembly GCA_029266615.1 of Polyangiaceae bacterium. Taxonomy (GTDB): domain Bacteria; phylum Myxococcota_A; class Polyangia; order Polyangiales; family Polyangiaceae; genus PMG-095. The sequence goes on from JAQSWN010000129.1 coordinate 5,507, forward strand.
TACGACGAGCGAACCGTAGATGACTCCGTCGTAGTCGCAACGGTCGCCGTAGTAGCTCGAGTCGTCACCCCAGCCGCACACACTTTGGCTCAGGGCCGCGGTGCCGGAAACGATCAGCGCGACGGGCGCGAGCGCCGTCATCACGATACCACCCGCCATCATCCCCTTGGAGTGGCGCACCATCTTCGGAGGCGCGGGCTCTTCGGGCGGCAGCGCGGGGGGGGCTACCGGGGCGACGACGACCGGCGCGGGAGGCGCCGCGAGCGCGGCTGGCGCGGGCACCGGCGGATCGACACAGCGCCCCTGCTCACAGATCCGCTCTCCTTTGCACTCTGTGTCCATGGAGCACTGCGCGCGCGCGCTCACGCTCAAGAGCAACGCCACGCTCCCCAGACCCACCGAAACCCATGTCGTCCGCCGCATGGGTCCGAGGTTAGCAGCCTTACGGAATCCCCGGTACCGTCGCGCTGCGAGTGTGCGTCTCCGTACCAGGACCGACGATGAACAGCGTCTTCAGGTCCGCGCCTCCGAAGGCCGAATTGGTGCCGTTCCAGGTGATGTTGCCGGCGCAGTCCACGGCAACGCCGTCGCCTTCGGGAGTCGGACCGCCTTTTTGGCCGGGCAGTCCGGCGGCGTCCAGCGTCCAAGTCCCCATCTTGACGACGTGCAACTTGGTTTCGTCCGGTGACAGCGCGACGCCGTTGAGGCCGCCCATCTGGATCACGGAGATGGCGCCGAGCGGGTCGATGCGGACCAACCCTTCCCCCAACCCCTTCGGACGATTGCCGAGCTCCGCGGTACGGTTCGAGAAGTAAACGTTGCCGTCGCTGCGGGCGATGAGGTCGTTGGGTGAGTCCAGCATTTTGCCGTCGGCCATGGTGGCAATGGTGCGCCCCTGCTTGGTTTTGACGTCGTACTCCATCACCGCGCGCGGCCCTTGGCAGGCGGCGAGCAGGTTGCCGGAAGGGCTGAAGCCGAGGCCGTTGCAGCCCACGTCCTCCAGCCAAACCTCGCAATCACCCCCAGGGGTGAACTTGATGATATCCCCGCCCGTGTACTGACCGATCGGAAAATTGCTGAAGAAGAAGGCTCCTTCGGTCGCGATCCACGTCGGCCCTTCGAGGTAGTTGTACGCGTAGTCGAAGCCTTCACACACCGTTTCGGCTTGCCCGAGCGATTGCTCGGGGAACGGACCTGCGGGACAGGCGTACTGCTTCTTGGGCCCTGCCTGTCCCCAAAAGCCTCCTCCCCCACTGCCAGCCGCGCCGGCCATGTTCGCGCCCGCCGCGCCCGCGCTTTCGCCTCCGGCGTTCGTTCCGGCGCCGCCCGCGCTCGAGCCGCCAGCGCCGGTGCCGCCGCTCGGACCGCCGCTGACGCTCCCACCAGCGCTCGTGCCCGCCGCGGAGCCGCCAGCGCCGGAGGCGCTCGGCACCGCGCCGGTGCCCGCGGTCGCAGAGGAGCCACCGCTCGGCGCGCTGGGGGGCGCGTCCGAGTCCGAGCTGCACGCGAAGACGGCACCGGCGAGGACCGAAAGAAACGCGATACGGCGAGCGATAGCGGACATCGGTCGTGATTATGGCCGACCTTCCCGCCTCACGGCCGAGCAATTCGACGGAGGGGGAGGTGCGCGCTCGCTCCGTACCAGCGAACGTAGTGCTCGAGCCCCTCAGGCCTGCGCCGCGAGCGCGCTGGGCGAGGGAGAGCGCTGGCAGATACCGGCCAACGTCGTGACAGCTCCGTCCCCCGAGACACGCTGCACGATGTCCGCGAGGCTGATGATTCCGAGCAAGTGGCCCTCTGTGTCCACGACGGGCAAACGCCGCACCTGCTGAGAACGCATCGCCGCTTCCACCTGCTTGATGGAGTCGCCCGTGGTGCAGGAGACGAGCTTCGTGGACATGGCGTCCACCACACGGAGGTCATTCGGCGGTGCGCCCCGCGACCACGTGGCCATGCAGATATCGCGATCCGTCAGCATGCCCACGACCACGTCCCCTTGCAGGACCGGCAGCGCGCCGCAGTCCTTTTCCCACATCCTGCCGGCGGCCACGGAGAGGGTATCGTCGGTGGTCACGCTGGCGCAGTCTCGTGTCATCAAATCCAAAACAATCATGTCGAGCTCCTTGGTGGGCTCGCCGCCATGCATCGCGCAGGCCAACGGCGTCGGGCACCCGGCACATCGATTGCCTGCTACGCGCGCCGTGGCGGAGCTAGCGTCACGGTGGTTCACTCGCGAGCTCCACGTCGATGAGCGCGTCGTGGCATCAGCGCGGTGACGCGCCGGAGGCAGGGCACATCGCTTGCAGCGAGTGTCGCCATGCCGATGCCGTTTCGCAACCGCCGTGACGCAGGGCGCCGCCTTGCGGACGAGCTGCAGCGCTTCGAGGCGCAAGCGCCCGTCGTGCTCGCGCTGCCTCGCGGGGGCGTTCCCGTTGCGTACGAGGTCGCCACGCGCTTTCGCGCGCCATTGGACGTGCTCATCGTGCGCAAGCTGGGTGCCCCGAGGCACCCCGAGCTGGCGATGGGCGCTATCGCCAGCGGCGGCGCCATCGTGCTCAATCGTGAGATTCTGAACATGTTCCACGTGAGCGACGATGCCCTTCGGGAGGAGACGGCGCGCCAAGCCGAGGAAGTGGCGCGCCGGTCCGCGCTGTACCGCGGCGACAGACCTGCCCCGGACGTGCGCGGGCGCACGGTGCTGCTCATCGACGACGGCTTGGCGACGGGCGCCACCATGAAAGCGGGGGTCGAGGCCCTTCGTCAGTATGACCCGGCCCGCGTGGTCGTCGGGGTGCCGATCGCGGCTCCAGAGGGGTGTCAGCTCATGTCAGAGACCGCAGACGAGGTGGTGTGCGCGGAAACGCCAGCAGAGTTTCTTGCGGTGGGGATGTGGTACCAGGATTTCGAACAGACCACCGACCGTGAAGTGATTGAGCTCCTCGCAGCAGCTCGCCAGGAGCGTTCCGTGGCGGGCCACCTGTCGCGCCAAGCGGGTTGAGTGACACGAGGCCGAGTCCGTGCGCGATGGGCGTCACAATCGACGCGCCGATTTTATCTAACTAGGCGAGCCATGTGTCAGTGCTAGCGTCGGGTTCAGCGATGCGCCGCCGAGTCCTGTTCGTCACCGAAAATATCACGCTGGCGCAGGTCGTGCGGCTGGCAACGCTGGCGGCGGGCTTGCCGCCCGACGAGTACGAGGTCCACTTCGCGTGCAGCGACTTCGATCCGTTCATCTTCGACGGCACCGAGTTTCAACGCTGGCCGCTCTACACGATCGACAAGGAGCAAGGATTCAAGGCATTGGCCAAGGGCGAGCGCCTGTACGACGTGAAGACGCTCGAGCGCTACGTGGCGGACGAGCTCCGCGTGATGGATCAGGTGAAGCCGCACGTCGTCATCGGTGACTTTCGGCTCTCCCTCGCCGTGAGCGCGCCCATGCGAGGCGTGCACTGCGCGTCCCTCATCAACGCGTACTGGAGCCCGTACGCGGAGCGAGAAAGCTGGCCGGTGCCGGACCACCCCATCGTGCGGCTGGTCGGAATCGAGCGCGCCGAAAAGTACTTTCCGCAGGCGATGCCGAAGGTATTTGCGCACTTCGCGGCCCCGCTCAACACCGTCCGCAAGCGCCACGGCCTCAGCGAATTTGCGACGCTGTCCGAGCAGCTCTGTTTCGGGGACACGGTGCTCTATCCGGACGTTCCAGAGCTCTGCCCGCTCCGCGCAGACGCGCCCGCCTCGCATCGCTTCTTGGGCGCGGTGCAGTGGTCGCCAAAGGTGAGCGCGCCGTCCAGCCTCGGGAAGGACGAGTCGCTGCCAATCGTGTACGTCACGCTCGGCTCCTCCGGTGACGTTGTCGCGCTGCCGACCGTTTTGGAGGGGCTGGAGGGACTGCCCATTCGCGGTGTGCTCGCGACGTTGGGGCGAGCCGCGCCGCGCGTGCCGGACAACTTCGTCGTGGCGGAGTTGATGCCGGGCGAGCTCTTGGCGTCGCAGGCCTTGTTCGTCGTCACCAATGGCGGCTCGGGCACGGGGTACCAGGCGCTCGCCGCCGGAGTCCCGGTGCTGGGCATCCCCTCGAACCTCGACCAGTACCTAACCATGCAGGCCATCACGCGAGCCGGCGCCGGCCTCAGCCTGCGCAGTGGCGGGCTGCGGAAAGCCGACGTCCGTCAGGCCGCGGTGCGGCTCTTGGACGCCCGACCCATGAAGCGGGCGGCCGAATCCCTAGCGGCGCATTTTGCCGCATACGACTCGCAAAAACGCTTTCAAAGCTGGTTGTCTAACTTGCTCGGAGCCGCCACAGATTGAAGAATCGGTAGATTATGAAAGCTTCACGCTCATGGTTTCGCCGCGCCGGCGCCGTCGGCATCGCGGCCGCCGCACCGTTGCTCTACGGGCCCTCCGCAGAAGCGGAAGAGAGCGTGGCAGCGAACGTGATCGAGTTCGAGACGCAGACCCGCAACGATAAGGGCGTGGTGCGCTGCGGCTTGTTCAACTCGAAGGAAAAGTGGCTGAAGGAGACCTTCCGGCCTTCAATCGTCAAGATCTCCGGCACGACCGCGCGCTGTATCTTCAAGGAAATCCCGGCGGGTGTTTACGGCATCTCCGCGTTCCACGACGAAGACAACAACGGCAAGATCAACACCAACGTCGTGGGCTACCCCACGGAGCTGTACTGCTCTTCCAACGACGCACGGAATATGTTTTCCGCCCCGAGCTGGAAAGACGCCAAGTTCAAATACAAGGGCGGCACGGTCCGGCTCCGGGGCGTAATGAAGTGAGAGTGGACAGCGCGCGGGTATAGTACAAACCCCGCGTAGCGATCCGCCTCGACCCCGTGCGATGATGCGCGGCTATGCGCGGCTCGCTTCGGTCTTGGTCAGCTATCGTGCTCCTCACGGCGCTCGGTGCGTGCTCCAACATCATTGGTGTCTCGGACATCGAAATCGATCCTTCCCTGGACGCTGCCGGCAGCGGCGGCAAGGGCGACACCGGAACGAGCGGCAAGAGCTCTGGCGGGAGCGCGGTCACTCCGCAAGGCGGGGATGAGGCAGGCGGCACCGCCGGCAGCGCGCAGGGCGGCAAAGCCAGCGGTGGCACGGTCAGCGGCGGCACGGACAGCGGCGGCACGGCGGGCGTCGCCGGCTCGTTTGGCGGCGCGGGTAGCTCAGGCGAAGCGGGCATGGGCGGAGAGCCGCCGGTCGACCCCGAAGGCTGCGAAGAAAGCTGCGACGACGAGATTGCGTGCACGGAAGACACCTGCGTCGAGGGCGAATGCGTTCACGTCGCGGACGACACGTTCTGCGAAGCTTCGTCCTGCGAAACGTGCCGCGTGGGCATCGGTTGCGTCGCTACCGGCGCGAAGACGACCCGGGAGCTGCTGGCGGATAATGGGTTCGACTTGAATGTGGGCGACTGGGACGACCAGTCTCCAGCCAACATCATCGTGGAGGCGGCTGCCGTCTCTGCACCGCATTTGCTCAAGCTTGGTCCTGCTGCGCCGAACGCGACCAAGTACCTTTACGCGGACGTGTACCAATGGGTGACGGTACCGGACAGGACTGTCGGGCTGAGTTTGTCGGTCTCGTACCAGTTCGCCCCCGGCGCCAAGAACCTGGATGAAGAGTACGCGGTCATCGCACTCTACCTAGACGGAGACGTGGACCCATTCACGCAGTTCCACGAGTTCGAAGGCGGCGACCCCGCCCAACCGAGCTGGAAGACCGTGAGCTATGCAGCGGCGGCCTCGGACGTCGCGCTGATGAGCGGCTTGGATTTTTCGTTGGACTTCGTGGCTCATTCGTTCGACGGCGTGTACCGCTTCGACAACGTGAAGCTCACGGCGACCGTCTGCGAGTAGCTCAGTAACCGCGCTGCACGGCGACGTAGTTCAAGGCGCAGAGCAGCGCGCCGATCACCAACATCACCCACACGGTTGGGATGAAGTACGGGTACACCATCAGGACGAGCCCGGTGATGACGTGGAGCGGTCGTCCCATCTTGCGACCGTAGCTGAAGAACACGTAGCCCACGCCGGACACCACGAAACCAGCGATGAGCGAGCCTGCGTCGAGATCCACGGCGGGAGCGTAGCGCGCCCGAGGTAGGATGACCTGCTGCGCCCGTGGGCTCGGAGCCTCACCCGGCCTTCGGCCGCGCGAATTGGGGCTATTCCCATGAAAGATATTTTCGAGCCGTCGCGCCCCGACGCGGACACTCACCAGGACCGATGCCGCTTCACTTCTCCTTCGGTGTGATTCTGCTGGGCGCCCTCGTCGGCGCGAGTGGGTGCGGTGCGGGCGAGCCGACTGCGGAAACGGTGCCGGGCGCAGCTGGTACCGGCGATGGCGCGGGGTCGCCCGGAGCCGCTGGCAGCGGGTCGCGGCCGAGCAATGGCGGTTCATCGTCGAGCCAAGCGGGCAGCGGCAATGGCTTCGGAGGCGCCGGCAATGCGTCGAGCGGTAGCGGTTCGGGCACGGGCGGTGTGAGCAATTCAGGCGGAAGCAGCGGCAGCCCTGGCGGCGGCAATGCGGGCAATGGCGGGGCGGCGGCGTTGCCGGCTTGCAAACGCGGCATCGCTTGGCCAGGTGAGAAGCTCGACCACCCGGATGTGAACGCGAAGCTGACCTGGTGGTACCGGTGGAACGAACGCGCTCAAGGCGTCGGCGCTGGTTTGGAGCTCGTTCCCATGATCGCCAAGGGCGGCGCCAACGTGGACGACGTGAAGGAAGCCGTTCGCCCGGACGCCCAGTACCTGCTCGGCTTCAACGAGCCGAACTTCTTCGAGCAGGCGGACTTGAGCGCCGCGGAAGCCGCAGCGGAATGGCCCAAGGTGGAAGCCGTCGCCAAGCAGCACGGCTTGAAGATTGTCTCGCCCGCCGTGAACTATTGTGGCGACGACCAGAACAAGACGGGGCCGTGCCACGACACCAACCCGGTCGACTACTTGAAGGACTTCTTCGGGGCGTGCTCGGGCTGTCAGGTCGATTACGTCGCGGTGCATTGGTACAACTGCGACGGCGGCTCGCTGAGCAGCTATTTGGATCTATTCCGGCAGTTCAGTCGACCGCTGTGGCTCACGGAATTCGCCTGCGCTTATGGCGGGGACACGTCCGTGGCCGGGCAAGAGAAGTACCTGCGCGAAGCGATTCCAATCTTGGAAGGCCGGGCGGATGTGTTTCGCTATTCGTGGTTCAGCGCCTCGCCCATCCCCAACGCGCGCTTGCTGAACGACGACGGCAGCCCCAACGCACTCGGCCAAGTCTATCTAGACCTGCCGCACGCGTCGGCCTGCGCGCCCTAGGCTGCAGACCGACGCGCAATGCGCTCTCACATGTTGATCTTGTGACAGCCGCCGCAGCCGAAGCCTTGCTTCGTGGCGGGGTCGTACACCGGCTTGCCGAACAGCTCGGCCATCTGCGGCACTACCTTGTCGTGCATGAACTTGGCCATCTCCGGGTGCTCTTCCGCTTCCTTGAGCTTGCCGTCCTTGAAGGTGAGCTCCGGCAGGAAGTCCACCGGGTGGGGTTTCATTTGCGGGCCGTGGCAGGTCTTGCAGCTGACCTCTGCAAACTCCTTGGGGTCGAACTCTTGAAAGGATTTGCCCATGACCGGCATGACCTTCTTCTTCATGAAGATGGCCTTGTCCTTGTCGGGCATGTCGTCCTTCCACACCAAGTCTCCGCCGCCTTCGGGGGTGGACTCCGTGGACGGAGTGGCGCCGGCCTCCGCCGGACCGGCGGGCGCGGGCTGACTACCACCGCACGCGACGAGCGCGGCGGCAGCGAACAAACCAATAGCTAAGCGAAAAGATAACGAACTACCCATGCGTGGCTCCTCCGAAATGAAACAATGAGGCTAGGGAGCGCGAAGGCTAGTACAGATTCTTTGCCATGAGCTCCAGCAGAAATGCGGGATTGTCCACGTGGAGCCAATGCCCCGCATTGGGAACGACGTGAAGGTGGGCGGAGCGGCTCCCCGCTACCAGCGCCTCCAGCCGCGCGCGATTTTCTGGCAGCCAACGGTCGCTTCGCTCCGCCACGACGACGCGGTAGTCCGTACCCCCAGCCGCCGACTCCAGGACCGGCCACAGATCGACTCGGAAGTAGTCGAGCATGAGCTCGTAGATGGCGTCGAGGTTGAAGCGCCACTCGAAGCCGGCCGGCGTCCGCTGCAAGTTCGTGGCGAGCCAATTGGCGGTTCCCGAGCTTAGCCCTTGCGCCGTGAGCTCCGCGACGACATGCGCGCGATCCTGGGCGGGTGTGGTCGTGGTGCGCACCGCCTGGATAACTCGAATCACCTCATTGGCGGCGCTCGGCTCCTGGCTACCGGGGTTCGAATCCAAGACCCAGATCTGCTTCGCACGGCTCGGGAACGACTGCGCGAACATCAGCGCTGTCTTCCCACCGAACGAGTGCCCGGCGATGACGTCCGGCTCCTGCCCGACCTGCGCGATGAGCGCGGCGAGATCGGCCGCACACGCCTCCAGCGTGTTGGGCGGCGGCGCGCCCTGGGATTCGCCGTGATGCCGCAGATCCACTAGACAGACGCGGTACTCGGGCCGCTCCTTGGCGAGCTTGGTCGCGAGGCTCCGCAAGTTGGTACCGCTACCGAGCGCGCCGTGCAGCACGAGCGCGAGCTTGGCCGCGGAGGAGTCACCGACGAAAGTGTGAGCAGGAACGAAGGTCACGCACGGCTTTTAGCGAACTTGGGGCGGCCCCGCCAATCACCGGGGCGGAGGGTACCTGCCGCAGTTGCTGTTGGAGATGCTGCAGAGCGACGTCGCGCCCACTACGAGCGCCATTTGTCCGACAATCGCGAGCACGATGAGCCCGGTCGGCGGCTCTTTCGTCACCGGAATCTTCCTCACCGTGAGGCACGCGGCGACGGGCGGCACCTCCGTATTGCTGCAGTACTCGCCCGGCGTGGACTCGAAGCCGGGGCACTCCTTCAAACAGTCCACGTACTTGCTGGGACTGTTCGCAGACTGACACGCCGCGAAGCAGCGCGAGGCCTCCGAGGGGCTGACCGCATTCTCACGCAGCTTGAGCCGATAGCGAATCGTTTCCCCCGAGCGCTTGGGACGCTTGACCTCCACGTTGTTGCACCCGACCAGGACCGACAACCCTAGCGCGACCACCCGGAGCGCCTGCATGGGCTGGAGCATACCCCAGGCAACGGATCAGGCCATGCAGAGGAGCAAAAGTGCTTGCCGCGCCTGGCCCAATCGAGCGGATAGTAAGCCATGGACGCTGACGCACGCTTCGCCGCGCTGAACCTGGAGCTGCCCCCCGCCCCCAAGCCCGTCGGCGTGTACAAGCCGCTCGTCCTCGTCGGTACCCTGGCGTACCTGTCCGGTCACGGCCCTCTCTTGGCCGACAAGTCGCTCATCACCGGCAAGGTGGGCACGGACTTGAACCTCCAACAAGCCAAGCTTGCGGCGCGTCAAACCGGCCTCTCACTGCTTGCCACCATCAAGAGCCAGCTCGGCTCGCTCTCTCGCGTGTCGCGCGTCGTCAAAGTGCTGGGCATGGTCAACGCCGGGTCCGACTTTCACGAGCATCCGGAGGTCATCAATGGCGCGAGCGAGCTCTTCGCCGAGGTGTGGGGACCGGACGCAGGCGTTGGCGCGCGGAGCGCCGTGGGCATGGGCTCGCTGCCGGCGAACATTGCCGTCGAGATCGAGATGATCGTGGAGCTTACCGGCTGATGCTCGACACCGCCGTCTCGAGCTACGCCATCGACAACGTCGCAGAAATCGACTCACCGAGCCTGCTCGTCTACGAAGAACGGCTGGACGAAAACCTTCGCCGCATGCTCGCCCAAGCCGGCGGGCCCGAGCGGCTCACCCCGCACGTCAAGACGCACAAGCTTCCCCAGGTCATCGTCAAACAACTCGCGCTCGGCGTCACGAAGCTCAAAGCCGCCACCATCGCGGAAGCCGAGATGTGCGCGGCTGCCGGCGCGCCGCAAGTCCTCCTCGCGCATGCCCCCGTCGGCCCCCGCGCGGTTCGCTTGGTCGCGCTCATTCAGGCATTTCCGGCCACCCGCTTCGCGGTCATCGTCGACGATCCATCCGTCGCGCATCACGTCTCCCAAGTCGTGACCGCCGCCGGTGTCAGTGTAGACGTGCTGCTCGACCTGGACTGCGGCATGCATCGCTCCGGCATCGCCCCCGGCGACTCTGCGGCCCAGCTGTACCGCGTCGTCCACGACTTGCCCGGCCTCCGCGCGGTCGGGCTTCACGCCTACGACGGTCACATCCACGACACGGACTTCGCCGAGCGCCGCGCCAAGTGCGAAGCCGCGATCGCTCCCGTCCTCGCCCTGCGCGATCGCCTCCGCAGCGCCGGCCTCACCGTCTCACGCCTCGTCTGCGGCGGCACCCCCACCTTCCCGCTCCTCGCCTCGCGCGGGGACGTCGAGTGCAGCCCCGGCACGTCCGTCCTCTGGGACTACGGCTACGGCACGACCCTCCCCGACCTCGACTACCTGCCCGCTGCCGCGCTCCTCACCCGCGTGACCAGCCGCCCTCTCCCCAACCGGGTTTGCCTGGACCTCGGCCACAAATCCGTCGGCTCGGAGATGCCGCAACCCCGCGCGCTCCTCCTCGGTCTGGAAGACGCCAAGCTCGTCGGGCACAGCGAAGAGCACCTCGTCGTGGAAACCGCGCGCGCCGCCGACTACCCGCCCGGAACGCCCGTGTACGCCCTGCCCTGGCACATCTGCCCGACCATCAACCTCCACTCGGAGGTCGTGGTCGTCAAAGGCGGCCGGGCTCAGCAACGTTGGACCGTCGCCGCACGCAGCCGCCGACTCACGGTTTGACGACCGGCGAGGCTGCCTTCGAGGCGTGACCGCCAGCGGCGCGCCGGCCGGAGCCCCGCCCGGAGCCCGAATCACCGTGCAAATCTGCGGGCTTGACGAATGCGCCTCGGCGCGCAAGTCTCCGCCCCGCTTCGCACCCCTAGCTCAGCTGGATAGAGCATCGGACTTCGAATCCGAGGGTCGTAGGTTCGAATCCTACGGGGTGCGCCAGGATTCATGCCGAATCGCGATGCGGGGCGCGAACGGAGCCGCGCTCCGGGTACTCCAGCGGGTACCTCGATCGGGGCGACGTTGCTGGCCGGCGAGCGGGCGTCTAGCGTCCACCCGTGACCGACAAGCCGCGAGATCAAGTAATCGGTCCGGTGGGCATTGAGTCCGGTGAGCAGGTGGGAACACCAACGCTCGGCCAGGCGATCGCTCCGGTCGCCATCGGACCCGACGAGCCCGACGAGCCGGCGCGAAAGGTGACGTTACATCAGCCGGGCATCGCGACCGAGAAGGACGAAGCATTTGCGCTTCCCATCGCGTCTGGCGGCGCACAGCGAGCGCCAGCGCCTGCAGACCAAGGTCCCGTCGAGGGTCGCGTAGCTGCGGACATCACCGACGACTTTACGGCGGCCGCCGTCGCGAACGTCGACAACAACGCCAGCGGCACGGCGGGAAACCTCGAAGCACATTTGACGGCGGGTGCGGTGGTTTCGGGGACGTTGACTCCCGTGCAGCCGACACTCCCGCCGGCGCCCCAAGTCGTTTCTGGTGCGCCCCCCGGCAGCCCGCCGCCGGCACGTGTTGGCAGAGTACTGCGAGCTGACGGGGGCAAGTACGTGTCGACGTTTGGCGGTCCCGCCGCCTCCGTGCCGCTGGCCGACAAGGGTGCGTCTTCAAGTCCCAACCCCGCACCAGGGGCCACTGTTCAAGACGACCTGTCGAGCGCGTCGCCGCGACCGCAGCAATCGACGCCGACGCGCCCAGGGGCCGACGTGCCACTTCCGCCTTTGGAGCAACCGACGAACGTGGCAGATCAACCAGTGGCACCGCGGCGGCAAACGCCTGCCGAGGCGCCAACCGAGGAATCTCGGCAGGGGCGGCGGCCGGTTCCGATTCCGGCTGCTACCCCAACAACTTCAAGCAGCGGCAGTCGGTCAGGGGCGCGCTCGGGCGCGTCAAGCGTGCAAGCCGACCCACCGATCCTCCCCGAGGCGCGAGGCGAAAGCACTAGCGACTCTCCGACAAAAGAAGATCGCCTGGGATTTGCTCCGTACGTGGAGGCGGTGGCTGAGTTCTTGGTGAACCCGGCGACGACGACCCCCTTCGCCATTTCGGTCGAGGCCGCTTGGGGAGCGGGCAAGTCGTCATTCCTCGCGCAGCTCGCTGTCGCGCTCGTCGCGAAAAATCCTTCTTGGTGGGCTCGCGTCCGGCGCCGGTTTTCGCGCACCAAGGAGGGGCGCGCTCCGAGGAAGTTGGCTCGCGTTGTCACCTTCAACCCATGGCGCCACGAGACTGACCAGTCGCTGTGGGCGTCGTTCGCTCTCGAGTTCATCAAGCAATGCAAGCCCGCTGTCATGGGGCGCCCTTGGGCCGCTCTCAAGTACTGGGCGGTCCAGTTTGATCGTTCTGAAGGGCTGCGCCCGCTCCTGTTCTTCGCGATTGCGTGCGTCGTGGTCCTCACGGCACCGTTTTCGCCGCACCTGCCAAAGCTCCTCGACTCGCTGCTCGACGTGTTGCCGCTATCGGCAGAGTGGCTGGCAAAAGCGAAGGCTTGGAAGCTCCAGGCCGTCGGCGGTAGTGGTGCGATCTCCTTGCTGGTTGCGGCCGCGCGCGCACGGAACGCCGACCTCAATTTCAAACTGCGCACCTACTTGCAACGCCCCGACTATGCGGCCAAGGTCTCTTTCCTGACGTCCTTCCGCGAGGACTTCGAAGCCTACGTGAAAACCCACGTGGGCAAGGATGAACGAGTCTTCGTTCTTATTGATGACGTCGACCGATGCGATCCTCACCAAGCGGCGCAGCTACTCAAGGCCGTAAATCTTGTAGCTCCCGACCACGCGCCGATCGTCTTCCTGGTCGCGATTGACCGGCGCAAGGTGGCTGCGGGCATCGCCGTCGCGCACAAGAAATCCATTCCGTTCGTCGTTGACGAGCGGGACGCGGTAGGCAAGCTGGATCAAGACGCTGCGGTTTCCTATGGGTATGAGTTCCTCGAAAAGTTCTTCCAGTTGCCGTTTCGGCTACCGAGGACGGGAACAGACAGCTTTAGGTCGTTCGTTGAATCCCTGATCGGCACAGCGCTTCCCCCGCCGACTGGCGTCACCGTCAAGAAGAGATCCGCCGCCCCGCGGCCCTCGCGAACGCTTCGAGATGTTGCCAGCGACAACGCGGAGGTGGGTGAGATCATTCTCGAGCTCGCACCATACTTGAGCTTCAGCCCTCGACGGGCAAAGCAGCTCCTCAACCTTTTTCGTCTCCGGCACTACGTCCTGCAAAGCCTCGGACGCCTCGGCACCGCAGGCGCGCCCTCACTTCGACAACTCGGAAGGATCACCGCACTAGAGATCGGGTGGCCCCGATTCGTTGAAGCCGCCCTGCAACGCCCTGAACTGCTGGGAGCACTTGAAACGGTCGCCCTGCACCCGCCGGTCCCCGACGTCGCGAGCCGCCCCGACCTCGCGCCGTGGCTTAGCAAGACGGGCCTGATCGCGTTCCTCGGCGAAGCGCGTTCCGAAGATCGCATTGGCGGACTCGACTTGGGTGAGTTGCTCGGGGCGAGTGCGAGTTCAGCGCCCGCTTCGACCGCACATGAAGTGACACCGCCCACGGCCGTCGTGAAACAGTCCGCAACCGCGCACGCAAAGATTCGTCGTGCCGACGGCTCGGAGGAAGACGTGGACCTAAGCAGCTAGTTGACGCTGCGTCACTGCCGTTCACCGCCTGCGCCGAGCAACCCGCTTTTTAGTCGTTTCGTTCGCTTCGACGAAGGCGAGCAATTCCGACTCTTTCACGAGCGGGGCCCGACCTGGCTTGTACGCCGTGAGACGGCCTTCCCAGATCCAATGCCGCACCGTCTCCGGCGACACGTGACAGACGGCCGCGACCTCTTCGAGCGTCAGCAGACCCGCACGGGGCTTTGACCTCACCGCGAGGTGGCGTGAGAGCGCCGCGTCGAGCTCTTCGGCCACGACGCGGCGCACGGCATCGAGTTGGTCGTCGGTCAGCGTCACGTGAGCCGTCGCCGGGGCGTGAGCAGCCGTTCCGCCGCCGGCCCCAGCCGCTTCAGGTAGGAGCGCTCCGCGTCGTCTAGCTCGCCCTCGGCACCGTGCAGCACGGCCTCGAAGACAGCGACCATGCGCTCGCTCGGCGGCTCGCACGGTTCGGGGTACGTGGTGAGGGGCGTGCGGTTCACGAGGTCGTCGGCGAGCGCGCGAAGCGCGGTAGCAACGTCGTCGAGGCGGGTTGACGAAGCAGTGTGCGAATGCGAGAGAGGTTGAGCCATTGCGGGGTCCCTTTCCGTGGTGGTCTGGCGCCGGCTGCTAGTAACAGCGCGGCGCCGCTTTCATTTCTGAATCGCATTCATGGCGTGTAGGTTTCAATCCAATTCACCACACGTGTGACGAATTCGCGCCGCGCGATCTGCGCTCCGTCGGTCCCTCCTTGGCGCCTATAATCAGCACCCCTCCTTCGGCGTTCGCGAACGCGGCGACGTCTTTCGCCATCTCCGCTCGTTTGCCGGAGGCGTAGGTTTCCTTGAGGTCGAACCAAAGCCGTTCCTGCAGGTGGCTGCCGGACGCGCGCGGAAGCGCGTTCCACGTTTCAATCAGACGTGCGAGCATCAGCGTGGATACTCGCGGCCTTCGGGCATGCGTGCAAGGGTAAGCAACACGTCTGCGTTGACGCCCGCCGGCTGCGATGGCTCGATTCGCGCCGTGTGCACTTTTGACTGGGATGCTTTTGCGAAGGTCGTGACCGCCTTTGCCCCGTACACCTGGCCTGCCGCGGCCGTGTTCCTCGCGCTCTCGTTCCGCGGCGAAGTCGCGGCGCTCGCGAAGCGAATTACCAAGGCCTGGGGAGTGGAGTTGGCGCCCGCAGCCCAAGAGCTCGCCACGCTAGATCTGCCGACAACGCCTTCCGAGACGCTTCCGGAGCTGCCCTCGCCCGCGCCGACAGCGACCGCGGCTCCTGCCGCAGCAATGCCGACGAAGCCGACCGAGACGCTCGAAGAAGCGATCGCCGCTGGGATGGCACTGCCGCCCGTAGCGGAACAGATATCCAACGAGGCGGGTTCGTCGGCTCCTGAACTCGCCCTCATGGCGCTAGCGATCGAGTTTGAGCAGGAGCTCCGCGCCTACGCGATCAGACTCGCGTGTCTCTCTCCTCGGAAGCAGGTAGCGATCGACAAGGTCTTCGCGGCGATCCAGCAGAAGATGCCCAGGAGCATTTCGCAAGGCGCACGCACGTTGCTCGATACCCGAAACCAACTGATGCGCGGCATGCGGGTGCGGGAGCAAGATCTCGAGCCTGCACGACGCCAAGCGAAGCTCTTGATCGACTACTTCCGGTCGCATCGCGAGCGTCGCAGCATTGCCGCCCAAACTGGACCGTGACCACGGGCCGCGGCGTTCAAGGCTCGCGGCCGAGTACCGCTAGCCCGCGTTCGAAGGCATCCTTCGCGACAAGCGACCGCGTGACGTGCGACGCCTCGCCATGCAGGCGGATGGCGATGCTGTCGAGCTGCGCAAGGTCCGGGATCATGACGTTGAATTGGTTCATGACCACGGGCGTTTTCGCGGCGCGCGCCTCCGCCAGGCTCACGATGGGCCCCGTCGGCAACGGCTGCGTGCTGAACCTGGCGACGGCGGCCATTGCCGCGCTCACGAGGTCGTCGGCGGTTGGCACAACGCCGTAGAGCTCAAAGGCGCGATGCTGAAAAGCCGTCAGCGCGAGCCCAAGCTGATCGCAAGCGTGCTTCAACTGCGGATCGGTTAGTTTCATGCCTTCACCTTCGGGCTGCCCGTCGTGATGACGCCTTGCGTTTTCATGAGGGGGAACGTCAGGACGCCGGTCGCCGGCGCTCCGTTGATCGTCCCTGAGAACACCGCCGGCGGCAGCAGCACCTCGACGGTATCGCCCTGACGTGCGACCGGCTGATGCCCGCCACACAGCACGAGTTCACGTGGCACGAAGCCCGGCGTGTCCTTCCCCACGAAGTGGGTCACCACAGGCTGTGTCCGATCGCCCTCGATAAACTCGACGAGCACTTCGATGCCCTGGTTCCCGCCCGCGCCCAAATCGAAGACCGCGTGTGTTCCGGCAACGCCGGGCCACATCGACACCGCGACCGCGTCGGGTAAGCCGGCTCGTTTCTTCGTGGCCTGCAGGTTGAGCCGACCTTCTACCTGGGAGACAACCCGGTAACGGTACTTGCCGAACAGCTTCTCGTCGGTCGCGCGCGCGACGATCGCCTTCAGCAGATCCGCGAGCTCACCTGCGGAGCTCGCCGTTCCTCCGCACCACGCCTTGACGCGGAGCTTGCCGCCCTCGACGACAACTTCGAGCTCGCGGATCGTCTGTGGCTCGTCGAGGCGCTCGGTCAGCACGGCGCCGACGCTCAGCTTGGTCAGGTCGTCCGCCGCGAGCGTTAGCCGCCGCGTGAGCGGGTCGTACTCGAGCACCTCGTACACCGACGGGTCCGGGTTCGTGGTCGGTCGCGCCCCGACGTGCGTTACGCCGGCGTAGTCGACCCACCACGGCGCACCGCGTGCCGCGTCCTCGAGCACGCGCGAAGCGGGGCCGGCTTGCCTAAGGTAGTCAACGCCCACCCGCTCGGCGCCGGGCGCAAACGTTCCCAGCGCTTCCCCCGCGGCGCGCGCGACGTCATCCGCGACGGTCCGAGCCTTCACCCCCGCGTCGCTGTGGTAATCCTTCGGAGATACGAGCACGCCCCAGCCGCCGGCGCCCGCCACAACGCGGCAACGGCGCTGCAAGCCATGCGTGCCGTCGCTCTGCGGTGCGATCGTGCCGCTGAGCGTGAGCTCGCCGATCTGCAGGCGCACGCGCCCCGTAATGTCCGGCGCGTCTCCCACGAAAACGCAATCGGCAAACCATGGCCCTTGCGCGGCAACCGTCAGCCGGACCGATGCAAGCGACGTGTCATTGATTGCGGCAAACGCTTCCATACTGGTGGCCTCGCTTTCCTGGTCACTGCGCCGGCGACCGCGCGCCCATCCCGATCGCCACGCCTGCCATTAGCTGCTTGAGCTCGCGCCGCACGATCTCGCCGACGGACTCGCCGACGCTTTGCGCGTCATCGCCCTTCGCCGTGACGTTTACGACCAGGTTGACATTGACCGAGTTGGACGGCGCCCTACCGCCGGCGGTCGCGTCGCCGCCCGCGCCGGGTTCCGTGCCGTAAGCTCCTTCGGTCTTGGCAGCCATCTGCCGAATGGCGCCGGTCGCTTCGCCGGTGCCGGCCGTGACGCCCACGGCAACGCCGCGGGGAATCTGCATGCCCAGCTTGGCGAAAGCGCGAGACGGCGAGAAGATTTGGAGCTTCTTCTTCAGTGCCGTCATGGCGCGGTCGCCCATCGCCTCGACGGCACTGACGGCAGCATTCACGCCGCTCTTGATGCCGTTGACGAAACCATTGATCAGGTTTCGGCCGATCTCGCCAAAGTCGAGATTCGAAAGGGTGTCCCACGCGCCCATGACGATCCGATAGAAGCCGTACAGACGGACCGCGGCTAGGGCGATCGGAGCGACCAGGATCACGAACGCCGCCGCCAAGCCGGCGACGACGCCGGCGAGGGCGCCGAACGCGGCCGCCCCCAGATAAAGGGCCGCTGTCTGCATGTCGAGGCTCTGCAGAATCTCGCTGTCGCCGAACGCGGAGCGCAGGGCGTTGCGAATTTTCAGAACGCCGATCGTCATGAGCAGTGCCGCAATCGTCGCACCCTGAAAAAACCGCTTCACGAGAACGCCCTGCCCCCCAACGAAGTCGATCAGCGGCTGAAACAGCGACTCAACGATCGTTTTTAGGGCCCTACCTGACGACGTTGTCTGAGAAAACATGTCGTTCGCTTGCTTCAGCACGCCAAGGAAACTGTCCAAGTTCAGCCCTGAGAAGATGCGCGCGAAGTTCTCTCGCATCTTGCGCGATTGCGCGTCGAGCGAGAGGGCCTTCATCTTGGCGATAGCCCCGAAACGCGCGCGCACCTCGTCGAGAACCTGTTTGGTGTTCTTGCCGTATGCCCCCGCGCTGACGAACATGGCTCGGTACATTTCGCCCTGGGCATCTCCGGCCACGTCCGAGGCCGTTGCGACCCCTTCAAGGGCCTGTTCGAGCGCCGCTCCGCGGAGGTTCGCCCGGTAGAGGCCGGAAGCCATTTCGACGAGCTTATCGCGACCGAGCGAGCTCGAGTCGCCGACCCTATCGATCGCCGCTTGAAGGTCGGACGCGGAACCCGCAGCTAGGCCATACCAGTTGCGCGTCTTCGTGAGGCCTTCGAGCGCAAGCCGCTCGTTCCGCCGGGCGTCGGAAGATGAGATCGCGTACGACAGCACGGCCGCGGCGGCCCTTACCGCAGCGACAGCGACAGCCGCAAACGCCGCAGCATAGGCAAGCGAGGCTTTCACGGCGGCGGCCTTTTGCGCCGCCATTTCCTTCGCTTGCGCCGCCATTTCCTTCGCGGCCTTGGCCGCGGCGTCTTCTGCTTCCTTCGCCGCAGACAGATCCTCTTTGAGCCTTTGGGCCGCCTTCGCCGCGGCGAGCTCGCCGCGAACGATATCCTTGACGCTGCCACCGTGCTTAATCATCGACTGCTGCGCCGCGCCGATCGCCGCCTTCTGCGCCGTGATCTCGTCCTTCAACGCCTTAAATTGAGCGGTACCCTCCAGCCCTGCGGACTTGAGGTTTCGCATTGCCTGATTCATGCCCTTCAGCGCCGCCATATCATCCTGCAAGGCGGACTTGAGGTGCTCGAGCGCACTCGCGGCGTCTTTCGCGACCTCGCTGGTTCCGTCCTCGAGCGCTACGGCAAAAGTGGAAGTCTGGTCAGCCATTGGGCGCTTTCTCGGTCATCACGACACTTCCGAAACCCGCGCGGGCCAAAGCTCGGCGATGCGCGCGTTGATCTGGTCCGTCGTCTCGATCGTGAGCTGCGTTTCTTCGAGCAAGCGCTCGCACACCTGAACCTTGCGGCGAAGATCGGCAAGGGCGGCCTGGATGCCTGCTAGATTGGCGCGAGCCGTTGCGCCGTAGTCGGCGTTTTGCGCACGCCACTTCGTGACCGTCGCCGGATCTCGTCGGGAAATCTCGGCTGCTTCCGTCCGGTCGATGCTGCCGAGCGTCGTGAGCGTCCTCTTGAGCCGGGCCAGGTCACCGGCTGATGCCTGCAGAAACTCCGCGAAGTCCATGTTACGGCCTAGTTTGAGCTTTGACGGCGATCTTGAACGTTGCGCCGGGTGTCGCGCTCGCGACCTTCACGACCGCGCGAACGGTAACTTGCGTGCTGGTTACGGACTCGATTCGCAGCATCGAGATTTCGTAGTCGGACACGTTCGTATCCATCACGACCGACGCGGCGAAGTGATGCAGTTGCAAAGCCATCGCGGCGCCGAGGCCGTGAGGGATCGTGGCAGTCTTGGCTCCCGTGTCGTCGCACGCGAGCGGGCCGGTCACTAGCGACGCCTCGGTTCGCCACCCGATATTCCCTTGCGCGTGGGTGTCAGTGCCCGCGTCGCTGACCGCGCCGCCGTTGCCAAGCACATTGTTACCCTGCAGCACCGTCTCGAGCACACTCGCGCCGATGCCGATGCCGTTGCCCGTGTTGCCCGTGGCCAGGTTTCCGACAAGTTGGCAGTAGTCGTTCTGAATGTTGAAGCCGTCGCCGCCGTTGTTGAGTGCGCGGCAGCCCATCAGCGTCGCCGACTCCGCACCAAAGGGCGCGGCGCCGTCCGCGGCAGCCAAGAACCCGTCGTCGACGCAAGCGGACGCCGTCACGCCCATGACGACGGCACGCTTCCCGAGAATGCTCACACCGCGGAAGCAATTCTCGATCCATCCGTTGCTGACCGAGACGTCGTCGACGTTGATCTCGAGGCCGAGCTCGATATCGCCGCCGGCGCCGACCACGTGAAAGTTCGTGAGGTGGGATTTGTGCGCGCCCAAACCGCTTACGCCACCGGGATCACCTTCGCGGAGGCGAATACCCGCGCCTGTGTTCGAGGGTTTGGTTACCCAAATGTTGGTGAGCTGCCACGGGCCGCGCACGTCGACGCCTGACTGCGGACTCGACGCCGAGGTTTCGAGGTTCTTCCCGAAGTCCCAAACAGTGACGTTCGTCATGAAGCACTGTTCGTTATTGTCGTCGGTGTTCTTTACGTCGATTCCGTCCGAGCCGGTGTCGTGGATCCACACATCGTTGATGCAGACGCGGCGCTTCTGCGCGCCCTGCAAGCCGATGCCGTAGCCCTGCGAAGACTTGACTTCGACGCGCTCGATCGTCAGGCCCGCGACGTCGCCGAACGTCCGGATACCGTGCAAGACGGTTTCCACGTTCGCGCGATTGCCGTCGATCGTCATGTCCAGGATCGCGACGTTCTCAGAGTCCACGATATTGACCACGCCCGACTCGGCCCCACTCTTCAGCTTTAGGATCGTGCGGCCGCGTCCCGCGCCGGCAAGGGTGATGTTTTGCCGACCTTCCAGCAAGATCGCGTTTGACGCGCCGTCGTCGTCGACCGCGATCGTGCCTGCGGGAAACTTCAGCGTGCCGCCGCCGACGATATCGAGCGCGTCGATCGCATCCATGATCGCTTCGCGGTCGTCGGTCACGCCGTCGCACTGCGCGCCGTAGCGCCTCGGGTCTACGCCGAACGACTTCAGCGACTCGTCGGCAGTGAACGTCCGATTGGTCAGCTCTTGCAGCGCGGGCTCGATGCTAGAAGCCGTACGCGGATCGCCGCCAACCGGAACGGAAACGATGTTTGGCTGACTGAATTCGGCAACAAGATTTTTCGGCATGACTCAAAACTCACGATCGAAGAAGCATCACGCCGCGGCTCGTGCGCCTACCGCGGGTTTCGTGGGGAGGAGAGGGCGAATGTTCCCTTCGCGCGCCACGTTCGAAGTCACCCGGTCGCTCTGATACTGGCGGCGGAAAGTAGCAACGCCGGGCGGTGAGATCTCCACACCGCTCCACACCGGGCCGGGTGACTTCTGGAAACTCATTTGGCGCCCATCAGCTCAGGTAGCCAGCGCCGCCGGACTCGCGGCTCAGCCGAGCCTGCTCACGAGCGTGCGCGGGGCCTTCGACTTCCTCCCAGCGCTTGCGCGCGGCGGCGTCGGTCTTGGCCCTGACTTCGGCTTCGGCGGCCGCGATCAGCGCCTCGCCTTCGCCGGCGGTTCGGCACGCAAACACACGCTCGAGCAGGGACGCGGCCTGGTCATTTGGCACCACGCCGGCGTTCTGCGCGTGAGCCTTGATCGCATCGAGCAGCGAGATCGACAGCGCCGAAGCTAGGCCGTGCTCGCTAGCGCGGGCGGCCTTGTAGAAGCCGCCCTGATTGATGAGCCCGCTGGCACCGTACTGAGCGACAGCAGCGCGCAGAATCGGTGCCACACGGTGGAAGGCGCCGAGATCACGCTCGCCAGCTTCGCGTGCGGCGGTGTTGGCCTCGGCAAAAGCCTGATCGATCCTGGCCGCCGCGGCAGAAAGGTCGTTCAGCGCGTCCAAGATCGTGGCGAAGTCAGCCGAAGTGCGGCGACGAAACTCGACGACGCTTGCACGTTGCATCAACTCGGCCATTCGCGCGGCCTCCCGGGCGGAGGCAAGGGCGGTTTCGGCCGCCTCCTTCTCGGCCGTCCACGCGGCGCGCGCGGCGAGAGCGGCTTCGTGCTCGGCGCGCGGCTTCCGCGACCTGAGGCGGGCGAGCTCGAGCGCGTCGCGGGACTTGCCGATCGCGCTGGCGTTCTTGTCGGTCGGGTCGTCGGCGTAAGCTGCTTCGGCGGCGCTGAGTCGCTCTGCGTGCTTCGCTTCGTCGGCCTCCGCGTCGCCGAGCCTACGCGCGGCCGCCTCGCACCGCGCCGCCATCTTGGACCCGAGCTTGGCTAGCTCGGCGCAACGCGCTTCAGCCACCTTGATTTGGGGGTTCATCGCATCCCCCTGGGCTGCGTCGAGCTAAGAATCAATCGGTCACCTTGGACGCGGACGCCCTTGCCCGCGGTCGACAGGCCCATTTGCGAGTCCAGCTGCGCCGCGTACGGCGACAGGTTGGTAACGCGCACGCGCGCCGCCGGCGGGGTGCCATTGGGGCGGGTCGCGTCGCGGGCGTCTTCTTCCGCAGAAGCTTCCGTTTCGTCTTCGTCGTCGAGGAAGGCGGTCAGAAGCCGAAGAAGCTCCTTCGCTTGCTCCTGCTTCGGGTCGTTGGGGTCGTTCGCACTCTTGCTGACGACTTTGATCAGATCGCGGGCGGTCGCGCCGTTGCCATCCTTCGCGCTCTTCTTATCCTTGCTCGGGATATCGCCCATCGGCGACTGATAGGCGCGCGTCTTCGTCTGTGCCATTTTCGTTTCCTTGCGTAATGTCGGCGCGTCGAGGCGCTCGAGCGTTTTCTGAGGATCGACCCGGATCAAGGCGTGCAGGGGCTGCAGTTGCCCGCTGACTTCGAGGGCCGCGACTAGGTCGCTCTCGAAAAACGCCGTGTGCCCGCCCGGCGTGCGCAAGCACGTCAAGCCAGCCTTCTTCGGCTTGGCGCCCAGTGCCTGTAACTCCGCTTCACTCAAGCGCGAGTAGTTGCCCGCGAGAAGCCAGGAAGCTGCAGCCTGCACAGTCACGCGCGCATCCCCCCGGCAGCGGAGTGCTCGAAGTCTCCGGCGCCAAGCTGCGGGGACGCCGGCACGACGCCAAGCGTCGCCGCGGCGCGCTCGAGCCGTACGCGGCTGGTAGTGCGCACCGGCTGACCGAGCAGGAAGCGCCGCGCGGTTTCCTCGCAACACTCCGCGGTCACGGCGAGGCGGCGGAGGTCGTGCCCACTGAGTAGCTTGCCGATCATTCCCCGATGATGGCCGAGCCTCGCCGCGCGTGATGTGGGCAGGACGGCGCGAGCGCCCGCCCACATGGGTTTCAGTCTTGGCGCACTCGAGTGCCAAGGCGTCGGCGCTCCCGCTGCGCGTCACGGAACGAGTCGACTGACTCGCCGGTGAGCCGCGCCGCCGCCGCCGCCAGCCCTCGGGTCGCTTTGAGCGCTCGACGCCCGCCGCCGACCTCGAAGCGTTGGCAGGCGCCCGGGTCTCTGCCGCCAGCAATGACCCCGAGCCAGTCGAGCAGCTCGAGCCGGCGCGCCGTTGCCGTGCGGGTCCGGCGCTTGGCTTGAGCTGCGCTGCGCGCGGCCTTACTCGCGAGCCACGCCAGCACGTTCACTTCGCTGGCGGCCGCATCAAGCGCCTCGCCGACGCCCGCGAAACGAGCGATCGCGGCGCGCAGTTTGAGGTCGGCGACGTCGCCTTCTGTCATTGCCGGACCAACACAGCGCCGTTCGCTATCGCGCAGATCTCGGCAAGCGACCTCTGCCCATGCGAGGCAGGCTCTGGATTTGCCTCGAAGGCGTCGCAAATCGGGCACGGGCTCGAGTCGTGGTCGATCGCTCGGCAGTGCGGGTGCGACGTGAGCCAGAGCTGCAATTGCCCCTCACTCTTGAAGAAGCCCGGCGCCATGGCCCAAGACTCGCGGGGAACCCGCAGCTTGAGCTCGACGGCGATCTTGGCTTCATCCGTGCCGGGCTTCTTCTTTCCGGCGGCCCAGGCTGCCGCCGTCGACACCGCGACGCCGGCGGCTCGAGCGAGCGGGCGCGGGCCGGTCCCGGACAAGTGGATCAGTCGGTGCGCTTCGTTGACGTATTTCATGGTGTGACCTCACGGGCGAACGCCGTACGCCGCTTGTGGCGAACGGCAGCGCTTGGGCGTTCGCCCAAGGCAAAACTCGATGGGGCCGGCAAAGCAAAAGACCCCACTAGAGGCAAAGGACTCTCCAAACGTGTCAGGGCCGGGGTGCTCACCCGGCGAGCCGGTTCCGCTCTCCCTTGTTCTCCCCGCGCCCGCCTATATCCCTTCGGATATATAGGCGCGGGAACCGGGGAAGCGCGCACGTCAAAACCTGCAAGATTCTCCCGAGAAACGCCGGTTCCCGCAGCACTCAGAACGGCCGGGAACCAGGCCGCCCACGGAACCGGCCGCAACCCGCGGGATTCATACTGGTATGTGCCGGTTCCCTTATCCGGTTCCGGCGTAGGGAACCGCATGGGAACCGCCCGCGGGAACCGGCGTAGTGCCGTCACGGCAGACCGACCTTTCCTTCGACCTGGCGCAGCTCACCGGTCGCAAGACGCTGGCGCACCACGGCCAGAACCGCCGTCTTCCTGCCACGCACCTTATCGGCGAGGGCTCGCGCCACGCGCGGCCCATCCGTCGCGAGAACGGCCCGCACGTCCCGCCAGATCCGTTCCTCGACGGACAACGCCCCGGCATCAGACGGAGCCGCCAAGACGCGCTGCCGCTCGGCGTCGAGCCGAAGCGCCACCTCCATTCCCTCGCCGCCAAGTCGACTCTTAACGACGCCGATCGTCAGGTTGTCGCCCGAGCGTGAGAGCTCGAGCAGTAGCGTCGCGCCGGCCTCGATCCTTGACCCGCCAAGGGCGCGCTCGGTCGCTACGCGCCTGCCGGCTCCGCGTACGACGGGCGCACTCATGAGGACCGTCCAGCCGCTTGCCTCGACGAGGTCTAAGACGCCCCCGATCCGGACAACGGGATCCGCGGCGCCGTCGCGCATGCGGACTTTAGAGACGGGGTCGAGCACGAGCAGGGCAGGCGCTGGCGAGAGCGCGAGCACCTCTTCGATTGTGTGGTCGCGTCCGTCGACCACGAAAAGCCGCGGCTCGAGCGCAGTCTCGTCGGTCGACGTGAGGGCCTGCGCTCGCGGCATGCCGTGTCGCTGGCGCCGACGAGCCATGACAGATTCACGCGGCTCGTCCGCCGTTGCCACCCACACGACGCGCGCTCCCCGGGCTGCCCACGCTTCCGCAATCTCGAGCATGAGCGCCGTCTTGCCTTGAGCCGTGGACGCCTGAATCCCGACTCGCGCGCCGCTAGGAATCCCGCCAGTCGCGAGTACGGCGTCGAGCGGCTCGAGACCCGTCGGGGTGACGGTGGACGGCGTGGCCGTGATCCGGGGCTTGGCGAGCTGTTCGATCGTCACCGTCGCGCGCGAGACCGCCGCCGGAATGACGACGCGCTCACCCTCGAACCAGAGGCTTTCGAGAGCTTCGAAACGCGGCTGGTCGCGGTACCTGTAGTTCCGGCACCACGCTTGCGTCGCGGAGATCTTCTCCCGCGTAGCCGTCCACCTGCAGACGACGGGGTGCTCCCCCGCCTTGAGGTCCAGGACGATCGAATCACGCCAGCCTGGCGGAAGCTCGCGAACGTAGTCGCGGACGAATGCGTCAGTGCCCCCGCCCGGGCAGGTGTGCACGAGGTCGCGAATGATCTGCACACGGCTGCCGACGTCCGGGCGGTTTAGCTTTTCGCCGCGCGGGAATGCCGCATCGGCGTACGCCTGCACGGCCGCCCGCTCCGCATCGGTCAAAGCGGGGCGACGGGCGAAGTACGCTAGCAGCTGCGCTTGGCGCTCCGAATCACTAGCCAATAGCTGCGTCTCGTCATTCCACATGTCGTCGAGCAGGGTGTCGACGAAGCCAATGTCGACGGCCTCGGCTCCGGAATCCCTTGCGAGCGCGCTCAGGTTGCTCTGATCCGCGAAGGGCCAGGAGTCGCACCACTCCCACAACGCTTCGAAGTTCGAGCGCGCGATCGAATCTTCAAGTGCGGAAGATGCTTTGTGAATCGCCGTCTCGTTTGCAGACTGTAGGAGCGCCAGTAGAGTCATCGTTCGTCCGTGTTCTTTGGCGGCCACGTGCCGCAAGAGGAGTGCCCCATGGATCTCAATTCACTGACCGGATCTGCCCAACATGCGAGGTTCGTTGCTCGCGCCCTACGCGAGCGAAACGACTTCGTGGCCACTGCCGCCGAGCTCGGCGTCACACCGACGGAGCTGTCGCGCGTCGTCGCACGTGACCCCATCACCAGAGAAGCGTCGCGTCGGCTTCGGTTCGCTCGAGCCAACTGGGCCTGACGCCGCGCACACAGTCTCCGTTGCGGCCCGGAGCGCCCTTTCGCATCGACCGCAACGGAGGTGCAGATCAATCGCCAGCGTGGGCCCGAGTCGGTCGACCTTCACCACCGTTTGCCCGGCGGCAGCGCCGCACGGGCACCTCGGTTTGCGTCGCCCAGCGAACACAGCTTCGGCTAGCAGCTCGCCGGCCGCCTGCGCGTCGGCGTTCACCTCGACCGGCTTAAGGTAGCTCACGCCGCCCTCGCGGCTTCGCGCAGATACTTCGCCAGCGCGATGCGCGGGATCAGAACCTGGCTTCCTTTGTCGTGCTGCAGTGATGGCAGCTTGCCGACGCTCAAGTATCGGTAGAGCTGTCGGACCGAGACGCGGAGGAACGCGGCAGCCTCGCCGCTGGTGCAGAGCGCCGGAAGCTCGGCGACGGCTTGGTCGGCCCAATCCTTGGTGTTCATGGCCGCGCCTCCAACGTCGGGAGAGCGCGCCAACGCTGCTCGATCAGCGTCACAGTGCCTTGCTGCGCGCAGCCGAGCAGAGCGCCGGCAAGGGCCAGACGAGAGACTTGAAGGTCTTTGGCTACTGGCTGAAGGCCGCGTCGTTGGACGTCGGCGAGAATGGATTGAAAAATAGCGTGCACGGCAACACCTCAGGTGAGGGGTCTTTTCCGTGCGGCGCTCTAGTCAGGGATTCTTGGCTCACGACGGGGCCCAGGCCGTCGACTCTTGCCGCCGTACACTTCACCGGGTATCGGCACCGGTTTTCGCGTTACTTCAAAATCAGCGCATAGCCGCGCCGGCGGGCCGTGCCGGCATCGGGGGTTGGTTTAGCCCGACGTCTGAAACGTAACACGACACACGAAGCACCCCCAAAAATTACTTTCGCAGCGTCGTCACAGCGCAGCGCAGCGCAACGCCAACTAGCGAGCCCCGCGCCCGCCGGGCCCGCGCGGGAAAGCGCCATAGC
The DNA here is from genome assembly GCA_029266615.1 of Polyangiaceae bacterium. GTDB lineage: Bacteria > Myxococcota_A > Polyangia > Polyangiales > Polyangiaceae > PMG-095. The sequence continues at coordinate 32,470 of JAQSWN010000129.1, forward strand.
CAAACGGCAGCGGCGAAGGCGGCGCGGCCGCTGCACGGGCGGCCTTCGCTGCCTTGTCGCTAGCCTTGAGCGCCAGCATCGCGGGGAGAGCGGCGAGCTTGGCCAAGTCTTCGTTCGGGAGGTCTTTGGGCGACCAGGCTGCAGCCTCCT
>JAQSWN010000130.1 GCA_029266615.1 Polyangiaceae bacterium
AAATTCTCGCACTCCCCCCCCCCCTGAAGCAACGCCCCAAAACGATGAATCCCCCCATGCGGCGCTAGCTCCGGAGCGGTCGAGAAGCGACTACGGCTTCCTCTTCTTTTCGGCGTCTTCGCGGCGCTTCTTTTCGGCTTCCTGCTGCTCTTCGCGCTTCTTCTTCTCGGCCTCTTCGCGGTCTTCGCGGCGCTTCTTTTCAGCCTCTTCGCGCTTCTTCTCGTTTTCTTCGCGCTGCTTTTCGCGGGCTTGTTGCTCTTCGCGCTTCTTCTTTTCGGCCGCTTCGTGCGCCTCCCGGCGCTTCTTTTCTGCGGCTTCGTGTTCTTCGCGGCGCTTCTTCTCGGCTGCTTGGTGCTCTTCGCGGCGCTTCTTTTCAGCCGCTTCGCGCTCTTCGTGGCGCTTCTTCTCGGCCTCTTCGCGCTGCTTTTCGCGGGCCTCACGCTCCTTCTCGCGCTGCTCTCGCTGCTTTTCGGCTTCCTCGCGCTTCTTTTCCCGCTCTTGCCGCTCTTTCTCGTTCTTGTCCTGGTCGGTCTGCGGCTGCGCCGCGACGTCATTCCAGCGAGGGTCCGCGAGCGCGCCGCTCGTACTCAGCATCAGCCCCACGACAAGCAGCCACCACGTCCGATTCGCCCTGATCTGCATGAAAATCTTCCCTTCCGAAGTCCGCACGGTCGAAACCTTGGGCTCTTACGCCACCGGCTCGAGGCTTCTTCCCTCCGCGCGACCAAAGGCTGCAGTCTAGGCCAGGCCGACGATCACTCGCCACTCGTACGTGCTCACCCGCGCGTATCCGCCCCGAACGGAAGCGCTTATTTAGGCTCTTGGCGCACGGCGCGCTCGGTCGTCCGCGCATCGATTTGCACGAAGCCTTCCGTCACCCAGCGGTCGCGCACTTGCTTCGCCAATTCCGGGTGATCCCGCCAGGGCACCGCGACCGCGTAGATGAGGCAGCCGTCGGTGTAAGCCGGGAACGCGGCCCACGCCGCCGAGAAGGACGTCGTGCTGAACGCGGCCGAAAACTCACCGTCCACCGCGTGCACCTCCAGCCGTTGGTTACGCCAACGTTGGTGATGCACCGCGAAGGGCCCGAACTTCACGTTGAAAGGCTTCGTCTGTGGCCGCCCCCACTGCTCGAAGCGGCGCATGCACGTGTCGGTCGTGACGGGCGTGCCGGCTGGCACTTCTTGAACGAAGCCGATCGCGAGCACGTGGTGGTCGTTGCCGTAGCGGAAGCCAACGAAGTGCTCGACGCCCCAATAACGAACCCGCTTCCAATGCGCCGAATCCGGCATCGGGAGCAGCACCTGGTCGTCCTTGTCGTGGCGCTTTCCCCACTCCCCTTCCAGCTGGCGAAGCAGGGCCGCCTCGCCGCGATCCTCGGCGTCTCCCCCTGGCTCCTTGACCGTCACGCTCGAAGGCGTTGGCGGCTTCGGCCGTGGTTTGATGGTTGGCGCCTTCGCGGCGTTTGGGCCGGCTTCCGCGCTCGGCGCATCCGCAGTTGGCGGCGCCGTGGAGGCGCAAGCGAACGCCAACACCGCGCTACCGAGCGCCACGAGCCGAACCGCCTTCACGTGAGATGGACGCTCCAAGGCCCCTCATTATGCACCGCCCCCGAGACGCCGGCCCCCACGCGGTCGAACTAGCCGCATTTCGCGGCCGGAAATGCCCCGTGGCCGAACCGTCGCCGCGACGAGCCACTTGCTCGTCGTGGACGCGCTCGTCTTCCCGGGGGTGGCGGGATCGGCCTCGAGAGACCGCGCCGCGCGGACCTCCCGTCAAACCTCGAAGGTTTGCATGCGAATCTGATTGAGATCCGCGATGCCGAGCCCGAAGTCACCGCCGCTTTGAATGTAGCGGGGGTCCCGGCCGGCGTCCTTCAGCGAGGGGAGGTTCCGTGCTTTGCGCTCGTCGTTGAGGATCTTGACGCCCATGGCGTCCATGGCGATCGGATCCGTGCAGACGTAGAGCGCGCCGTGGGGAATGCGCGTCTTCGGGTCCTTGTCCAACGGGCCCTTGTCGTACATGACCTTGAAGGCGTCCGTGATGTGCAGGCGCACCCGGCTCGTGACGATAGGGTGATTGTAGAGCATCGCGATCTGCGGGCTGGCCTGGTTGGCGTGATGCTCGTGCGGGTTGTTCACGTTGCCATGGGTAATGTTCTTCATCGTGCCGGTGTAGCCGGAGATGGAGTGGTCTTTGATCATCGTGATGTTGATGACCGCGGTGGCGTCCGTGAAGATGCGCGAATACTTGGTCTTGATGCCTTGATACACCTTGATGTCGGGCATCTTGTGGTCGCGGTTGTTGTGGGTGCCGACCGCGACACCGGCCGGCAGCGTCCACTTGCGGACGCCGACGCGGGTACCCGCGAGGAAGTCTGGAAACTGCTCGTACACGGTGATCTTGTCCGCCGGGACACCGAGCGCGAGCACCGCTTCTACTACCGGCAGGATGACCTCGTAGTTGGTGGCCATGGTGTACGTGCCCTTCTGGCCCGCGATGCCGTTGACCTTGATGGCGACGACGTCTTCCTTGGAGATGAAGCGACCCATGGCGGCGTTGAGGTTGTTGCCGCCGGTGAACTCCATCATTGCCTTTTCCAGCAGCGTCTTCGCGACCTCCGGCTTGGGCCAGAGCTGGTTCGGCTGCATGAAGCTTCCGAAGTCGCCCTTGGCGCTGACCTTGGTGAGTTTGCCCGGCGTAGAGAGCGGCTTGAAGCCGCTCGGCGGCTTGGCGATGAAGGAGTCGATGGAGGGCGCGGCTTCGGCCTCGCGCGAACCGAGCGTGACGGCGCCGGCGGCGGCCGCGGCTCCTTGAACGAAGTGGCGGCGAGTGGTGCTGGGCAAATGTTTCATCACGACCTCCGCGCCGAAGCTATCACGCTGGCTGCCAACCCGCCACCGGGCGGCCAGGCTCCACCGCGCTTCTAACACGCTCTTTTTCGCGGTTTCTAGGCTGGCACGCGCTTCGCAGTCTCTCCTCCTGTCGCTCACGAAAGGGCGACACATCAAGGAAAGACAATCATGGATCAATCGAAGCTCAAGGTTTGTTACGTCATCACTCAGCGCGGCGAAAAGAAGTACTGGAACCGCGTTGGCGTGGCGTTTCTCAATCAGGACGGCTCCATCAACGTGAAGCTGGAGTCGCTGCCCGTAGCGGGCGACTTTCAGATTCGCGACTACGTGCCGAAGGAGGAGCTCGCGGGCACCTCGCTGCGCGGCCGCAACGGCCACGCGGAGGACGACGCCTACGCGGCCTGACCGCGGAGCAGTTGCGAGAGCGATAACGGTTCGCTTCAGCAACGAGCGGCGCAAGTTGGCGACGTTTGGAGTCGCCGCGTGAGGGGGGCGGCGCGCGCGTGCCGCCCCCCAAGAGAGGGGGAGCGGCTCGGGGAGTCGCTCCGCCAAACTCTTGCGGGAGGTGGCGCCAATCCGTCCACTACCCGCAAGCTTTTTTCGTTTCTGCTTGGGGAAAATCACAATGGCGATCGAAGATTTCGAGTGGGAGGGAGAGCCGGTCGAGACCCAGCTCGTGCGTCGGTGCAAGCCGAGCGTCTGGGCGCGCTTGAAGGAGAGCGTTTGGGTCGAGCCGGCCATCAAGCTCGGCGGCATGGCGGCGTTGCTCGGCGTTCTCGCGGGCATCGGCGTCGTGGCGACCACGTATGCCAAGCCGGGGTTGCCGTTGCCAGAAAGGCCGCGGGCGATGGCGGCGGCGTTGGGCACGAGCTGGCTCAAACCCACACCCGCAGGCTCGGAAAAAACCTCGGCGCACGCGGCGCCGGCGGTCGCGGCAGCGCCTTCGGTTGAGCCCTCGGCACCGAGCGGCGAAGCGCCGAGGACAGAGTCGTCGAGCTCCGGCTCGGCGAGCGTGGGCCCTCCGACTGACACGGCTGGAGGCGACGCACCGGCAGGCGCGGCTCCCGCCGGTACGACGCCGGACGGCAAGGTGATTCTGAACGCGGCGTCGGCCGAGGAGCTGACGAAGCTGCCCGGAGTCGGGTTGAAGCGGGCGCAAGCCATCGTCTCGCTGCGCACGAAGCTGAAGCGCTTCAAGAGTGCGACCGAGTTGCTGCGCGTGAAGGGCATTGGCCCGCGCGGTCTCCAGCGTATGCTGCCGCACCTTGTCCTGGATGCGCCGTCTCCGAAAGTTAGCAGTTAGCAGGGCGCAATTGGCAGCGAGTGTGGTGCTGGTGTCGGCTTGTTCGGCGGAGCCGATACCAGCGCTCGTCGTCGCATCGGCCCGCGTGTCTGCGCCCGCCGCGCAAGAGGCTGCGCCGGAGTCAGAGGTACCCGTCGCGCCGTCCTCAGCCGCTCCGGAAGCGGAGTCGGCGCCTACCAGCCCGTGCCCGAGCGGGATGCAGCACGTGGTGACCTCGTTTTGCCCGGAGATGAAGCGGCGATGCGTCAAGAAAGAGTATGACGCGCCCAACCGCATCACCATTTGTCATCACTTCGCCGAGGGGAGCAGTGACTGCCAGGCGCCGCGCGTGCCGCTCGACTACTGCATCGACGAATACGAGTTTCCCAACCGGGCCGGGGCCAAGCCGCCGGTGATGGTCAGCTTTTACGACGCGGAGAGAGCCTGCGCAGCGGCCGGCAAGCGTGTGTGCCGCGAAAGTGAATGGGTGGCAGCTTGCGAAGGGCCAGAAGAGACACCGTTTCCGACCGGCTGGCGGCGCGAGCCCGCCAAGTGCAATTTCGACAACAAGTGGGTAAGCCCGATCCTGGATCGCGTTTACGCAGAGGACGCAGCGGTGCAGCGCGGGGAGCTCGACCGGTTGGACCGCAGTGTGCCGAGCGGTGCACGCCCGGAATGTAAGAGCGGCTTCGGCGTGTTCGACTTGACCGGCAACGTCGACGAATGGGTGCGCGCCGACGCCGAGAGGCACAGCCGCCGATCGCGCTTCGCGGGGCTCAAAGGCGGCGCTTGGGGGCACGTCCGAAATGCTTGTCGCCCGGTGACGACCAGCCACGCGCCGGATTTCACGTACTACTTCATCGGCTTTCGTTGCTGCGCGGACCGCAGCCTCTAGACCTGCCCTTCCGACCGCCTACGGCGCTACGCCACCCGCCCATTGTTTCCGGAATATGGCATTTTCCGCGAATCCGGTTACATTCTCGTCCCCTTGGACTCGTACCCTTCGACCGATAAGCCCATGAGCCTCCCGCCGCTTCGCGCCTCGGAACACCTCCACGACGTCAAATACGAGATCCGTGGGGCCTTGGCTCGTCGCGCCGACGAGCTCGAGCGGGAGGGGCACGACATCGTCAAGCTCAACATCGGTAACCCCGGTGCGTTCGGCTTTCGGATGCCGTCCACCATGCGGGTGGCGATGGTGCAGAACCTGCCGCAAGCGGATCCGTATTCGCACCAGAAAGGCATCTTTCAGGCGCGTGAAGCGGTGGTCATGCAGCAGCAAGACCGCGGGGTGATGGACGTGACCGCCGACGACGTGTTCATCGGCAACGGTGTGAGCGAGCTCATCATGCTCACGATGCGCGCGCTCTTGAACCCAGGCGACGAGGTGCTCGTGCCGAGCCCCGACTACCCGCTGTGGACGGCGTCGGTCGTCATTCACGGGGCGAAGGCGGTCCACTACCCGTGCCGCTCGGAGAACGGCTTCGTGCCGGATCCGAAAGAGATCCGCGCGCTCATCACGAACAAGACGCGCGCCATCGTCGTCATCAACCCCAATAACCCGACCGGCGCGGTGTACTCGGCAGAGGTGCTGAAGGAGCTGGCCGAGCTCGCGGAAGAGCATCACCTCGTGCTCTGCGCCGACGAGATCTACGACGAGATGCTGTACGAAGGCGCCGAGTACGTGCCGATGGCGACGCTCGTGAAGCACACGCTCTGCCTCACGTTTTCGGGGCTCAGCAAGATTTACCGCGCCTGCGGCCTGCGCGTGGGTTGGGTCACTTTTTCCGGCGAGCGCTCGCACGCGCGCGACTACATCGACGCGGTGGAGCTGCTGGCATCACTACGGCTGTGCTCCAACGTGCCTGGTCAATTCGCGGTTCAAACCGCGCTCGGCGGCCACCAATCCATCTTCGATTTGACGCGACCCGGCGGTCGCCTCTTCGAGACGCGACGCGCGATTTTGGAGTCCGTCGCCGCCAGCCGCTACTTGGACGTCGTCGCGCCGCGCGGCAGCATGTACGCCTTCATTCGCATCAAAACCGACAAGGTTGGCGGCGCCAGCTTCGACGACCGAAAGTTCGCCCTCCAGCTGCTGGAGCAGAAGCACGTCTTGGTAGCGCCGGGCTCGAGCTTCAACGTGCCGTACCGCGACCACTTCCGCGCCACGCTCTTGCCCCAGCCGGACCTGATGCGGGACGTGCTCGGCCGGGTGGAAGCCTTGCTCGACGAGCTCGCCAGCTGAGGTCAAGCGGAGCGTGCGGTACCGCGGCCTCGTCGGCTTGGGTTTGACCTTGGGCGCGCTGCTCGCGGGCGCGGGCGCAGTCCACTTTCTGCCGGGCCACGTCCCGCTACAGCCGGCCGCGCTCGCCTGCTTGGGCGCGGGCGTGATCCTGCTCGGCGGCGATCTGTCGATCCGCCGCTTCAGTGGCGCTGCCGGCTTCTGGTCGCGCTACTTTGGCAGCCAAGCCTCGTGGTCCGTCCGGCGGGTGCTCCCCCTGTGGGTCCTGGGCCTCACCCTGCTCACCGCCGCACTCTCTTTCCCGACTCCCTGACGCGGCCTCGCGTATCACGCTCGCCGCAGGCGAGGCGAACCCTCAAACTGCCGAGCTCGCCGCGGCTGCCTCTCTTCGTCTCGAGCTCGCCGCAGGCGAGGCGAACCCAAAAGTTCTCGCATTCTCGCTCGCAGTGCTCCCGTCTCCCGTCTCCTGTGAGCTCGGGAGTCGCAAGGGGTGAACCGCAGCCGCGGAGAGTTCGTGCCGGCGCGCGACCGCGTTCGTTGGCCCCCAGGGCGCGCAGAGGTTAGAGGCGGCCTTCGAACGTGTCGCAGTCCGACATGCTGCCGGAGCCGTAGCCACGCTTGAACCATTGCGCGCGCTGCGCCGCCGAGCCGTGGGTCCATGTTTCCGGCTGGACGGTCCCGGTGGCTTGCTTCTGCAAGCGATCGTCGCCGACGGCGGCAGCCGCGGCCAGACCTTCTTCGATGTCGCCCGGCTCGAGTAGGTCGCGCTTTTGACTGGAGCGCGCCCAGATGCCGGCGAAGCAATCCGCTTGCAGCTCGAGCTTCACGGAGTTGCTGTCTGCGCCTTCGGCGGGGCCTTGCGCGCGGCGCACGCCCTTCTCGATGCCAAGTAGGTTTTGGACGTGGTGGCCGAGCTCGTGGGCGATCACGTAGGCCTGCGCGAAGTCGCCGGGGGCGCCGAAGCGGCGCGCGAGCTCTTGGTAGAACGAGAGGTCGATGTACACGCGCTGGTCGGGGGGGCAGTAGAAGGGGCCTACTCCGGCGCTGCCACTGCCGCACGCGGTGGGCGTGCGGTCCGTGAACAGCACGAGCTTGGCCTTGCTGTACGGCCGTTGATTCGCGGCGAAGGTTTCGGCCCAAGTACGCTGCGCGTCGTCGAAGACGAAGGAGACGAACTGCTTCTGCTCGTCACCTGCGCTCACTTGCTGGGTGCGCTCTTGCGGCGCGAGGGCGCGCGCGTTGTCTTCGCCGCCGCCGCCGAGGAGACGGGGGAGGAGGAAGAACGCGGCGACGGCGATCGCGATGCCGGGCAGACCGAAGCGCGAGCCGATCGCCAGCGCTGGACCGAGCAATCCGACGCCGCCCCCGCCCAGCGCGGAGCGACCGCGATTGTCCTCGACGTCGTTACTCTCGTAGCCGCGTTGCCATTTCATGACGAAAGCTGCAGAGCAGGAACTATGCGCGCGCGTAAATCCGCGGATTTTGAGCGTATCGCCAGGGGAAACGCCGAGCTTGGGCGCCGCACTGGTGAAAATCGCCGCGCGCGCTGGTAGGGGCAACGCCGTGGGTTATCGGGGTTACTACGCGGCGTGACTGGCGCTCTCTTACGTAGTGCGGGCGCCGTGGTTGCGTGTTGGGCTGCTCGCGCTGTGGCTGCTGCGGCGCGTGCTCGTGAACTCGTCCGAGCCGGGCGAGTCGCAAGATGTCGGCGAGTACTTGCTCTACGACCTGCGGCTCGACCGCGGCGCCGAGCTCACCCGGCTTCGGCTCGCGCCGGTGACGTCGCCTTTGGACGCGACCATCACGTCGGACCTGGGGTGCAAGGAATAGGCTGGAGGCGTCCGGCCCGCGTCTACGGGCGCCCCTCGTGCTCGCAGGGAGGAGCGAAGGTGAGTAGCCCGCCCGGCGTGATGGCGACCATCGCTCCTTCCGTCTCCGCGAGGGAGGTGGGCGTGCCGCGCGTTACGAGGTTGAGCGACGATACCGGCGGGGTGGTGGACCTGACCGCGCGGAGTGCGTTGGAGGCCGCGTAGTACGCCGTGTCGCCGTCGAAGCCGAGCAGGCGCGTGATGCCGTCGGCTCCCGGAAAGACTCGTTCCGATGCGTCGGCGCGGCTTCGAAAGACGAGCTCGGTGGTGTACGTGGGCGTGCGCCGAACATAAACCCATGAGTCGCCGCGCACCTTCAAGTCGAGCAGCGCCGAGGAGAGCGTGTCCGCGGGGCTGCTCGTGCCGGCCAACACGTCCACGAAGTACATTTTCGTAACGACGGCGCTGGCTTCGGCCCAGCTGGTGGACAGCAGGGCTACGCCGGCACGTGAGTCCACATCGAAGCGCACGGTGACGGAGCGCGCGGTGACGGCCGGAGCTTCGAAATCGAGCTCCCAGTTGGGCTCCGTGGCGCCGTCGCGCAGGTCTGCGATCTGAAAGCGCTGCAAGCGCACGCCGCCCGAGGTGGCGTAAGCGGCGCGGTAGATCGCGCCCCCCGCGCTGAGGAGCTCCGCGCTGCCGCCGGGCAAATCCACGAATCCTTCGACCTTCCAGTGCTCGCTTTCATCGGCTTGAGTCACGAGTACGCGTGCGCCCGTGGCGTGCCCCAGCGCCGGTTGAATGATGACTTTCGCAGCATCGTTTCCGTCCACGGAGAACGCCGCCGGCTCCGTTTCGGGTACGAGGTGCGCGGCGCCCGGCAAAAGCTGCAGCTCGATTCCGGCCGTGGGCTTCCGGGTCGGGCCGCCCGCCAGGATGGTGGGGGCGGCTGGATTGCGGAGATCCACCCGATGCGCGGTGAGGGTGCCGCGCACGTGAAGCGCGCTCGGGCCTGCGAACGCCCAGCTCATTGCGCCGAGCTCCGGGGCGTTCAGCTCTTGGAGGCCGGTCTGCGACAACGAGAAGAGGCGGCGTGTGACGCTGTCCATGGCGTAGGTCCCGCTCACGATGGGTCGGCTCGACGCGAATGTCTTCGAGTAGCGGTAGGCCAAAGTCGGAAGCTCGTCGATCGCGCCGCCGGTGCCGGTGCGGAGGGAGACGGAGGTGAGCGTCTCGTTGGCGACGGTCGAGGTACGCTCTACGAAGAGCCCAGGCGCCGTGAGCGCGGCGGCGCGCGCGCCGTCGATCGTGAAGGACGAAAGCTCGGTATGATCCCCTTCGTTCAGCAACCGCAGCAGGGGGCCGCTGCGCGCTAGCAGGCGATCACCGCGCACGTGAAGCCCCGCGTCAGTCGCGATCAGCGGCTGCGCTGCGAAGGTGAGGTCACCGCTGGTGTGGGTCGAAAGATCGCTCCAGAGCACGCCGTTCACCGTGTTCACGTACACGCGCTGGCCGTCCTCGCTCACCGCGACGGAGCCGCATTGACCATTCGTGCTTCCTTGCGCGACCACAATCGGCGCGTCTGGGTCCGCGACGTCCCACCACATGAGGGTGCCGGAAGGAGCTCCTAAAAACGCGAAGTTGTGGCACAGAAAGAGGCTCGAGCCGCGCCCGGCCAGGCTCGTGTTGGCCGGTATCGTCACGGAGCCGGGGGTGATCGGCGTCGGTGTGTGCGGCGTTAGCGAGCCGCTCGCCTCCATCGTGAAGAGCTGCAGGTAGCGGCTCGGCCCGTTGAGGACCGCGCTGGTGGCGCCATCCGCGATGACGAGCAAGTCGTCCCAAGCGGCGCCGATGAACGAGTAGCCGACGTCCGGATGCACGTCGGTGTGTGCGCTCTCCCGGAGCTCGCCCGTTGCGACGTCGGCAAGGGTGAGCCGCGCGGGCGAGGTCGGTGCGTCCACGAACGCGAAACGGCCGTTGCCGGCGCCGAGCGCCAACCCGTTGCCATACGAGCTCAAGCTGCCGAGGACTTGCCCGGGGCCGCTCTGAGGTATGCCCGACACGCAAGCCGCGGCCGCGCAGCGATCGCCTAGCGTGCAGGAAGAGCCGTCGTCGCACGGCGTGCCGTTCGGAACCGCCTCGTGACGGCAAGCTCCGCTGACGACGAAGTCCAGCGTGCAGTCGTTGCCGTCGTCGCAGCGAGGCGCCGGCGGTACGGGAGGCTCGCCGCCAGCACCGGCCGCGGCGTCTCCACCGTTCGTGGCGCCGGCTCCCGCCCACTCGCCGCCCTGGATGGGAGCGCCGCTTTGGCCGCCGTTCGCGCTGCCGCCGTTCGCGCTGCCGCCGTTCGCGCTGCCGCCCGAGACGGGGGCTCCGCCACGTTCGCTTTGCCCGCCCTCGCCGGCGTCCGCCTCGGGAGCCGCCTCGCCGCCGTTTCGCGCGCTCTTGCCGCAGCCGAGCGCGAGCGCCAACCCGAGCACCCAGGCGTACCCTACTCCGCGCATGCGGCGATGATGCCGGCGCCGGCCGAGCTCAGCAAGGATAGAGCTCGTCTCGCGCCGCCAGAGCGCGTCTAGCCGCTACGCGGTTACGGCTTGCCGCAGCCGCTCCAGCAGCGGCTGGATCTCCGCGTGCCGCAGCTTGAACAACGAGCGGTTGGCGACCAGCACGCTGGACACGTCGAAGATCGTTTCGACCTCCACCAAGCCGTTTTCCCGCAAAGTCGCGCCGGATTCGACGAGGTCCACGATAGCGTCCGACAAGCCGACGATGGGAGCGAGCTCCACGGAGCCGCCCACGTAGATGATTTCCGCTTGAATGCCGAGCGAGGCGTAGTGCTCGCTGGCGATGCGTGGAAACTTCGTGGCGATGCGCGGCACGTCCGGGAGCACGGCGCCAGCAGGAGCTGCCACGACCATGCGGCACTTGCCGATCCCGAGATCCAACGGCTGGTACAGGTCGCAGCGCCGCTCGCGGAGCACGTCGCGCCCGCTCACGCCCAAATCCGCCGCGCCGTACTCGACGTAAGTCGGCACGTCGTCCGGCTTGAGGAGGAGGAACCGGAGCTTGCCGTCCGCGCTTTCGCGCACCAGCTTGCGGTCGTCGTCGCCGAGGGCGGTCACGTCTAGGCCGGCGGCTTTGAACAAGGGCGCCAGCACCTTGCTGACCCGACCCTTCGGAATCGCGATGGTGAGGGGACGGGTGCTCACGGCTCTTCGCTCTCCAAACGAATCCGCTCGATGTCCGCGCCGGCGCCCGCCAGCTTGTGCTCGATGTGCTCGTAGCCGCGGTCGAGGTGATAGACGCGGCGCACGATGGTCTCCCCCTCGGCGACCAACCCCGCCATCACGAGCGACGCGCTCGCGCGCAAGTCCGTCGCCATCACGCTCGCGCCGGAGAGGCCGGACACGCCGCGCACGATGGCGACGTTGCCGCGGGTCTCGATGTGGGCGCCCATGCGGATGAGCTCCGGTACGTGCATGAAGCGGTTCTCGAACACGGTCTCGGTCAGCACGCTCTCTCCTCGCGCGAGGCAGCAAAGCGCCATGAACTGGGCTTGCATATCGGTTGGAAAGCCGGGGTGGGGCGCGGTTTTCACGTCCACTCCCTTGAGCACGCCGACGCGGCGCACGCGCACGTGCTCGCCCTCTCGCTCGATCTCGAGCCCGGCCTTGCGAAGCTTCACTACGACCGGCTCCAAGTCCTCCAGCGGCGCATTTTCGAGCAGCACGTTGCCGCCCGCGAGGCCGACCGCCGCCATGAACGTGCCCGCTTCGATGCGATCCGCGATGACGGCGTGATCGAATGGGGCAAGCTCGCTCTTGCCTTGAACGTGAATGACCGAGGTCCCCGCGCCCTCGATCTTCGCGCCCATCTTGTTGAGCACGCGGCCGAGCTCTTCGATCTCCGGCTCGCAGGCGGAGTTGACGAGGGTGGTCCGGCCTTTGGCCAAGGCCGCCGCCATCATCAAGTTTTCGGTGCCGCCCACCGTCGGCATGTCGAACACGACCTCGGCGCCCTTCAGGCCAGTCGGTGCCTCCGCGATGATGAAGCCGTGCGCCACCTCGATCTTGGCGCCTAGCGCTTCCAAGCCTTGCAGGTGCTGGTCCACAGGGCGGGCGCCGATGGCGCAGCCGCCGGGGAGCGAGACCTTCGCCGAGCCGTAGCGAGCGAGCAGAGGGCCGAGCACGAGCACGCTGGCGCGCATTTGCCTCACCAGGTCGTACGGCGCCTCGGGCTTCACGGGGCCGGTGGGCGCTTTCACGTGCACCTCCGGCATCGCGACGTCCACCGGCCGGCCCAGATAACGGAGCAGCGCGGCCGTCGTCTCGATGTCACGCAGGGCCGGAACGTTGCGGAGCCGGCTCTGACCGTCTGACAGCAGGGTGGCACACAAGATGGGGAGAGCGGCGTTCTTGGCGCCGCTCACGCGGATGGTGCCGGAGAGCGCTCGGCTTCCGCGAATCCTGATCGCGTCCATGTGGTGGCTCTCGATATGCCGAACCGCGGAGGCGCGCAACTTCCGCTAGCTTCGCGCCGGATCTGCTGGCTAACCTCGGCCCAATGCGCGTCAAGGGTGCCGCTCGACTGCTCGCTCTGGCTTTGGCGCTGGCAGCCGGCCAGGCGAGCGCGCAGGAGGTGCCGTCGCTGGACCTGCGGCGGCTATCGCTCCCCACGGACGACCAGGGCGGCCTCTATACGGAGCCGGCTCGGGCTCCGGGCCACTTGAACTGGAATGCGGCCGTGGTCGGCTCCTACGCGAACCGCCTGGTGGTCCTGGAAGACGCAAATGGGGAGCAAGTGGCGGTGCCGGTGCGGCACCAGCTCTCGCTCGACTACCTATTCGGCATCGGCCTCGGGGACCGCGTGGCGCTCGGCGTTTCGCTGCCGAGCGTGATGTACCAAGCGGGTTCGGACGTGACCAACCGGCTGAGCGGCGCGAGCGCGCTCCCGCACAGCGCGCTCGGGGACGTGGGCGTGTCCGCCAAGGCCGTGTTGCTGCCGGCCGGTGACCTGGGGGGCTTTTCGCTGGCCGGTTTGGGGCGCGTCACGTTGCCGACCGGCGATCCGACCTCTTACGTTTCGAACGGCACCGCCACCGGGGAGCTGCGCTTGTTGTCGGAGCTCAGCCTGCTGGTGCTCACGGTGCGCGCGACCGTCGGCGCCAAGGTGCGCGGTGAGGAAGTGACCTACGTGGACCGCAAGTTCGGCCACGAGCTGCCTTGGGGCGCGGCGGTGGTGCTGCGGCCGCAAGCGCTCGGGTGGGACGAGAAGGGGCGCTGGTCATGGTCGATCGAGACGCACGGCGCGGTCGCCCTCACGCCGACGTTCGCCGCCTCCGCCGCGAGCCCGGCCGTGATCGGCGCCGTCGCGCGCTACACCCCCTCGGAGATTTCGTTGCTGGCGGGCGTGGAAGCGCCGCTCAACGGGGCGGTGGGGGTGCCCTCCGTGCGCGGAGTCCTGGGCATCGGCTGGGCGCCGCGCTTCTATGACGCGGACCAAGACGGCATCGAGGACGAGAAAGACGAGTGCGCGGAGCTGGCCGAGGACCGCGACGGCTTCCAAGACAGCGACGGCTGCCCAGATTTCGACAACGACGACGATGGCGTGGGTGACGACACCGACAAGTGCCCGGCCGAAAAAGAAGACTCCGATGGCTTCGAGGACGAGGACGGCTGTCTGGACGCCGACGACGACCATGACGGTTTGCCGGACGCGACCGACGCGTGCCCGCGCGAAGCCGGAAAAGACTCCCCGGATCCGAAGCGGCGCGGCTGCCCCCTGAAAGACCGCGACGTCGACGGCATCTACGACGCCGACGACAAGTGCCCGAAGAAGCCCGAGGACCGCGACGGCTTCGAGGACGCCGACGGCTGCCCGGACCCGGACAACGATCAGGACGGCATTCCGGACACCGACGACGCGTGCTCGGAGGTGGCGGGGATGGCGCGCGAGGACGCCAAGCAGAACGGCTGCCCCAGCCCGGACAAAGACGGCGACACGTACGACGACGTCGACGACAAGTGCCCCGAGGTGGCCGAGACATTCGACGGCTTCGAAGATGCCGACGGCTGCCCTGACACCGATGCCAAGAAGCCGCGCCCGCCGCTGGCCCGCTACGACGAGAAGACCCAAAGCGTGCGCGTGACCGCGCCGATCGGCTTCGAGGCCATGCCGCGCGCGCTCGAGCTCACGCAGAAGTCGCACTTGGCGTTGCGCGCTTTGGGCACGCTGCTGCACCAGAACCCCAGCCTCACGCTGCTGGTCGGCGTCAGGCCGCAAAACGCGAGCCCCGCTGCGGCTCAGGAGGCGCTAAACCGCGGCAGTACGATCGTGCTCTTGCTGCGCGCCTTGAGCCACCGCGAGAACGCGGCCGAAAGCGTCGCCTTCTCGGTGGTGGCCAAGCTCCCCGGCGTCGCTGGCAGCGGCGTCGGCTTCGCGGTGACGCGGCCCTTGCCCCGCCCGAGCGCCAAGCCGTGAAGCGACGTATCTTCGCGCTCGCCGCGCTCGTTTGCGTGTTTGCCAATGATGGTTACGGGCAGCGCGCCGCCCCGAAGCCGGCTCCGCCGCCCTCCTTGCTCGGGAAGCTCGGCACGCCCGCCGCCGAACGGCTGCTCGCGAGCGATTCTTCGGCAGAGCGCCGGCGAGGGCTCGCGCGGCTGTCGGCGCTCGGCTCGCCCCGCGCGGTGGAGCTCTTGGCGCGCGCGTTGGATCCAGGTGGGGCCGCGCGCGGCGCGGAGGAGCATCTCGCCGCGGTGCGTGCGCTGGCGCCGCACGTGAAGCAGCCACTGGCCCGCGACGCTCTCGTGCGCGCGCTCTCCTCACCGGCGGTGGACGCCGACGAAGGCCCCCTTTCGGATTGGGTGCAAAGCGCAGCCGCCCTCGCGTTGGCGCGCTCACAAGACGCGGCGGCGCTCTCGGCACTCGGCCGCGCGTTACGTAAGCCGGGCCACGTGGCGGAGCTCACGGAGCAGGCGTTGCTGGCGTACCCGCCGCTCGACATCACGCCGATCCTGCGCGTGCCGGGCGCACCGACCCGGGAGCTTTGCCGCGCGCTCGGCGCGCTCGGCGACCGCCGCGCCGAAGGCTACCTACGCGAAATCGTGCGGCGGGCAGCTCCGGACGCCCGCGCGGCGGCCGCGCTCGCGCTTTCACGGCTCGGCTCGGAGGAGGTCGTGCCGCTGGCGCGCCATTGGCTGCGTTCGGAGCGCCAGCCTGTGCTGCTCGTCGCGGCGGCTCAGATTCTCGCGGAGCGCGCGCCGGGCGAAGCGGGCCCGGCGCTGGCCACTCTCGCGGAGAACGAGGGCACGCGTGCCGCTTCGCTCACGGCGCTCCTCAGTACCGACGGCCAGGTCCCGGCCCCGGCGTGGCTGAACTTCGAGAGCGCGGGAGTGAATGGTCCGGGGTTGCTGGAGCTCTTCGCGCGCGGCAACTCGTGGGCGGCGCCCCGGCTGGAGAGAGCGCTCGCGGCGCCGGAGAGCGCCGGCCTCGCCTTGCACGCCCTGTCGAGGACGCCGGGCGCCTACGCACGGGCGCGCTTGGAGCGAGCCTTGAAGGAGCCGAAGCTCGGCGCGCGCGCGGTGCGAGCGCTGGCGCTGCGCGCGGTGCGTCTCGGCGAGCAGAGCCGCGCGCTCACGGAACGGCTGTCCACCGCGCTTGGCTCCACGCAGCCGGCCGAGCGCGCCGCGGCCGCGTTCGCTCGCGCGGCGCTGGAGCCGGCCGCGTTGCTCGCCGACCTTAGGTCCAAAGACGCGTACGTGGTGCGCGCGGTGGCGCGCTTGGCCGGGTCGGGTGAGTCGGCGCGCGTCGCGGTCATGCGGCTCGCATCTGAAAAAGATCCGACTTTGCGCGTGGCGCTGGCGAGCGGTCTGGCCGACCCGGAGGCGGCAACGTTGCTGCCTACGCCGCAATTGCTGGAGTTGGTGCACGAGGCCGGGCCGGGCTCGCTCTTGGCGGCTTCGGCCCTCGCGGCGCGCCTGGACGCGGACCTGTTGCCGCTGGTGCGTGAGCTGCTCGGAAGCGGTGACCCATGGCTGCGCGCGCACACGCTGCTCGGCCTCGGCGTGGCCAGCGCCCCCGAGGCGCTCGGATTGATCGAGAACGCCTACCAATTCGAGCCGGACCGAGCGGTGCGCCACGCGGCCGTGGTGGCGCTGAGCCGGCGCGCGGAGCCGGTTCGGGTCCGGGCCCTCACCCTCGCCGCGGAGCTCGAAACCGCCCCGGACGTGCGTGAAGCGGCGCGCCGGGCGCTCTCGGGTCAACGCTTGGCGAGCGGCGTCAGCGGTCCGGAGACGGCTTGGCTGGAGCTCTCGACGAACCCTGGCCTCTTGCCGCAAGAGCTACCCGCCGCGCAGCTTCGCTTCGGCGCCGGGCTCGCGCTGCCGGTGGTCGCGGACGCGGACGGCGTCGTCGCGCTGGTGAGGGTCGATCCAGCGGCGGTTCAGGTTCGGCTTGCGCTTTTGGGCGGGAGGGTGAACGTTCCGGGGGCTCGCCCATGAAGAAAGCCACCGCTGACAAAGCCAGACCTGCCGAGGCCGGGGCCGAAGCGCCCGGTTTCGAGCAGGCGCTCAAGCGGCTCACGGCCATCGTGGAGCAGTTGGAGGGAGGAGAGCTCTCACTCGAGCAGTCTCTGGCCTTGTTCGAGGAAGGAACGCGTCTGTCGCGCACCTCTCAAGCGCAGCTGGACGCCGCGGAAAAGCGGGTGGAAGAGCTGCTCGCGATCGATCCCGACGGCGAGCCCATCGTGCGCGAGCTGGATCCGGAGTGAGCGGCATGGCGACCACGACCGTCGAGACCGCCGCCTTTCTCGTCATTGGTAACGAGCTGTTGAGCGGCAAAGTCGTGGAAGCGAATTTGCCGCCGTTGGCCAAGACTCTACGCAGCTTGGGGGTGGAGCTCCGCACGGCCGAAATCCTTCCCGACGAAGTGGCCACTTTGGCGCCCGCCGTGCTGCGACTCTCGCGCGGGCACGGCGTCGTCGTGACCAGCGGCGGCGTCGGTCCGACCCACGACGACGTGACAATCGAGGCCGTCGCCCAGGCGTTCGGGCGTCGCGTCGTGCGCGACCCAACCCTGGTCGAGCTGGTGCGCGAAACGTTCGGGGAGGGGACGAGCGAAGCGCACCTGCGCTTCGCGGACGTGCCGGAAGGCGCGGAGCTCCGGCGTGCGCCGGACGTATCTTGGCCCACGCCGGTGGTGGAAAACGTATGGATCCTTCCGGGCGTGCCGGAGGTCTTTCGCATGAAGCTCGCGGCCCTGCGCGCGTGCATCGTGGGTCCGAGACCGTTCCTTTCTCGCGCGCTCGTGCTCAAGCTGGACGAAGTGGATTTGAAAGACTCGCTGGACGCCGTCGTTGCCGCTCACCCGCTGGTCAGCATCGGCTCGTATCCGGCGCTCTTCAACCCGCGTTACCGCACGCGCATCACGTTCGACGGCACGAGCGACGCGCTGCTCAGCGCTGCGCTCGAAGACTTGCGCGCGCGCGTCGACGAAAGCTCCATCGTCGACGTGGAGTGAGGCGCCGGCGGCCAGCGCCGGCTGGCGGCCGGTCGAGTTGCTCGTTTTCGCGGAGCCTTCCGCTTGGTACGGCGAGTGCACTGTCCACTCCTTCGAGGAGACAGCCAATGCCGGCGATCAGAGAACGAGCGTTACAGAGCGGTGTGCAAGATCTGGGGGACGCAGAGCTCGTCTCGTTGCTGCTCGGCACGGGTCCGACGGGCAGCTCCGTGGAGCACGTCGCGCTGGCGCTGCTCGAGTCCTCCGGCGGTATCGAAGGTTTCGCGCGGCTGGGGCCGCATGCCTTCGCGGTGCAGCCCGGGGTGGGGCCGGTGAAGGCCGCACGCCTCGCCGCCGCGCTGGAGCTGGGGCGGCGGGTCGTGATCCGCACCCTCGCCGAGCGCCGACCGCTGATCGACAGCTTCGAGGCCGCGGCGGACTGGGCGCGCCCACGCCTGGCCGCGTTGGATCACGAGGAGGTGTGGCTGCTGTGCTTGGATGGCCGGAGTGGTCTGAAGGCCAGCGTGAGGGTTGCCCAGGGCGGGCTTCACGGCTGTGCCCTCACGGCGCGGGACGTGCTCGCACCCGCAGTGAAGAATGGCGCTGCGGCCATCCTTCTCATCCACAATCACCCAAGTGGTGACCCGGAGCCGAGCCCCGACGACGTGGAGATGACCCAGCACGTCGCTAAGTGCGCGGAGCTGATCGGCATTCCCCTGCTGGATCACGTCGTCGTGGCACGTCAGGGCGCCCGGTCGGTTCTCGACGCGCGAGCCGAAGTTTGAATCTTTCGACGAGTGACGATGTGGGTGCGGTCCGTACCCCTCTTTTCGAAGGACGAGGCGCTGGGCTATCCTGGCGCTTCGTATGAGCAGTCTGGAGATCCAGTTCGGCGCGTTGACGGACGTGGGCCGCACGCGTGAGCACAACGAGGACAACTACCTCGTCGACAAAAAGCTCGGACTGTTCGTCGTCTGCGACGGCATGGGCGGGCACGCCGCGGGCGAGGTCGCAAGCGCCCTGGCCGTGCGCGTGCTGCACGACGAAATCCGTCGCGAGGCGGACCTCCTCCAAGACTACGCGGACGGCGCGAGCGGCGGCGCGAAGGTCACCAAGCGCGACATCCTGAACATGCTCGAGTTCGCGGTGAACCGCGCCTCCAGCAAGGTCCACAGCGAGGCCGCCAAGGACGCGAAGAAGCGTGGCATGGGCACGACGCTCGTGGCTCTGCTCGTCGTCGGCAACCAGGCGTTCATCATCTACGTCGGCGACAGCCGCATCTACCTCTTGCGGGACGGCGTGCTCGAGCAGCTGACTGAAGACCACACCGTTTACAACGAGCTCATCAAGCGGAAGAAGATGCCGCGGGAGCAGGTGGAGCAGCTCGCGCAGAAGAACGCCATCACCCGCGCCATCGGCGTCTACGAGCACGTCGAGCCGGACACGCTCGTCGTGGACCTCCTGCAGGGAGATCGCTTCCTGCTCTGCTCGGACGGGCTGTCCGGCTACTTCGAGGAAGAGGCGGAGCAACTGGGGCGCTTCTTGGCGCAGCCGGATCAAGACAGCGTCGTCCGCCAGCTCATCGATTGGGCCAACGAGCATGGGGGTAAGGACAACATCACCTCCGTCGTGGTCACGGTGGGCGACGCTTCTGCCCGCGACGAAAACCGCGCGAAGAAACTGCAGCTCAAGCGCGACATCCTGGCGCGCATGCCGCTCTTCCGCCCCCTCAACGACCGCGAGATTTTGCGCGTGCTCCAGGTGACGGACGTCATCACCTACAAGCCCGGGGAGGTCGTGATCACGGAGGGCGAAAAGGGGGAGGAGCTCTTCATCGTGCTCTCCGGCCAGCTCAAGGTGACCCGCGGCGGCGCAGACGTCGCGATCCTACCGCCCGGCGCCCACGTCGGAGAGATGGCTCTGGTGCGCAGCCAGCCGCGCTCGGCGACCGTCACCGCGGAGATGGTGAGCGAGCTGATGGTGATTCGTCGGCAGGAGTTCTTCGAGATCTTGCGCAAGGAGCACCAGCTCGCGGTCAAGCTGCTGTGGCAGTTCACGGGCGTCCTCGCGGATCGCTTGGCGGAGACGACGCGCGAGCTCGGCGCTGCGAAAGAGGAGCTCGCCGCGGAGGACATCACAGGAGAGATCTTCGCGGAGGACGAAGACGACGATCGCAAGACGCTCGTCATTCCGCCGCCGGCTCCCTCTCGGCGCCCCGAATGAGGGTCGTGCTGGGGGTGTGCTGCGCGGCGCTCGTCGCGTGCGGCAAGGGGCACGGCTCAGC
>JAQSWN010000131.1 GCA_029266615.1 Polyangiaceae bacterium
GGCAACGTCAATGGCGGCACGGAGTCTGGCGGCACGGAGTCTGGCGGCACGGAGTCTGGCGGCACGGAGTCTGGCGGCACGGAGTCTGGCGGCACCGCGTCCGCGGGCGACGGCTCTGGCGCGACCGCGGCGACCGACGGCGAAGCGGAAGCCGGTGCGGAGTCCAACGGGCGTGCCCGAGCGGGCCAGACCGATTGGCAAATGCAGGGCGGGGGCTGCAGCGTCTCAGCGCCCGAACAAGGCAGCTGGGGCAGCGTGCTCGCGTTGTTCATTGCCGGAGCCGTGTGGGCTCGACGTCGTCGGCGTCTCGCGGCCGCGCTGGCCGCCTCACCCCTCGCGCTCGGGGCGGGGAGCGCCCACGCCGCCGGTTTCTCGCAAGACTCTTACACGGCCCCCGCGGCGCCCGACGACTTGATGTGGACGGAGCGCGCTGGGAGCAACCCCGGCCATCTGCGTCCCTTCGCCCGCTTGACGCTCGGTTACGCCGACGATCCTCTGGTTCTCGTCGATGCGAACGACTCGGACCGGGAGGTGCGGGTCGTCGACGACCAATTCGCGCTCTACGGTGCCTTCGGTCTTGGGCTGTTCGAGCGCGCGCACCTCGCGGTGCTGATGCCACTGTACGTTCAAAGCTCCTCTCCATCCGAAGCGGCCGATAGCGTGAAGGGGACGAAGCCGGGCGATCTCGGCTTCGACGGCCGTTTCACGATCCTGGACCGCACCGCGCCGCTCGAGCTCGCGCTGGCGACGACGCTGCGCGTGCCGACCGGCGATCGTGAATCGTTCGCCTCCGACGGCTCGGTGTCGGTGTGGCCGCGCGCGCTCGTCTCCAAGCAGCTAAGCGAGAGCGGGTCTCTCATCAATCTGTCCGTTGGACCGATGTTTCGTCCCTCGAACAACGAGTTAGGGCTCGAGACCGGTACGCAGATGCGCTTCAGCGCGGGCGCGCTCGTCGCGCTCACCCGCATCTTTGGCCTCACCGGCGAGATCGCAGGCGGCACCGTCACGTCCGACCCGCGCAAGCGCAACACGCCGATCGAAGGCTCGCTCGGCGGCCGGCTCACGTTCTCGAGCGTGGTGCTCGGGACGACGCTCGGCACCGGTCTCACGGAGGGAGTTGGCTCTCCGGACTGGCGCTGGCTCGCGATGCTGGCGGTGCCGGGGCCGTTCGCTCACCAAGAGCCGCCTCCCGCGGAGCCGGCTCGCGTGGATATGGATGCGGATCGCGATGGCGTTACCGGCGCGGCCGATAAGTGCCCGAACGAAGCCGAGGACAAAGACGGCTTCGAGGACGACGATGGTTGCCCGGAAGCCGACAACGACGTGGACGGCGTCCCGGACACGCGCGACAAGTGCGTGGGCGACGCCGAAGACAAGGACGGCTTCGAGGACGACGACGGCTGCCCCGAAGCCGACAACGACGGCGACCGCGTGCCCGATTCGGCTGACAAGTGCCCGGCCGAGCCCGAAGATCTCGACCAATGGGAGGACGACGACGGCTGTCCCGACTCCGACAACGACGGCGATGGCGTTCCGGACGCAGACGACAAGTGTCCAAACGAACCGGAGACCAAGAACGGTATCGACGACGCGGACGGGTGCCCGGACCTGCTGCGGGTGGAGCAAGGTCAGATTCGCACGCTCGAGCCCATCTACTTCGACACCGGCAAGGCGAGCATCCAAGCCCGCAGCGAGCCGATGCTCTTGGAGATGGCAAACCTGATCCGCACGCGCGCGGATCTCGGCACCATCGCCATCGAAGGTCATACCGACAGCAAGGGCAACCCCAAGAACAATTTGAAGCTCTCGAAAGAGCGCGCCGTCGCGGTGCGCACTTTCCTGGTCAAAGCGGGCGTTGCAGAAGCGCGCTTGAGCTCGGACGGCTTCGGTAGCGAGCGCCCGCTCGAGGACAACAAGACCGACGCCGGCCGGGGCAAGAACCGCCGCGTCGAGTTTCATTTCGCTCCGCCCACCGCACCCGGAGCGCACTGAGGGAGCACATGGCACGGGCGCAGAACCAACCAGTACACGCGTCGGAGCTCCCGACCGCACTCGGCACCGAAAGCGAGCTGCCGGCCGTGCTCGGCACTCTGGGCTCCGCCACGCGTCTCAAGCAGGCGAGCGAAGATACCTCGGCGGGCCGTCAAGCGATCGCGCAGTCACTCCGGGCGACGCTGGAAGGCGAGGACGACATGGAGCCGGAGGTCCCGAGCCGACTGAGCTTCGCCTCGCTACTACCCGAGCTCACGCGCACGACTTCGTTCAAGCCGCTCGCCGATCGGCTCGAGCCCGAAGATCGGCGCGACGTGTACCGCGTGGCGGGCAAGCTGGGCACGGGCGGTATGGCGACGGTGTACGAGGCCGTGAAAGAGGGCGCGGACGGATTCCGCAAGCGCGTCGCGCTCAAGCGAATCCATGATCACATGGCCGAGGATGACCGCGTCATCGAGCTGCTCGCCGACGAGGCGCGCC
Organism: Polyangiaceae bacterium; assembly: GCA_029266615.1. GTDB lineage: Bacteria > Myxococcota_A > Polyangia > Polyangiales > Polyangiaceae > PMG-095. Next base: position 2,473 of record JAQSWN010000131.1, read on the forward strand.
TCGCTTCGCTCATCAACCATCCTAACGTGTGCCAGGTGATCGACTTCGGGGTGGACTCGAGCGGCTACTTCATGGCTCTGGAGTACCTCGAGGGCTTCACCTTGCGTGAAGTCTTCAGCGTGCTCGAAGAGCAACCCCAGCGCGTTCGAGAGCCGCGCTACCAGCGCATCGTGGCGCGCATCATCGCCGGGCTCGCGGAAGGGCTGCACGCGGCGCACGAGCTGAAGGACGAAAAGGGGGAGTCCCTGGAAGTCGTGCACCGTGACGTCAGCCCCCACAACCTCTTCGTGCTGCGAAGCGGCGGGGTCAAAGTCGCGGACTTCGGGGTCGCGCGCGCCCGCAATCAGTCCCACCATACCGCGACGGGCGTGCTCAAAGGCAAGCTCGCGTACTCTTCGCCGGAGCAGCTGCACCGCGGCCAGCTCGACCGCCAAACGGACGTCTTCGCGCTCGGCGTAGTGATGTGGGAAATGCTGACCGGACAGCGGTTGTTCTACGCCGAGAGCGAGAGCGCGGTCATCGTCAAAATTTGCCAAGAGCCTGCCCTGGACGTGCGGGCGCGCCAAACCGGCGTCGCGCCGAGCATCGCGGCGATCGTGCGGCGTGCGCTCGCCATCGACCCATCGCAACGTTTCAAGACTGCACGAGAAATGTCGAGCGCCATCGAGCGCGCGCTCGGCGTCCAAGGGGACTCCGTACCCGTCAACGACGTGAGCGAGTGGTTGTTCGAGCTGATGGGCGCGCCGCGAGAGCCGCAGCGCCTGGAGCTCGACCGCTTGTTTGCGCAGACGGCGAGCGCCACCACGGGGACCACGGCTCGAGGTCAGGCGACCTCGGGCGCTCAAAAGGTTTCGCGGCGGATGCCGCCGTTGCCGAGCGTCTCGGTCGCTGACGACGCGTCTTCGCCTGAAGTGCAGGTCGTTTCGCCCTCGCCCTCCGCCAAGCTGCTCATGGCCGCGCCGACCGAGCCGTCGCTGCTCGCCGCGTCGCGGGTCGGGCCTCCTTCGAGCTCGACGTCACTCGAGCCGCAGACCCTGGGTACCTCGAGCGAAGCCTTGCACGTCGCTCCGTCTGTCGTCGCCAGCGCGCCCAAGGCGGCGCAGCCTTCGGGGCGTTCGCTCGGCCTGATTGCGGCCGTGGCGCTCACTTTGGCGCTGATCTGTGGCGGCGTATTTCTCGCCCTGCAGTCGGCCCCGCCCGTCGGACCCGGCCTGGTCGCGGCGCCCGCACCGCAAGCCCAGCCTGCGCCGTCGCCCCGCGCCGCCGCGCCTGCCGATTCGATCCTGCTGCCCACGGAGCCGTCATCGAGCCCCGCCGTCGTAATCGAAGCGCCGTCGCCCGCGAGCGCGCCGAGTCCTGAAAAGGCGCCGAGCAAAGCCGTCGCGAAGGCGCCGGTGCCGCCCGCGCCGCACCCGAGCGCCGCTCCGAGTGAGCCGCAGACGCATCGATTCGGCACCGTGCTCGTCATGGCCAACGGCGGTCCGGCGGAGGTCGTGGTCGACGGTCGCAATTTCGGCCCCGCTCCGCAGCGGGTCACGTTGCCGGTCGGCGTGCACACGGTCGCGCTGTCGATCAGTGGTCGGGGCACCTCCAACGTCACGCCCGTCCAGGTCGACGCCGGCGCGAGCTCCTTCATTACCCTGTCCGTGCCCGCGGCACGCGACTGATGACAACGCACACACACACTCAGGAAGGGATAGCCATGTATCGTTCATTCAAATTGGTTAGGGGATTATTGGGCGCAGCGCTGGCCGGTTGCTTGTTTGCAGGTCAGGCGAACGCCGGCACGGCAACGGCTAACTTGAGCGTTACCGCGACCGTGAGCGCGAGCTGCTCGATTTCGACCACGCCGCTCGCGTTCGGCACGTATGATCCGGTCGGCGCGAACGCAGCCACGCCGCTCGACGCGACCGGCGGGGTCGTGGTCACGTGCACGAACGGCGCGTCCACCACTGTGACGCTGGGCCAGGGCTCCAACGCCAACTCCGGCTCGTCAGACGCAGTGCCGCTGCGGCGCATGGCTTCGGGCGGCAACTTTCTGTCGTATTCGCTGTACCAGAACGCGGGCCACACGACGCTCTGGGGCAACACGGCCGGTACTGGCGTCGGGCATACCGGCAGCGGCAGCGCGACGACCGTGTCTGTCTACGGCCGCGTGCCGGCTGCGCAAAACGTAGCGTCGGGCTCGTACGCCGACACGGTCGTTGCCACCATCACCTTCTGATGCGGCTCATGCGTAGAGGACGCACGCTCCTGGTATCGGCGGCCCTACTCGTGGGGCTGTTCGGAGCCACGCTCTCCGAGGCGGCGCTGGTCGCCATCGATCCGGTCAAGGTGCTGCGGACGGGGGCAGCACCTTCCAAGAGCATCTCGCTCCGCAACAACGGCAGCGAGCGCGTCCGCTTTCAGATGAGCGCCTTCACCTGGCAGCAGTCGACCGGGGGTGAGATGCAGCTCGCGCCCACGCCGGACCTCGTCTTCTTCCCATCGCTGGTCGAGCTCGCGCCGGGAGAGACACGACGTGTGCGCGTCACCACGACCCAGCAGGTCGCTTCGAACGAGCGGAGCTACCGGTTGTTCGCAGACGAGCTGCCGCCGCTTTCTGCGCAGCCGGGGGGCGCCATTCGAGTGCTCACCCGCTTCGGCATCCCCGTCTTTTTGGCGCCGGACGCCAGCGCCGCCAAACCGACGCTGCGGCTCGCCCTCAAGGACGGCAAGCTCTCCGTTACCCTAGAAAATCGAGGAAATTCCCACTTCGTAGCCCAGTCCGTACGCCTCGTGGGCCGGGCCACGGACGGCAGTAGCGTCCTTTCACAGGATCTCCCGGCTTGGTACGTGCTCGCCGGCGGGCGACGCGAATACCAAGTGCCTATCGCGCCCGACGTTTGCGCGAAGCTCTCGCAAGTGAGCGCCAACGCCAATACCGATCATGGCTCCGCCCGCCTGGACTATTACGTCCCGTCCACGGCTTGCACGCCGTAAACGCCTGGGCGCGGCGCTCGCTTGCCGCTTGCCGCTCCTATTTCTCGCTCCCAGCTCCGTGGTGACGATGGTGGACGAAGCACACGCCGAACCGAGCACCCAGCGCGCCGTGCTGGAGCTGGAGCTCAATGGCACGCGCCACGGCGACGTGATCGTCCTCTTGTCCAAAGACGACGTGCTCGTGCCCGAAGGTAAGCTGCGACAAGCGGGGGTGATCCGCCTTCTTTCTCGCAGCGTACGCTACCAAGGCGTCGAGTACTACTCGCTCCGCCGTAGCGACCCGCCGCTGCGCTACACCGTGAACGAACGAGACCTCGTGCTGCAAGTCATCGCGCCGCCACACGCGCTGGCCAGCGCCACGCTAGACCTTTCCGAGCCCGCGCCCTCCGGTATGTGGCAGAGCGACGAGCCGAGCGCGTTTTTGACCTACGCCCCTAGCCTGAGCGACTTTTCGCTGTTCCGTGTCTTCACGGAGGGCGGGGTGACGGCCGGGCCTTGGCGGACGACGAGCAGCGCCAGCTACCAGCTGCAGGAGAGCCCGGTGCGGCTCATGACCCAAGCTGCGTACGCCGACCGGCGCAACGTGCGTGAAGTCATCGTCGGGGACAGCTACGTGAGCACGGGGCCGCTCGGCGGCACGGTGCTGCTCGGGGGTATCGGAATCTTTCGTAACTTCGAGCTGGACCCGTATTTGGTCCGCATTCCTCGGCTGGGCTATCGCGGCAGCGTGCTGGCGCCGTCCACCGTCGACGTGTACGTGAACGACGTCTTGGTGCGGCGAGCGAGTATCGCGCCCGGCGAGTTCGACTTGAGAGGCGTGGCTCCGCAGAGCGGAGCCGGCAACGTGCGCTACGTCGTGCGGGACCCTCTGGCGCGCCAGAGCGACGTCGTCGTCGACTACTACGCTTCGAGCGGCGTATTGGCGCCGGGGCTTACCGAATACTCGTACGCGGCCGGCTTCGAGCGGCGGCGTTTCGGCGTGAACAATTTCGACTACGGGCAGCCGCTGCTCATGGGGCGGTTCCGCGTCGGCCTCACTCCGAGCCTAACTAGCGGTTTCCGCGGCGAGGCGAGTCGGACGCGGCTCAGCGGCGGCTCCCACGTGACGTTTGCTGGTCGTCACGGTGAGCTCGAGATCGGCACCGCCGTGAGCGTCTCCCGGCAGGGAAGCTTGTCCCGCGGTAGTGCGGGCCTGCTCGGTTACTACTACCAGCGCGGTCGCGTCTCTCTGCGTGCGGTGCTGAAGGGGACGTCGCCTCGCTACGCCACCTCGAGCCTGGACCCCGAAGACGATCGAGATCTCTTGGAGCAATCCACCGCTGTCAGCTTCAGCGTGGGGCGGAAGACGACCGTGTCGGCGCTGCTCGGGCTCGCGATCGCCCGAGACGCCGGGCAGCACGCCCGCACGTCCGTTACCTTCAATCGCCAGCTCGGCTCCGGCACGTACCTGCAGATCATTGGCGCGCGGGACGATCGGCCGCAGGGCATGAGCGAATACCAGGCGTTCGCCACGTTCAGCGCGCAGTTGCCGGACAATCATACCGCTTCGCTCAGCGGGTTCGCGACCTCGGCGCGGTCCGAGCTCACGGCGAGCATCAACCGCCCCATGATGGGGCGCACCGGTGTTGGCTACCAGGCGAGCGCCACGCTGGCGGAGTCGCCGCGCGTGACCGCCAATGCCCAAGGGCAAAACAAGTACTTACGAGCCTCGGCGAGCTACTTCTACGACGGTCTCGGCAAGCAGCACACGTTGCTCGACGCCTCCGGAACGCTCGTGTGGGTCAAGGACGGCGGGCTTTTTCATTCTCGCCCCATTGCGCAATCGTTCGCGCTCGTGGAAGTGCCGCGCACGTCGGGCGCGACCGTGCATTTCAACAATCAGCCGATCGGCAAGACCAACGGCGCAGGTCAGCTCCTGGTCCCCGACCTCCAGTCTTATTACGGCAATCGCCTTCGGGTGGACGCCTCCGAGCTCCCGAACGACTTGGACGTGGACGAGGGCGAGATCGTCGTCGCGCCGCCACCGCACGGCGGCATGCGTCTGGTCTTCGAGAGTCGGCGTCTCCGAGCGGTTCGTGGGCGCCTAAGTCCGGTCGGTTTGTCGCTTGAGTCCGTTCGTTACGGCGAGCTCACGCTGCGCGCGCGTGGCCAGGTGTTCACGTCGCCGATCGGCGCGCAGGGCGAGTTCGAATTCGACGGCGTGCCCTCGGGGGTGTGGCCGGCGGAGGCGCGCGGAGAGAGCGGTTACTGCGAGCTTCAGATCCCCATCCCGGTCGAAGGCAAGCCAATCGAGCGATTGGGTGCGCTGCCCTGCACGGCGCAGGGGACGCCATGAAGCTTGCTTGCGCCGCGGCCGCGCTCGCCCTGCTCTGGGCCTCTCCCGGACGTGCGGCGTCGTGCGGCGTCGTCGAAGTGCAGAGTGTGGCGTTCGGCGCCTACAACCCTTTCTCCGGCGCGAGCGGCAATGCCACGGGCTACCTGACTTACGTCTGCTCGCTGTTCAACATTTTCGACCGCGTGACGGTAGATCTCTCCACCGGCGCCTCCGGTACCTACCTTCCGTGGCGCACGCTGATGTCTGGCTCCCACGCGCTCAATTACAACCTCTACCTGGATGCCACGTTCACCCAGGTTTGGGGCAACGGCTCCGGCAGCACCTTTCGCTTCGGACCGCAGGCGCTGCCCATCCTGCCGACGCGCGTCTATGTGTACGGTTACATCCCACCGAGTCAGAACGCGTGGGAAGGCAGCTACGGAGATACCATCACCATTACCCTGAACTTCTAGAAGTTCACGACGAGGACGAGGTGCTCGCCCATGTTCGGCGCGCCGTCCAGTCGGGGCGCGCTGCTGAGGACGACCTCACGCATCAAGCTCTGCTTGGCGTGGGTTGGACACGTAGCGTCGAATACAGCGCCCTCGGCGCCGCGCTCGGTGGAGACGGTACAGGAACGAGACACGACGACGCTCACGTCCAGGATTCGAGACGCCTCCTGTCCGGCTTTCGCGAATGGGGACGAGGTGAGAAACGCGAACGTAAGCGAAAAAAGCGCGAGAAACTTGGGGTTGCTCAGGCGATGGTGGGTCAAGACGCTAGGCATTCAGCAAGCGCTGGGCCAACGGCCGCCGCGGTCACTCCGAGCGGGGAACGTGGGCGCCGGCGAGCTCGGGCGCGTGCTCGGCGACCACGTCGACGACGAAGTGGACGACCGCGCGAAGCTCCTTGGAGAGTCGCGCCTCGCGTCGATAGACCAGCCAGAGGTCGTGGCTCACGAGGACGTCCGGCGTCAGCCGTGACAGACTATGGTCTTCGTCCGCCAGGAAGCACGGCAGGAGGGCGAGGCCGGCTCCGCTTCGAGTGGCGGCGACGAGGTCGACCATCTCCCTACTCCGCATCACGATCTGCGCCCCTCGGCAGCGGGGCTCGAGCCACAGCGCCGCGTGACCCTGCGACAAGCTGCGATCGAAGCCAATGACCGCGTGCCCAGACAGATCCGTTGGGTCGTCGTTGGCAGGATTTCTGGCCAAATAGCCGCTCGAAGCGTACAGCGACCAGCCCAGCCGGCACAGCTTGCGCGCGATGAGGTCAGGGTCCGTGACGGCGCCGCGGACAGCCAGATCGGCTTCGCCCCGAGCTAGATCGACGGGCCGCGCGCCGCTGGAGAGCTCGAGGGCAAGGCCGGGTGCCGAAGCCGCGAGGCGTGCGAGCTCGGGGGCGAAGAGACGACTGAAGCCGGACGGGACTGCCAACCTGACCCGTGAGCGCTCCATGGCGACGATGGCCCGGGCCCGCTCGACGCCTTCCGCGAGCTCGGCCGCGAGCGGTAGCAGCTTTTGGCCGAGCAACGTGAGACGCAACCCCGCCGGAGCGCGCACCACGAGCGGCGCCCCCAGCGCCCGCTCCAGAGCATTGAGCCGGCGCCCGACGGTGGTGTGCTCCACGCCGAGCGCGCGCGCCGCACCGGCAAGCGAGCCCTCCCGAGCCGCGCTCAGGAAATACCGCAGATCGTTCCAGTCCAGCTCGTCGCCCGCGGCCACGTCGCGAGCCTAACGCGCGCTGTGCAAAATTGCACAGCGGTGGGCAAAGAGCGGGAGTTTCATTGGGTTGCGAGGATGCCCATGCTTGGAAGGCACCGGCGAGAGGCGTCGGCGCAAGACGAGGATCGAGCAATGGCAATTTTGGTGATGGCTCATGTCGAGGGCGTGAACCAGGCAATGCATACGGGAATGCTGAAGGCGTTGGAGGCTTCCGTGCGGGGGGCTCCTGGCTTCATCGGACACCTCGCCGGGCCCAACGGCGACGCGTTTCGCGTGCTGGAGATCTGGGAGACCAAGGACGACGCCGTGCGCTTCTTTGCCGACTTCGTCCATCCGAACCTCCCGCCGGGAGTGCGCCCGCAGCGCACGTACCACGAGCTGTCCGCCGTCTTGCTGACCGCGCGCTGAGCACCGCACGTCGACCAAATGGCCGGCTTTGGGCCCGGGCGTAAAGCCTGACCCGAGCCGGCCGTTTCTACGCTTGCCGCCCGATCCGTCGACCACGTCGTCGACCACGCGCAGCGGCCGTGGGCCACATGTAACCACATGTAGCCGCGACGACGCGCGTGCCTCGGGCCGCGGTGACGTGAGATAGTCCAACGCCGAGAGACTGCAGCTGCAATGAGCAAATCGCCGGAGCGCGTTTTAGCGGGAGGGACGGATGCCGGGGCGGGAGTCCGCGGCGCCATCGACGCGCTCGTGTTGGGGGCCTTGGTGGATCTGTTTCAGGCCTACGGCGTGGCGGTCGCTCCGTTGCCACGTGTCGCGGTAGCGCGCGCGCCCGCGCTTCCGGAGCTCTCCGCGACCATCGCCTTCACGCGCGTGGGCGCGCCTCCGGGGCGGCTCAGCCTTTCCGCGCCGCCCGCGGTGCTGGATCTCACTCGCAACGGCGTCGCGACCACGCAACGCACGGACTGGATTCGTGAGATGACCAACCAGCTCATGGGGCGGATCAAGAATCGGCTGCTGCACTTCAGCGCGCGGGTGGAAGTGGCGCAGCTAGTGCTCGTGGATAGTAAGCAGCTCGCCCTGCAGTTGGAGCGCACACCAAACGCGCGCGTCTACGCGGGCCGCACGCTGCGCGGGGAAGTCATCGTCACTTTGGACGGCATGCCCGAAGAGTCGGAGCTGAGCTACGTGGGCGCCGGTGCGCAGCCCGCGGAAGGCGACTTGCTCTTGTTCTGACCCAGATTGCCGAAAGAGGAAGATCGTGAAGCAAGTCCTGATTGTGGATGATTCGCAGACGGTTCGGCACGAGATCGCGGAGGCGCTCGGCGCCGCCGGGTTCGGTACCTTGGAAGCCGCAGACGGTGAGGCCGGCCTGGCTCTCGCGCGCGAGAACTCCGTCTCGCTCATCATCCTGGACGTGAACATGCCGCGCATGAACGGCCTGCAGATGCTGGAGCAGCTACGGCTGGACTGGGCCACCGCCAATGTGCCAGTCGTCATCCTCACCACGGAGGCCGAGGAGCCGATGATTGAGCGCGCGCGCAAGGCTGGGGCCAAAGGGTGGCTAATCAAGCCGGTCACGACCGCCAACATCGTCAGCACGGTCGTGGCCGTGACCGAGCGGGCCAAGAGCTGAGCGTCTGGGCTCGCGCGCCCATAGCCTAGTGGTAGGGTGCGCCCGTGGCTGCGGATCTTCGTTCGTTGTTCGGTGTCGGCTTGGCGCTCGCGGTAGCGGCGCCACTATTTCGCGACGCCGAAGCGGATTCGTATCCGTTCTCGACGTACCCGATGTTCGCACGGGTTTTGACCAAGCCGCGGCTCACCTACGCCGTGGCTTCGAGCAATAACGGTCAGGTAACTCGCCTCCCGCCTCGTATCGTCGGCACTGACGAGCCGATGCAAGCGATCCGCACGCTCCGGCTCGCGGCGGAAGGCGGCAAGCGTTCCCTCAAGCAGCTCTGCGCCGCGATGGCCGAACGCGTCGCGGCTGACCCCGCCTACGCAGAGCTACGGCAGGTGCGCATCCTGCGCGCGCAGTTCGACCCCATCGCCTACTTCGAGACTGGGCCGGTGCCGGAAAATAGCGAGAAGCTCGTCCAGTGCGGCGTCAAGCGATGAAGCGGCTCGTCCACTGGTGGCTCACCCCGATGCCTGCGGAGCGACTCGCGCTTCTGCGTATCGCCATCGGGAGCGTCACCTTCATCTACTTGGCGATTCGGCTGCCTCATTTGCTGGGCCTGGCCCAGTACACGGCGCAGCAGTTTCACCCGGTGGGGCTAACTACCGTGCTCTCCGCGCCGCTGCCGGCGCCGTTGCTCGTGACGACCATCGCCTTGACGCTGCTGAGCGGTGCCGCCTTCGTTCTGGGGCTCGGCTTTGCCGTGAGCGGGCCCGCGTTCGCGCTCGCCTTCCTGTGGCTCACGACCTACCGCAGCTCTTTCGGGATGCTGTTTCACACCGAGAACCTCCTCGCGCTGCACGTGCTGCTGCTCGGTGCGAGCCGCGCCGCGGACGCTTTGAGCCTCGACGCTCGGCGCTCGCGTCAGCCGCCTCCGGAGGCGAGCCCCGAGTACGGTTGGGCGGTTCGAGCGCTCTGCCTCGTGACCGTGCTCGCCTATTTCATGGCCGGCGCGGCCAAGCTGAAGCTTGCCGGAGGCCCGTGGCTCGAAGGGGAGCTCCTGCGCCGCCACATTGCTTACGACAATTTGCGCAAGCTGGAGATCGGGACGTACGTCTTTCCCCTGGGGCCTTGGTTGGTAAGACACCGCGAGCTATTCCCGGTCTTAGCCGTCGGCACGATGCTGGTCGAGCTGGGGGCGCCTTTCGCGCTCGTGAGGGCGCGCATCGCGAAAGTCTGGGTCGCGGCGGCGTGGGGGTTTCACGTCGGCGTGCTGCTCTGCATGAGCATCGCGTTTTTCTATCCTCTCTCTGGTTTCGCGTACTTGTCGTTCTTTCCGGTGGAGCGCGGCTGGCACTGGCTGCAGGCGCGGCGTGAGCGCGCCCGCGTGGCTCGTGTCACGGCGCCGCGCGTCGAGCCGTGAGTGCGCTCCCCGCCCGCTACGAGCGCGATCCCGCCTAGAAGCGGCCCGAGATTGCGACGCTGCCGGGGCCCACCGCCGCGCTCAGAGCGGGCGCGGCGGTGTCCGGCTGCGCTCCGCGGTGACTAAAAAGCTGCCACACCGCGACGCCCAGCCCGGCGACCCCAACGACGAACGCGACGTTCGACACGTTCGCGAACGTCTTGGCGCTGTCGATATCGCTTTGCGCTTCCGGCGAGCAGGTGTTCCCCTCGCAGCTCTCTTTGGCGCTCTTCGTTTTCGACAGCGAGTAGACGCCGGTCGCGCTGCCGGTCACGACGCCCGCCGCCGCGACGCCGACGCCGACCCAAAACAGCGTCGGCTTGCCCGTGCCGAGCTGCGCTTTGGACGCCGAGCGCCCGAGCGGGGCCGGCTCCCTAGGCGCAGGTGCTCGTACCGTCGGCGGAGCTTTCGAGAACTGCAGCACGAGGGAGAGGGCCTGACCTTCGGCGAGCTTCACGTCGCGCGTCACGTCCGGGAAGCCGGGCGAGACGCCGACAACGCGGTGCGGACCCGGATCTGCCTCCACGTAGCCGCCCACCTTCGCCGGATCCAGGCGTTGCCCGTCCCAGGTGATGTCCGGGACGACGCCTTCCGGAAGCCCAGAAAAGTCCACGGTGACGCGTGGAATGCGCGGCGCGAGGTCGCTCAGGAGGCGATCCGCGCGTTGCCGGGCGAGGCCGAACGGCTTCGGCTCGTCGGCGCGCGGGGGAAACTCCGAGACCCGCCTGAGCACCTCGCGTGCTTCCAAGAGCCGGCCAAGGCGCTCCAGCGTTCGCCCTACCTCGATGCCCGTGGTCGGCACGCCCATGATTTCATCGGCGCCGCGGTACTGCTCCAGCGCGGACGCGTACTGCTTGCTTTGGAAGCGCGTGTCGCCGGCGTCCATCAACGCGCGCGCGCGCTCCTTTTCTTGCGGGGTGGGCGGCGCCGCGGCAGCGAGCGAGGCGCTTCCGAGGTGGAGGGCGAGGGCGAGCGAAACGAAGGTCGATAGGCGCATTGGCGTTCAGAAGCCGCGGTCGGGCCGCGAAGGCTGGTTGTTCGAGGGCGGTGTCGCCGGCCTGCTCCGCTTGGGCGGAGGCGGCTTGGCTGAAGGCGGGGGAGGCGCAGCGCTCGCTGGCGAAATGGGGGGATCGGCTTGCGCCGCAGGGGGCGGTGCCATGGGCGGAGGGGGCGTGACCGGGGCGGCACTCGGCGCCACCGTTGCCGGCGCGGTGCCGGTAGTGCTCGCAGAGATGGGCGTCGCAGGAGAGTCTCGAGAGCCGAGCAGGAGCAACGCACCGCCGCCTAGCACCACCATAACGAAGGCCGCCGCCAAGAACGGCGCAAGGGACCGCGACGCTGGCTTGTTCGCGCCGCTCGTGCTCACGAGGCCATTGAAGGTCGGCGCAGGAAGCCCGCTGCCAGTCGGAAGCGTCGTGGCGGGCGCCACGAGAGCAGGCCCCGTAGAAAGAGCACCGGTCGCGCCGGAAGGGGCGCCCGCGAGCGCGGCGAAGGTGTCGGAAAGCTCCTCCGCGGAGCGGAAGCGCGCGCTCAGGTCGCGGGAAAGCGCGCGCGAAAACCAAGCGTCCAAAGCGGGCGAGCCGACGCCGTATTGCACGGAAGGGGGCGCAAATTGCGCCTGCGTCACCGCGATCGCGACCGCGCCGAACGTCTCCCCGTCGAACGGCACGCCGCCGGTCAAGCAATGGTACGCGACGACGGCGGTGGCCCACAGGTCCGCGCGCAAGTCGACGTGCTTGGAGCTGAGCATCTGCTCGGGGCTCATGTAGTGCGGCGTGCCCATCATCGAGCCGGTCGACGTCACGCTCACTTCGTCGCGAAGGTTCTTCGCGATACCGAAGTCCAGGACCTTCACGAACGCGTCGCGCTCCGCGTCGATGAGAAACAAATTGTCCGGCTTGATGTCGCGGTGCACGATACCCTGCGCGTGCGCCTTGGAGAGGGCGCGGCAAAGCTGCGTCAGGATGCGGGCGGTGACGGCCGGAGTGAGCCGCCCATGCCGCTGCACGAAAGCCGACAGCGTTTCCCCTTCCAGCAATTCCATGACGATGTAGGGCCCAAGGTCAGCCGACATGCCATGATCGAAAATCTGCACGACGTGCGGCGATTTGATGCGCGCGGCCGCCATCGCCTCACGCTGAAAGCGCGCCGCCGCGGCCGCGTCTTGCGCCATGTGGGCGGCCAGGAACTTCACCGCGACTTGCGTGTGCAACGTGAGGTGATGGGCCGTCCACACGCTGCCCATACCCCCCTCGCCGAGCTTCTTTTCGAGCCGAATGGAGCCCGACAGCTCGAGCCCCGGGGCCAACGTAGGTGGGGTCCTCATCGTCATGGCGCGGCCGCCCGCAGGGAGGGGGCGCTAGGTTCGGTTCGAGTCCCGCCAGGACGAGTCTGGCGCTTCATTGAAAATACGTGGCGGACAAGCAAGGTCGGAGTCGCGCTTCCGTTTCTGCGCGCAGCAGCGCTGTGCGAGCGTGGCTCTTGCTTGCCAGTATCCTGTTCGGTTGTCAGGTCATCAGCGGAGTGAACGACCTGACCGTCGTCCCGGGAGTGAGCTCGTCGGGCGGCAGTGGCCAGGCCGGCTCCCCGTCGGCTGGCGCGGCATCCGGCAAAGGCGGCGAAGACGGCCTCGCCGGGGGCAAAAACGCGGATGAATGCGGGGCGGACGGCTCCGATACCTGTCCGGGCGACTTGCGGTGCCAGTCGGGAAAATGCATCGATCCGGCGAACGACGCCGATGACGACGGCATCCTCGCTGGCAGCGACTGCGACGACGCAGATCCGGCCGTCGGTATCTCCGCCCAGCGCGAGTGCGAGGGCGCTTGCAGCAAAGGAGTAGAGCAATGTGTGATGGGCGCCTGGGCAGAGTGCGACGCCCCCAAGGACTGCTCCTGCACGGTCGGTGAAGAGCGCGACGTGAAGTGCGGCAACTGCGGGACACAGGCCCAGCGCTGCAGCGGGACCGGCAGCTGGGACGACGTCGGAGCCTGCGAGGGCGCCGGCGTGTGCTCGCCCGGTCAGAAAGAAGATCGCGGCGTGTGCGGGCAATGCGGAACCTCCTCCGCCACCTGCCTGGAGACGTGCGAGTGGGATGAGGAAGTGTGCGGCGGCGAGGGCGAGTGTGCGCCGGACGCGAGCGAAACAGAGCCTCAAGGCTGCGGCACGTGCGGCCAGGAGCGTTCACGGAGCCGCAGCTGTGGCCAAACCTGCGGGTGGGGCGCGTGGAGCGCTTGGGGCCAGTGCAGCGCAACTCCCGGGTGCACGGCGAACGAGACCCAGACCGACCCCCAAGCTTGCGGGAACTGCGGCTCCGGCATGAAGACGCGCGACCGCCAGTGCGGCATGGACTGCTCGTGGGGCGCCTGGGGCGCTTGGGGCGGGTGCAGCGGCGAAATGGGATGCGCCGCCGGGACCGCGCAAACCGGGAACCAAGCGTGCGGTAACTGCAGTCAAGGAATGCAGGCACGCGCGCGGACCTGTAACGCGTCCTGCGCGTGGGGAGGCTGGGGCGCCTGGGGTGGATGCAGCGGCTCTGGCGCCTGCGCGGTCGGGACGGTCGAGACCTCGAGTCAGAGCTGCGGCGCTTGCGCCTCCGGCACCCAGAGTCGTAGCCGTACCTGCAGCGGGACGTGCGGCTGGGGCGCTTGGAGCGACTGGGGCACGTGCACGGGCGTGACGAAGTGCGGGCCCGGGACCGAGGAAGCTTCGAGCATGGGTTGCGGCAACTGTCCGGCTGGTACCAAGGAGCGCACACGCAGCTGCAGCGCCGCTTGCGAGTGGGGATCTTGGGGGACTTGGGGCGCGTGCTCCGGCTCGCAGTGCGCGCAGAACTGCTGCGAGGGCACGACGTGTCAGAGCCCCTCCTGCAACTGAGCCGCGCTCGCCGGGATTTCTGGCTGGTCGGTGCGTTGGCCCTTTCCGTGCGGCTGCTCCACGCGCACTACCTCGCCCAGACCCCGTTCTTCGAAGGACCCGTGATTGACGCGGCCGTGAATCGCGGACTCGCCCAGCAGCTCGCGACCCAGGGTGATACGGGCGCTGCATTCTATCAGCCGCCTCTCTACGCGGGCTTTCTTTCTCTTCTCTATCGCGCAGGTCTTCAGAGCGCTTGGTCGGTCGCGTTCGTGCAAGCGCTGCTCGGCGCCGCGACGTGTGTTCTGCTGGTCCAGCTGGGACGTCGCCTGGCGAGCGACCCGGAGTCGGCGCGGTGGGTGGGTCTCGTCACCGGTCTTGCGGCCGCGCTCTACGGGCCCTTCGTGCTCTTCGATCTCGAGCTCTTGCCGCCCTGCGTGGTTCAGCCGCTCCTCGTCACTGCGTTGCTGCTCGCTTTGCGCCGCGGTCCCCTGGACGTGAAGGACGCATGGCTCGGCTCGCTTCTGGGGCTGGCGACGACGGGTTGGACCCTTTCGGCGCTGTTTTTGCCGATTTGCTTGGCTCTACGCGCTCGTCACGTAACTAAGGCGCGCGCCTTTCTCGCCGCGCTCACCCTTTCGGCCGCGCTTCTGCCGTTGGCGGTGACGGCTCGCCACAACGCGAGCCACGGCGCGCCCGGCGTGGTCGTCTCCTACAACTTCGGCATCAACCTGTGGCTCGGCAATAACCCGCGCTGGCGTGACACGTGGCGGGCTCGTCCCGGTGCCGAATTCGAGCCCGAGATCGAGCGGCCGGATCGGCACGGCGTGACCACGCCTGCGGAGCGGTCGCGCTACTTCGCGGAGCGAGCGTGGGACGACGCGAAGCGAAGGCCGCTGGCAGGCGTGACGCGCACCGCCGAAAAGCTCTACTACGTCTTCGCCGGGCGCGAGATCCGCCGAGATCAAGACATCCAACTGCTACGCGACGCCTCGCCGGTGTTGCGCGTGCTGCTCTGGGAGCGTGGGCTCGCGTTCCCGTTCGGCTTGGTCGCGCCGCTCGCCCTTCTCGCGCTGTGGCGACGGCGCGCTGAGCCGGAGGCTCGGCTCTTGGCGGGGGGCGTCGCCGTGTACGGCCTGGCCGTGGCGCTGTTTTTCGTCTCTTCTCGCTACCGCTTGCCGCTGGTGCTCGTGCTCTTGCCGCTGGCCATCGATCAGGCGCGCGAGCTGTGGCGCGCACGGAGCGCGGCTCTCAGGCCAGCGCTGGCGCTCGCTTCAGGGGTGGTCCTCGGGAGTTGGCCCAGCGACTTCATCGCCGGTTTTTCGGCTTCCGCCGCCGAGCGCGGGCTGCTCGAAGCCAGCGCTTGGCGCAACCAACACCGGCCGGATCGCGCCGAGTCGCTCGCCACCGCCCTCGGCCGGCGCTTCCCGAGCGATCCCAACGTGCTCATGCTGCTCGCTGAGCTACGCGCGGCCGCGGGAAGCTGTCGCGAAGCCGTACCGCTGCTGACCCGCATCCTGGACCTCGCGCCGCGCACGGCGAGCCCAAGGCTCTTGCTCGCCGACTGCTACGAAGCGCTCGGTGACGAGAACCGCGCGCAGCGGCAACTGGCTAACGCGCTCGCACTGCACCCGTACCATCCGGTCGCGCTGCGCCGCGCCAGCTTGCTCCTTTGGCGCCAGCAAAGGAGCCGCGAAGCACGGCTGCTCGCGGCTCGGTTCCTCGCTTCTGGTTACACCGACCCGGAGCTCGAGCGGATCGCGCGCTAGCCTCGTTAGCTCGGCCCGCGGAGCCGGGCGATGGGGTAGAGGCTGAGCATGTTTCGCAGCCTCTGGGCGGCATCCGCGTCGATGTCCCCGCTGAACGTGAGCCGAGCGCTGTCTCCGGAACGATAAGCGCGAATGGTCCCCCGCTTGACCCGCCGCACCGCGCTGCCGAAGTCATTGAGCAGCGCGACTGGCGCGTAGCCGCGGGTGAGCCGCTGCTTGCCGTCCCGCACCGTAATGCGAAACAGCTCGCGGGAGCGCGTGAGCAGCCACCAAAACACTCCAAGACCGCACAGGAAAAGAGCCGGTAGCAGCACCTCAGAGGGTAGCGTACGTTTCCTGGCGCGCCTCGTACAGCTCCCAAAACTTCGCGGCGATGCTGGACGCTTCGAGCGTGGAGGTGCCGTCGTCCCAAGACGTGCCCTTGACGATGCCCGTCACTGTCACCTGGCCGACGTACACGTCTTCCTTTTGAAGGCGGCGCGCTAGGATGCCGACGAGCTTGTGCTTCGCGGCGTTCGTGAGCGCAAGGCCCATCGCGTTCCAACCAATCGCGGCGTCGTTCGCGCCCGGGTCGTTCGCGCCGAGCCCGCCGTTGGTCACCAAGACCGCGCCTTTCTGCGACTTCAAGTCCGGCAGCGCGGCTTGCACCGCGATCACGAGCCCGGTGATGGCTACGTCGTACGCTTGTTGCAGCTCCTCCGGGTTCGCCGTGAGCAAGTCGCCCGCCGCGCTCGAGTACGCGTTCCAGTGAAGCGCGGTGATGGTCGGCAGCTTCTTGCGCACATCCGCGACCAAGGATTGAATCGCGTCCGGGGCTCCGAGGTCGGCCGTGAACGCTGCCGCGGTAATGCCCTTCGCCTCCAAGTGCTTCACGCCTGCGGCGAGTTTGTCTGCGCTACGCGCAACGAGCGCGACCGAAAAGCCCGCGCCGCCGAACTTCTCGGCTACGGCGCGAGAGATGCCTGAGCCGTAGCCGGCTACAATGATGGTTTTTGCCATGGTCGGGAATGCCTAGAGTCGCTTCTTCCCCATGGCAGCTCACCTAAAAGCCCGAATTGTTGTCCATTCGTAGCAGCATCGGTCTGGCACGCTGATTGCTGAATGGTGGGAAGGAGAAACACCATGCCCAACGCACTCGAACGCGCAGCATCTGAAGTCATGGGAGCCGCCAAGGACGTGCAGGCCGGGTTCAAAGGCCTCACCGGGGTGTTCATGCACCTCATGGAGGAGCACGGTAAGGTCGGCGCCCTCATCAGGCGGGTCGCGCTGAGCGAGGACTTGGAGGTTCGGTCCAAGCTCTACCCCACGATTCGAACCGAGCTCTTGGGGCACGAAAAGGGCGAGCTGAAGGCGGTGTATCCGGCACTGGCGCGCTTTCCCGAGACCGCCTCGATCGCCGCAGCCCACGCGCACCACGCGAGCGAGCTCGAAGCCGAGATTTTGGAGCTGGACGCGCTGTCTTTCAATAGCGCCAGCTGGGCGCCTGCCTTCGAGCGGCTCGCCAAGCTGGTGGACGAGCACGTCAAGATCGAGGAGCGCGAATACTTTCCGCTCGCTCAGAAGGTCATGGGTGAGGACCGCGCACAGGAACTTCTGGCGGAGTTCGAAGCCGCCAAGAAGAGCTGAGCCTCGCGTCGAAGCAAGGCGGCGTGGAGGTGTGAGCCACGGCTCACGCCTCCTTCGCCGCCGGCTGGACCTCTCTCGCGGTGTGAGCGACGATGCTACGCCGCTCGGCGGCGGCGCCCGA
>JAQSWN010000132.1 GCA_029266615.1 Polyangiaceae bacterium
GACCGGGCCTACGTCTCGCGAGACTTCGACGGCGCCATCGCTACCTACCGCGAAGCCATTCAAGCTGAGCCGCAGAACGCGCTCGGGCATTATCGAGTGGGCGCCGCGCAGCTCGCCAAGGGCGATCAAAAAGAAGCCGAGGCCGCGTGGGTCGCGGGCCTCCGCTTTGCAGGCCAGGACGGCACCGTAAAAGCCAAGATCCAGTTTGCGCTCGCGGACCTGCGCGAGCGCCAGAAGAACAGCGACGAGGCCGTCGCGCGCTGGAAAGACTACTCCAAGACCGCCGAAGACTACAAAGAGGCGACCACCTACCCGGCCACCGCGACCGAGCGCGTTTCCCGCAACGAAGCCTGGAAAAAGAACGCCGCCGAGAGCGCCGAGGTGAAGGAACGCATCGCCAAGCGCCTCAAAGAAGCGGACGAAGCCTCCCGCAAGAGCGCTTCGGATCCGAAGAACAAGTAGCGCGAGCTCACGGTTGAAGACAGCAGCTGAGCCGACGACCCGCTAGTAGCAGACGACGCCGCAGGCGCCATCGGGGCACTGCTCCTCGGTGAGACAGGCGGTCTCGAAGACGCTGCAAGTGCTCATCGCCGCCCCGACGCTGCATTCGATGCAGGTGACGCGGAGGGTGCTGCCTTCCGGGCATTCGTGAGGAGCTCCGCCGCAGCCTCCTTCGGTGCACGTCAACTTGCCGTCCTCGCAATCGCACTCGTTGCAGTCGACGGGGCTGGGAATGCGCCTCGCACCGTGCGGGTAGGTGACGCCACGGGAACGACAGTCGGCTTGGCTGCCGTCTCCGCACACGCCATCCTCCGCGGACACCCAGCGCCCTTCATTGCAGTAGAGCGCCACGCGCCAGGGCCTGCCGTCGTGTTCGGTGAGCACGCACTCGGGCCCCCGATTCTCGCAAGCGCACCCCGTAGCTCCGGGCTCGGCGGCGAGATACGGGCGATGCGTGGGCGAAAAGCAGTCCGCGTCGCAGGGCGAGGTCGCCACTTGCCATTGGCCGGAAGCGCAATCGAACAGGCCGGACCAAGGCTCTGCGTTGCTCTCGTGGCGCACGCAGTATTGCTCGGCGGTGTCGCACATGCAGCCAAGGCCGTTCGGATCGCGCGCGAGATCCAGCCGCTCCAGGGGCGTGAAGCACTCCCGCGGTTCGGGCGCGCCACCCGAGCTCGGCTCGCCTCCCGAGGTGGGGACACTGGTGGTGCCGCCTCCGCTCGGGAGCGCGCTGCCTGCGACGCCCGTTTGGCTGCCTCCGCTCCCGGCGCTCCCGGCGCGGCCGCCCGGCGCCAACGGCTCATCCCCCAACTCACGGACCGTGGGCGCGCACGCCGCGACGCCGAGCAGCACCACCCCGAATCCCCAGATCGTCTTTCGACAGTTCATCTACATCTCCACTCGAGAATTGTCTCCGCGGCCGCGGATCGATCCCTTGAGATGGTAGAAACGCGCATCAGGGAACGGCGAGCAGCGCATTCAAGCGTGCCGCGTGGGGATCGTTCGGGTAGCTCGCGAGGTAGCGCTCGGCGATCACGCGCGCTCGTTCGCGCTTGCCGGTGGCGGCCAGGGCGTCGATACGCAGCAGCTGCGCTTCGCGGTCGAGTGTGCCCGTTCGCGCTCGGCGATCATGCTCGTCGAGCAGGCGGAGCGCTTCGGCTCCGTCGCCGGCCGTGAGCGCGCGCCGCGCGCCGTCGATGAGCGCGATCTCGCGGCTCAGGCTCTGGGCCGCCGGGAGGCGTGCGCTGGCCGGCGCTCGGGGTGGTGGTGCTCGATGGCAGGCTCCGCGGTGACGTCGCGGGAGCTTCGATGGGTGCCGCGACCAGCGGGCGGACCGACGACGGCAGCGTCGCGGGGGCAGTGGGCGTCGAGCTCACGAGGCTGCCGGTCAGCGTGGCACCGCTCGCGAGCGTCAAGCCCACCAGCGTGCCGACGGCCAGCGACTTGAGGACGACGATGGCCGTGCTGGCAGTCGCGACGGTCGCGGTGGAGGCCACCGTCGTGGTCGTGCTCGCCATGGCGCTGGCGCTGACCCCGAGCGCGACCACGGCTCCGCGCAGCGCGGCTCCGCGAGGTCGCTCCGCGAGCCCCGCGCGCAGTAGATCTCGCGCAACCGCGCTTCGACTCGAGTTCAGCAGGCGAGGGGGGCCGTTCATGTTTCTCCCGACTGTGAGGAAAGGTGTTGCTGCACCCAACTTTCGAAGGCATCCCGCGCGCGGCGCAAGCGCGACGCCGCGGTTCCCAGCGGAATGTCCAGGGCTCGAGCGATCTCTGGCATCGAAAAGCCTTCCAGCTCATAGAGAACGAAGACCTGCCGTTGCAGATCCGGCAGCGTCGCGAGCGCTGCGTCGAGCTGCTGCCGGCGCTGTTCTTGAACGAGCAGGCTCTCCGGATTTCGCTCGCTGCTCGGCGCGACGTCCACCGATTCGACCGGCTCCTCCCGCAAGCGCGCATGCTGGCGCCGAAAGTTCGCGGCGACGCGCACTGCGATGCCAATCAGGTACGGGCGTTCGCGCCCGGGCTCGATGACGTCCACGCGGGCGGCGAAGGCGAGGAACACGTGCTGGGAGGCATCGTCGGCGTGGCTCTCGGCGACCCCGAAGCGACGCAAGCTGCGCCACACCGTCTCGAAATGCTGGCTTAGCGCCTGCGAGATTCGCCGCTCCTGCTCCACGGACCGACGCGGCTCCGCAGACGCCCCTCCGGGGTGCTGGCTGACCGAGGTCGCTGAGCGGTGGGCCACGAAGTGCTTTGTCACACCGCGGGCGGATCGATCCTCGGTGACCGATTCACCAGAGGCGATAGGCGATTCCCAAGCGAAAATCCCAAGCAATGACAGCAGGTTGATGGACTGTGGTGTTCGGAGCGAAAATGAATTCGTCGCGTACGAACAGAGTCCGCGCGCCGCCCGCTAGCTCGAGCTGAAGCGGCCGAGAAAGTGCGACGTGTCCGATCGCTCCCAGACCGGCGCCGATCCAAGTCATGTTTTGCTGACGCTCGTTGCGTGCGTCGATGCCGCGGGCCAGCAAGGCGCCTGCGTCGAGCACCGCGCATAGCCTCAGCTCTGCCCTGGTTGCACCGAGGCGTACGGCGCAAGCGTGAAGCCTCGCAAGGGCGAGTCGAAAGCTAGCGTCGCCGGCCGGCGTGTTGGCGTTCTCGGCGCGCCCGTAGAGCACGCTCAAGCGCAGGCTGGGCGCGAGCGTCGCGCCCGTGATGCTGCCCAGCTCGACAGAGGCGGAGGGGGCGTAGACCGGGGTCGGAGCCGCAGCGCCTTCGAGGCCAACGCCGGCGGAAACCGCAAACCAGGTCGGGCGTGCCTTGCGCCGTGAAGGCGCGGCCGCAGGCGGCGATCGTCTGGGCTCCCTTTCGAGCTCGGGTCCGGGTTCGCGCTCAGTTTCGGGCTCGGGCTCCGGCCCGGACTCCAGCTTCGGCTCGGATTCTGGTGGCAGCCTCGGTTGCTGCGTGGTCGCCGGGCGAGAAGCCAAGATCATCGCCGCGATCACGGCCATCGACTGCGCCGCTTCCGCGCAGTCGTCGGCGTCGATCGTGCGATCTTGGCTGCTCCCGTCGTCGAGCTCTACCCGCAGGCGGCGCTTCTGGCCCGGCTCGGGCGCGAGGTCGACATCGAAGCGGATTTGCGCGTCTTCGGCCGCCCGCGCACCGGGGGCGCGCGCCACGATAGCGGCCTCGAGCTGCGCCTGAGTCGGGCAGTCCCGACCGGCGTGGTACGCCACCGAGAAAGTCGCTCCATTCGCTTCAACCAGGCCCCAGACGAGCGTCGCGATGCCGAGCATGTCCGCTCAAGGCAGGCGGACCCGAACGGAGTGAAACAGCGCTTCGTCGGCCTGGCGCGCAAACTCCTGGAACTTCCCGTAATTTGCGGGCTGTACGCGGCCGGCGGGGAGCTCGATCTCGCGGTCCAAGACGAGGGTGTTGCCTTGCTGCGCGTCGCGCACCGTGACTTGGCGCTCACCGTCTTTGACGGATTTGGGCGGCGCGAGCTGCTCGAGCTTGGAGCCCGGCGGCAGGTCGAGCGTGAGCTTGATCCGCTGGTGCGTTGCGTCCACGAGCAGCAGCGGAGTTTGGCGAGTGGGGAGCACCGCGAGCTGGCTGAGGCGCGCGCCGAATGGCGGTGAGACGAGTAGCGCGCCGTTGCTGCGCTCCGCGAAGGTTTGCACGTGGCCCTGGACGTGAATCAGTAGGGGGCTGTCCAGATCGTCGAAATGGTCGACTCGGTATTCGCTGAGCTGAATGCCACGCAGCTCGCGGCCGAGCAGGCGGGACTCGAGCACGCTGCGGAGCTGATCTTCCGGCAATTGGCTGAGCGCGTTGCGAAGGCCAGTCGCATATTTGCCGGTAAATCTGAGGGTGAGGGTGACGTCCG
Organism: Polyangiaceae bacterium; assembly: GCA_029266615.1. Classification (GTDB taxonomy): domain Bacteria; phylum Myxococcota_A; class Polyangia; order Polyangiales; family Polyangiaceae; genus PMG-095. The sequence continues at coordinate 4,385 of JAQSWN010000132.1, forward strand.
CGGCGCCGGTGGGAGCGAGCTTGACGTGACCCTCGTAGGCCATGTCGTCCTGCATCCCTTCCTTCGGAGTTTGGGTGAGCAGCGGTGCGCCACTGGAGAGCAGGTACGCTGGCATGCCGCGCGCTTCGGCGGGCACGTAGCCGTACGGCGCGTACTTGGAGCCGAGCGTGAGCCACGTCCCCTTGGCGCCGCCGACCCGGATGAGCGGCTGCGTGAAGAGCGCTTGCTCCGAGAATGGGCCGCTCGGTGGCAGCGCGAGCCGGTTCTGCGCGGCCGCGTAGTCCACCTGAATGCCGAGCGCGGCGCACAAGGTGATGTACGCGCGCCACAAGTTACCGTTCTTGCCGACGATGGCGCGTCGGCCGTCGTCTTCTTCGCCCTCCTGCACGTTGCCGACGACCCAGCGGTAAAGCTTCTTGGCTTGGTCGCTTTGCTTCGTGGCGGGGGCCACGATGCGCTGGGCGATGCGCACGATGCGCGGGTCTTTCGGGGTGAGATCCGTGAGGCCGTCGCTCATGGCGCGGAGCGCCGTGGCGAGATCCGCGCCCCAGCCGATCTGCACGCTGGGCAAAAACTCGCTGATTGGTGCGCCGAAGGGCTCCACCGGCGCGGCCGGGCTCTGATCCACGCGCCAGCGCCGCACGACCAAGGAGCCGAGCTCCTTCACTTCGGGCGGCGGTACGTTGTTCTTCGCCTCGATCTGCAGCGGGCGATCTTTGGGCGAGACGACGACGAACTCGGAGCGGGCGTAAGCGATGCTCTCTTCGCGGAAGAACCAGCGCGGGCCGAAGTAGCGCATGCCGCGCTCGCCGTCGCCGCGGTTGCTCTCGATGCGCTCGGTCTCGACGTAGTCGCCGACCTCGAGGTGCGGCAGGGTGGCGGTGGGCTTGCCCTCTACCAGCTCCGGCTCGTAGATTTTGCCGTTCTTTTTGATCACGCGCAGGTGCAGCCACAAGCCGCGGCGCAGCTCCTGCTCGGCTTGCTGGGTGATCGCCTCCGCGCTCTGCACCTGGATGATTTCGTGCTCCAGCATGCGGCTCGAGCCGTCCGAGTGGACCCAGACCGCCGAGTAGTCCAAGACGCGCGCGGCCGTGCCCGGCAGCTTCACGCCGGATTTTTCGTAGGCGGCGATGATCGTCTTCGCGTCGTGGCGGTACGGTTCGAGCTCCGTCGCGCCTTCGACGAGATCTAGCGCTTCCTCGATGCTGTCCGTCTCCGCGCCGCCCTCCACGGCCGCGACGAGCGCGGTCACGAGCGCGTCGGTCTTGCCCGAAGCGAGCCCCGCGTCCGCGAGCGCGAGGCGCGCCTGCGCGTTCTTTGGGTTTTGCTTGATGGCGGCCTCGAGCTTGTTCCAGCTTTCTTTCTCGTTGCCGGAACGCACCATCACGTCGAAAATTCGCTCCGCGATGTCCTTGCGCTCCGGCCGGCGTGCGCCGATGCGCTTCAGCTCCGCGAGTGCCTCCGCGTAGTCACGGCGCGCGAGCGCGCGCGCGAACATGACCTCCGAGTCGGGGTTCAGCTCGCGGGCGCGCTTGGCGAGCTTGTCCGCCAGCGCGGAGTCACCGGCCGCCTCTAGCACGGGAAGCGCGACCTCGAGCGCGTCCGAGTCGTCCGCGAAGCGCGTGGCGAGCTCTCGCGCAGAAGTCGAGTACGCCGCGTACCAGCCGAGCTCGTTGTACATGCGAGTGAGCGACGCGAGGATCGCCGGCACCTGAGGGAACTTCTTCGACAGTTCCAAGAGCAGGCGTGCGCCTTCCGGCATGCCGCTCTTTTCCGCTTCCCAGAGCGCGAGCGAGAGTCGAGGCGACCACAGCTCCGGGTCGCGCTTCACGGCGCGCTCGTTGAGCTGCCGCACCAGATCTCGTCTTTGGCTGTTGCCGTAGATGGGGTCGCTGTCGCTGAAGCGCGCGGCCGCGGAGAGGGCAATGCCGGTGGCCCGCGCCGGATCCGCGACCAGCGGCTCGATCATGACGGACGCGACGTCCGCGCCGCCGTCTTCGCCGGCGAGGTTTGCGAGCACGAAGCGCAGCAGGTTGTCCTTCGGATCCGTCACCCCGCTCTTCGAGACGTAGCGCGCGACCGTGTTCACGGACAGCACGTCCGGCTTGGCGAGCGTGTACGGCTTGTACGCGTCGTCGTCCGTCTCCGCGCCGAGGGGGCGACCGTCGCGCGCCAGCAAGCGGATCTCGGCGCTCGGCTCCGTCACCTCGACCAAGACGCGATGCCGACCGGCGCTCACCGCAGCGCCGCCGGCCACGTTCGTCCACGTGCCCCAATCGCGCACGTCGTGCGAGAGGAGCAGCGTGTCGTCGACCCAGATGCGCAGGGCGCGACCCGCCCAAACGACGATTTCCGTCGCCTGCTTCACGGTGACGAACGTCTCCGCGTAGTAGACGCCGCCGGGCATCGGCTCCTTCGGCTCCACACGGCAGGCGCCCTGCGTCACCTTCAGCACCCGCGGCGGCTCGCCCCGACCGGGCTCGGTGGGGAAACGTGCCGGCCAGGGCCCGGGCGCCTCTGCCGCGAACGAGCGAAGCAGATCCGGCGCGGCGTTGCGGCCGAACGGACCCGCCAGGCGCACCTTGTCCGAACAGCCGTGGAGCTTGCGCGCCAGGCCCTTCACGTCCTTCTCGCCCTCGGAATACGCCTCCGCCAGCGCCCAGTCCGCCAGCTCCGCGCGCGCGCGGAAGCCGAGCTGGCCTGGCTCTTTCAGCGTGAGTTGGACGAACGGCTTCCAGCGCTTCCACAGCTGCGGATCGTTCGAGCGGAAACCGACGGCTTGCCGCGCCGCGTACCAGCCCAGAATCTCCGCGCGGGGGTCGTCACTCTCGCGGGCGGCGCGGACGGCGCGGAGCATGCTTTCCGGAGCTTGCTTGAGACGACCGTGCGACAGGTCGTCTAGCCCTCGGCCCAACTCGGCGAGCAGATCGCCGGCCTTGGCTTCGTCCAAAGCCTTTCGGGCCTGCTTGGCGCGCTCGGCGTTGCCGTCCGGCGCCACCAGCTCGGCCAAGAACCAGGCGCCGTTCTGCTTTCCATCGCGCTCTGCGCTGCGGCGCAGCTCGGCGACGGTCGGCGCTTTGGCGTCCTCGCCGGACTTCGTGGCGCAAGCGCTAGCAACGAGAATGAACGGCAAGAAGGAGAGCGGAAGCAGCGAGCGACGGATGCTCATGGTTTCACCAGCAGGCGGGGGCTGAAGGCCGAGTCAGCCTCCTCACAGAAGCGTTTCCAAGCTTGGTAGTCGGCAGGATCGATGCGCGGCACTTTGATGCTCAATTTGCTCTTCACGACGACCTCGCCGTTCCCTTGCTCCACCTTGACGGAGTAGGTGCCGAATTGACCCGTCTTCTCGACCGGCACCGGCGCGGACACGACCTTCGCTCCGGCCGGCAACTTGATTCGGTACGTGTCGTCGATCGTCGTGAACGCGATGAGCTCTACCGGTTGGCGCCGCTGCGAGAGCGAAGCGTAATTGGGCGTCAAACGGAAGCCGCTCGTTACCGGCATGCTGAGCGTGTCGCCCTCGTTGCGCGCGAAGCCCGGGGCGGTCGCGCGAATCTTGATTTTCACCGGCTCTTCCGCGTTCGAAAGATCGCTCGTGGTGAGGCCCTGCGGGCCTTCGTTGATCGAGACGCCCGGGAAGTCGCCGCCGAGGTCGCGCGTCATGCGCTCGCGGCGCGTGCCCTCGGCGCCGTAGGCGTCGCGCCACGAAGCGGCGTTGTAGCCGCCGGTCGAATAGTCGATGTCCAGCTTGGCCACGCCCTTCGCGTCCAGGTCGACGGACAGCTCGCGCCGTACGAAGTTCTTCTCCGGATCCGCGTACGGAATGCGCGTGAGCTGGGCCTTGCCTTCGTTCACGAGCAGCACGACCGCGCCCACGTCCATCTTTGGTAGCTCGTAGATGCCGGTGTGCTCGGCGGTGCCGTCCAAGTACAAGTCGAGGGAGGGCACGTAGGCAATGGCGTGGTCGAACGGAGCGAAGCTAGCGAGCTTCGAGCGATAATCGCCGCGCATGCGCGTGCGGGTTACGACCATGGTGCTCTTGATGCCGAGCTCCTTGAGGAGGGTGACGATGACGGTCGCCTTGTCCTTGCAGTCGCCCCAGCCGCGCGCGACCGTTTGCACGCACCGCCGCGGCTTGTAGCCGTAAATCCCGAACTCCAGCGCGACGTAGCGCGTGTTGTCCGTCACCCACTTGTAGACGGCCTTCACCTTTTCGAGCTCCGTGGTCTTACCCTCGGTGATCTTCTTGGCGAGCTTGCGCGTCTCTTCGTCGAGGTCGAATTGGTCGCGGATCAGACCCCAGTACCAGCGGCCCAGGTCGTCCCAATTCTGGTACGTGGACACGTGCACGGAGCCGAGCACCTCCGGCCACGGCGGCATCGCCGGCTCGGGGTTGAGGGGGGCGATGTCCTTGGCCGCGAAGCGGTAGATGCGCTGATTGCCCGAGACGACGTTGCTCGTCGTGAGGCCGGCGATGGTCTGATCGAAGTAGAAGGTGCGCTCTTTCGGCGTGATCAGCACATACTCGGCGTTGCTCACCGGCTCGCCGCCTTGTAGCGCGACGATTTCACCGAAATAATTGCCGAATTCGTTGCGCGGGGTCACGTCGTCCACTCGGTAGCGGAGCTCCACGACGTCTCCCGGCTCGAGCCGCGGGAACTGCACGTAAAAGGAGCGCGCGGACGTGTACATCGAGATCGAAGGATCGTCGGCCGAGCCTTCGCCGTACTCCACGGCTTCGTCGATCTTGCCGTCCGCCCGGTACACCTTGGCGCCGCGCAGCTGCACCACTTGGCGATCCGCCTCGTACGCGAAGCCGTACTGACGGCCGGCAGCCGCCGCGGGCTCCGTCATCGGCTGGAATACGATCTGGCGGAACTGGCTCGAGAGCCCGTTCCCGAAGACGGTCGTGACGGTGAGGTCGCGCAGGGTGCGGCGGGGTTGTCCCGCCGAGGGCTTGTAGCGCTCCTTCAGGAACTTGTCGGCTTGCCACGCGTAGGCTTCGTCCGGGCGCGGCTTGGCTGGCTCCAGGTGCTCGACGTACTCGCGCACGTCGCGTTCTTGCGGACGAATGCGCAGAATCTCGCGCAGACTCATGAGCTGCTCGTCGCGCTTGCCGAGCTCTCCGCTCAACTCCGCCACCGCGCGCAAGGTGCCCACGTCTTCCGGCGCGAGCTCCAAGGAGCGCTTGTAGGTTGCGACCGCGCGCTCGGGCTGTCCGAGCGAACGATAGGCGCGCGCGGCCACGCCGAGCGCCCATTGGTTGCCGTTGTAAGCGGCGAGGAGCCGCTCCACCCAACGTTCGGCCTCGGGTCGGCTCCGCCGCGCGATGGCGAGGTCAATCATGGACGTGAGGTAGTTACCGTCGTCGAAGCGGCGCGCCGCGTAGCGCTCTTCGGCTTCCGTCGCGTCCGCGGAGCGACCGAGCAGGCGCAGCTGGCTGCCGTACATGTTGAGCAGGTTCACGGACTCGGGCGCGCGCCGCACGGCTTGCTCCAGCACGCCGAGGGCGGTGCGCGGCAAACCGGCCATGTTGTAGAGCTCCACGCGTCCCGCCAGCGCCAGCAAATCATCCGGGTCTTGCGCCAAGACGCGGTCGAAAATCGGGGAGGCGTCGCGCCAGTTCGGGCTGTTGCGGCGGTGCACGGCGCGCGCGTTGAGCAGCTCCTTCGGCGTGTTTCCCTGCTTTTGCGCCAGCGCTTCGGCTTTGCTCAGCCACTCGTTCTGCTGGTTGCGATCTTCCGCCAAGCGGCTCGCGAGCAGGTACCGTTCGATGGTCGGCTCCGCGTCCGCGGCGCGCTGGGACAAGTCCCGCGCCTGGTGCAGCGCCGGATCATCTCCGTTCGTCTCCGCCAGGTAGCGCGCGAATGCTTCCAGATCGCGCGGCCGGGGCTTGGCGCCGGAGATCCGCTTCTCGAACAGCGGCACGGGGCCGAGCGCGAGCTTCGGCTTCACGTCCGCGATCGGCTTCGCCGGCTTCTTTGGGACCTTGGCCGCTTGCGCGCGCAGCCGCTCCGCCGCCTTCTGGCTATCGGCGATGTCGATGGACGCGACCAAGCGCGAGTCCGGGGCACCCTTGTCATCCGCGAGGCGCAGCGACAGCTCCGGGGCGTTGTCTTCCCCGCACACCTTCAGCACGAGCGGATTCGGGCCTGGCTCCAGCGTGAGCTCCACGCCGGAGCGGTCGAAGTCGTGGCCACGGTAGGCGGCGTCCTTCAGCTTCTCCTCGCCGTTCCAGAACAGCTTGAACGAGCCGCCCGCGCCCACGTAAGCACGCACCTTCCGGGTGCCCTGGGTGAGCTTGTCGTCCCGCACGAAGGCCGTGGCGTAAAGGCAGACCTTCGTTTCGGGCCGGACGAGCGCGCTCGCGTCCAGCCAGCCGAAGGGAAACGCTCCTGCGACCGCGCGGTAGCGCACGGGGCGCTCTTTGCCGGTGTAGGCGCGCCCGGGCGTGATGGGCGCGGTAAGCTCCGCTTCCGGCTCGAACACCTGATCGAGCCCGGATTTGCCCTCGTTGTCGAAAGGCCCGACGATGAGGAAGCTCGTCACGTAGCCGAGGGAGCGCACCTTGTCCGTCGCGGCCTTCTGGTCGCCGCGTCGCGCCCGCGCGAAGGACGCGAGCACTCCCGCGTAGGCGCGAGCGTCAGCTCCCAGCTTGGCGTTGGAGGAGGCGCCGAGCAGCGCCTCCTCGATATGCCCGGCGTCCGCGCGATCCCAGAGGGACCAGACGCGATCGATGGAGGCGTACGCTTCCGGCCCTTCTGCGCGGTCCAGTGTGTCCAGCGCGCGCAGTAGGTCGGGGTGAAACACGGAGGGAACTGCGCCCGCGTCTCCCGACAGAGACAGCGCGGCCGCACCCAGCGCGGCCGCACAAGACAAGGAGATGAGAAAACGCCTCATGGCAGGCCCTTTGCCGACTGCGCCCTACGAGCACTCATGGTGGGGGACGGAGCGTACGGGCTGGGGCCGCGAAGTGCACGCGCCCTTCCACCTACCCTGGAGCAAAGAAAGACAGAGCGATCACACTTGGAGATGGGCTAGGACAAAACGACGCAGGCTTTCCGGCCGGCTGAAGGCGCGTGACGCCGCCGCGCTTGGCTCGTCCTCCCTGGCACTTGATGAAGCGCACGCGCGGCGGGGAGCCTTCTTGCTGAGCGCGGCTCGGTCATATACAAGTGGTGACTCTGGTTTTTTAGGCTCGGAAGCTCGAGCTCGAGGCGCTGATGGTCAACCCGCAGATGGTGATGTACGAGGAGGAGTTCAACCAGATCCAAACGGTCGTGGACCGTCTGGTTCGGGAAGCGAACGCCAAGGTCGTCTTCATCGTCGACAAGAACGGTCAGCTCATCGCCGCGAGCGGTGAAGTCGACAACATCGACACGACGTCACTCGCATCGCTCACCGCCGGCAACATTGCCGCCACTGGTGGCATCGCCAAGCTGCTTCGCGAAAACGAATTCGCGACGCAGTTTCACGAAGGCGAGAAGGCGAACATCCACATCCAGCTCGTGGGCAACCGCGTGATTCTGGTCGTGATCTTCGACAGCAAGTCGAGCTTGGGGCTGGTTCGCTTGCGCGTGCGCAAGTCGAGCGAAGAGCTAAGCCGCATCTTCGACGCGCTTTTGAGCAAAGTGCAGGAGCCTGGTGGTGACTCGCCGTTCGCAGAAATCACGGACGAGGACATCGACAATCTTTTCAACGACTGAGGAATCCGGGCGATGAGCTTCATCAATTACATGGCCCGGGAGATCAACTGCAAGATCGTCTATTACGGTCCTGGTCTCTGCGGCAAGACGACGAATCTTCAGTACATCTACGAGCGCACGAACCCGGACGCGAAGGGCAAGATGATCAGCCTCGCGACGGAGACGGAGCGCACGTTGTTCTTCGACTTCCTCCCGCTCTCGCTCGGTGAGATCCGCGGCTTCAAGACTCGCTTCCACCTCTACACGGTGCCGGGCCAGGTGTTTTACGACGCCAGCCGCAAGCTCATCCTCAAGGGCGTGGACGGCGTGATCTTCGTCGCCGACTCCCAGATGGAGCGCTTGGAAGCGAACCAAGAGAGCGTGGAGAACCTCCGCACCAACTTGGCGGAGCAGGGCTACTCGCTCGAGAAGATTCCGTACGTCATCCAGTACAACAAGCGCGACTTGCCGAACGTCGTGCCGGTCGAAGAGCTGCGCCCGCTCATCAACCCCATGAACGTGCCCGACTACGAAGCCAACGCCCGCGCTGGGGTCGGCGTGTTCGACACGCTCAAGGCCGTAAGCAAGCTGGTCTTGAACGAGCTGAAGCGCGGCGGCTGATGCCCTGGGAAGGTCGCTCTGGGCGGCCTTCCAAGAAGGCGAAGAAGGAGCCGGAGCCGCTGACGCGGCAGAAGCTGGAGCAGGCGGCGCTCGCCTACTTGAACCGCTTCGACGTCACGGCCGCGAAGCTTCGCCAGCACCTGACCCAGCGCGTCCGCAAAGCGGGCGGTGACGAGCAGGCGGCGCAGTGGATCTCGGAGCTGGTTGAACGTTACCTCGGCTCGGGGGTGTTGGACGACGCCCGCTTCGCGCGGAACCTCACGACGCAGCTGACCGCCCGCGGCAAGTCCAGCCGCGCGATTTCGCAGAAGCTCGCGATGCGCGGCGTGGGCAGCGAGCTCGCTAGCGAGCTCATGGCCGCGCGCAAGCAAGACGAGCCCGAGGCCGAGCTGGAAGCCGCCAAGCAGTACGCGCGAAAACGGCGCCTCGGCCCGCACCGGCCGGAGGCAGAGCGCAACGAGCACCGCCAAAAGGATTTGGCCTCGCTCGCACGTCAAGGCTTCAGCTTCGACATCGCGCGGCGCGCGCTCGCGGACAGCGCCAGCACCGACGACGAATTCTGAGGCTCGCTTGCGTCGTGCATGCGGCCGGGGCAGTGAAAACGCGTGACCGTCGTGCAGGACTACGAAAAGCTGGGCGTCTTCTATCTGGGAAGCAGCTACGACTTGCTCGAGCGCAAGCGCCGCGAGGAGCTCGTGCTCTACGACTCGCGCCACCTCACGACGCACGCCCTGTGCGTCGGCATGACCGGCAGCGGCAAGACCGGCCTTTGCATCGCGCTCCTCGAAGAGGCTGCGATCGACGGAATCCCCGCGATCGTGATCGACCCGAAGGGAGACATCGCCAACTTGCTCTTGAGCTTTCCGGGCGCTAATCCCGCGGATTTTGCGCCCTGGGTCGACGTCGAAGAGGCCGCGCGTCAAGGCCTTTCGAAGGAGGCGTTCGCAGAGAAGGTGGCGGCTCAGCACGCAGCCGGGCTCGCGGATTGGGGTCAAGACGTCGCGCGTATTCAGCGTTTCCGCGACGCCTGCGATCTCACGATTTACACCCCGGGTAGCGCGGCGGGGGTGGAGCTATCGCTGCTCCGCTCGTTCGAAGCGCCCGACGCGGCGGTTCTGGAAGACGCGGAGCTGTTCGCCGGCAAGGTCGAAGGCACCGTCTCCGGTTTGCTCGGCCTGGTTGGGGTTCAAGCGGACTCGTTGCGGAGCCGCGAGCACGTGCTGCTCGCCCAGATCTTCACGCATGCGTGGTCGGCAGGAAAGAGCCTGGATTTGCCGGGAATCATCGGCGCCATCCAAGATCCGCCGTTCGAGAAGGTGGGGGTCATCGACCTTGCCGTCTTCTTCCCCAAGAAAGAGCGCGCAGAGCTGGCCGTCGCCGTCAACGCCTTGCTCGCCTCCCCGGCGGCGGCGGGTTGGGCGCGTGGCGAGGCGCTGGACGTGTCTCGGTTGCTCCGCACGGCGGAGGGCAAGCCGCGCGTGTCGATCATCAGCATCGCCCACCTCTCCGACGCGCAGCGCATGTTCTTCGTCACGCTCCTGCTCGACGAAGTGCTGTCGTGGATGCGCCGTCAATCTGGAACGAGCAGCTTGCGTGCGCTGCTCTACATGGATGAAATCTTCGGGTACTTCCCGCCCACGGCCGCGCCGCCCAGTAAACGGCCGATGCTCACGCTGCTCAAGCAAGCGCGCGCGTTCGGCCTCGGCATCGTGCTCGCGACTCAGAACCCGATGGACCTCGACTACAAGGGTCTGTCCAACTGCGGCACGTGGTTTCTCGGCCGGCTGCAGACGGAGAGGGACAAGCTGCGCGTGCTGGAAGGTTTGGAGGGTGCGGCCCTCAGCGCGAGCCAAGCCTTCGATCGCGGGGCGATGGATCAGGTGCTCTCCGCGCTCGGCTCCCGCGTCTTCTTGATGAACGACGTGAAAGCGCCGATGCCGGTCATCTTTCAGACGCGCCATACCTTGAGCTACCTCCGCGGCCCGCTCTCCCGCGACCAGATCAAGACGCTGATGGAGCCGAAGAAGGCGGCCACGGCGGCGCCGCCGGCCACCGCCAAAACGCTGGAGATGTCCTCGGCGTCGCCCCGCGGCCGACCGAGCGCGCCGGAGGGGTTGCCGGAGCTGTTCGTCGCCGCTAGCGGTCACGGCCCCGTGTCGTATCAGCCCGCGCTCGGCGTCACCGCCAAGCTGCACTTCGTGGACGCAAAAGCCGAGGTCGACGTCTGGCGCCACCTCGCGATGTTGGTGCCGCTCGGCGAGACGACGCTGGATTTGGACTTCAACGCCTGCGCGTCGCTCGATCCGGCGCTCTTGTCCAGCGCCAGCCACGATCCGCTACCCGCGGCGGCCTTCTTGCCGCTCCCCAAGCGCGCACCCAATGGAACGCAGCTCACGGCTTGGAAGAAGTCGTTCGTCACGCACCTGTACCAGAAGGAGCGGCTCGAGCTCTTGGCGTGCCCGGCGCTGAAGCTGGTCGCGCGTGCCAACGAAACGCCCGACGCTTTTCGAGCGCGCGTCGATCAGATCGCGCGCGAGGAGCGAGACGACGAGGTCCAAAGCTTGCGGGCCAAGTACGACCCGAAGTTTCAACAGTTGCAGGCCAAGCTGGAGGCGCTTTCGGCCAAGATCGACAAGGAACGCGCGGAAGCGACCGCCAAGCAAGTCGACACCGCCGCCGCGTTCGGCGACGCATTTTTAGGCGCCATCATGGGCCGCTCCGTCGTGTCCGCCTCGAACGTGCGGCGCTCCGCCTCCGCTGTCCGCAGCGCCGGTCGCGCCAAGAAGGAAGTCGGGGACGTGGCGCGCGCGGAGGAGCAGCGCGCCGCGCTCCACGAGAAATGGGCGGCGCTGCAGGCCGAAGCGAACGCGAAGCTCGCGGCGCTCCACGCCAAAGCGCCCGGTACGGCGCTCGAGGTCACACGCGCGCAGATCGCACCCCGAAAAGCCGACACTGACGTCGGCACGCTCACGCTCGTGTGGCTACCGTTCCGACCGGGCGCGTCGGGAGCGTCCGTGTTTGCGTTTGCTTGGCACTAACCGAGCAGGGTGGCCACGATCGCCTCGAGGCCGCGGCGACCGCCGAAGCCGGATTGACGCGCTACCAGATCGCCGTTCTTGAAACCTAAAAACGTCGGAAAGCCGCGCACCCCAAGCGTCGCTACGAGCGCGGCGGCTTCTTCGCCGTCGATCATGACGACCTTGAGCTTGCCCGCGTGCTGCGCCGCCAGCTCGGCCACGATCGGCGCCGCGAGCTTGCAGGGCGGGCACCACTCGGCGCTAACGTCCACGAAGACGGGCAGCTCGGACTTCAAGACATCTTGCACGAAGCTCAGCTCGTTCACGGCCACGGGGGTACTCATTCCCGTAAGAGCCAACGGCTCGAGCGAACGTTACGGCGTCGAGACGATTTCTTGCTGCAACGACGCAGCGAGACGCGCGCGCAAGCGACTGAGACGTACGCGCACCGCGCCGTCGGTCATGCCCAGCTCCGCGGCGATGCGAGCGGAGCTGAAGCCTTCCAGCTCCGCCAACAGCAAAATGGAGCGATCCCGCGGCGGCAGCTCGAGCAAGCGGCTCTCCAAAAGCCGCGCGAGCTCCCGTCTCGCCGCCTCTTCCTCCGGGTCGCTCGCGTCGCTCGTCAGCTCCCGCTCTTCCGCTGCGACGCCAGGTGCGTTCTTGTGGCCCCGGCTGAGGCGCCGGCACGCCGACGCGACGACTCGCACCAACCAGCCTTCCAAGCGGCTGTCGTCGCGGAGCTCCGTGAGGTGTTGAGCGGCGGAGACGAGCGCGTCCTGCACCGCGTCTTCCGCCTCCGTGTGGGTGCGGCAATGGCGGCGGCCGGCCGCCATGAGCCGCTCGCTGTAGCAGCGGGTGATCTGGTCCAGCGCGTCCGCGCTTCCTTGGCGCACGAGCTGCATCAGTCGCTCCGGGCTGCAATCTGGCGGTGTGGGTGTGCTCATTTCGTGCCGCGACGGAGCCTCGGGTCGGCGGGCGCCACTTATCTAACACCAGCGTTAGGCGTCGGCCGTCTTTCGGAGCGTAGCGCGACTCTGATAGCTTGGTAGAACTGCTCGCAGCCGGGTACGGAAACGTCGTGGCTCGGCTTGGGAGGATGAATGTCGATCGCTCGTCATGTCGGTTCCGCCGCTCGCTTCGCGGCTTGCTTGTTCCTGATCGTCGGAACGCGCAGCGCTCACGCGGAGGACGCCGACAAGGGGCCCACCAAGGCCGAGCGCGTCGCCGCTCGCGACGCCTACGACAAGGGCACCAAGTCTTTCGAAAAGCGAGACTACGTGAAGGCGCTCGACAGCTTCGTCAAAGCCAATGCGCTCATCCCCAGCGTGCAGGCGATGTACTGGATCGCGCTCGCGCAGGACAAGCTCGGCCGCACCGAAGCCGCCATTGAAGCGTACGAAGCGGTCACGGCGCGCGCGGACTTCTCCAAGCTCAGCGAGGACAAGGCGGCCGTGGTACGCGAGCGCCTCGCCGCTCTCAAACCGCCGCCGCCGCCGGTCGCGGAGCCCGAGCCGCTTCCGGCGCCCACGGAGCCGGCACCCGCCGAGTCTCCGCCCCCCGTGTTCGTACCGCCGCCGCCCGTGCATCACGTGAGCGATCCGCCGGCTCCGCCGAGCTACAGTCGCCTCTTGCCGCGTCGCCACGCGGTCGAGCTAGGCGTGATGGGCGGCGCGCTGCTCGTGTCGGACTCCAACAACCTCGTCACGGGAGCCGGCGAGCACCGCTCGTTCGAGCTACCGGTCTGGCAAATCGGCGCGCGTGTCGCGTATTTCCCCCTCAAAGCGCTGGGAGTGGAAGCGGAGTACGCGCATGGCTTCGGGCGCGCCGAGAGGCTCGCCGCGTCACCGAGCGCGTCGGCGGACTTCAACGCCGTGCGCGGTCACGTGATCGGCCAGTTGCCGACGTCGCGCTTCGTGCCGTTCGCGCTACTCGGCGCGGGCATCCTTCACGGCACCTCCAGGCCGACCGGGTCGGACGCAGATTTGCTCCTGCAGGCCGGCATCGGCGCCAAAGTCATGGCGACCAAGCTGCTCGTCCCGCGCGTCGACTTTCGACTGGGAATGACGCAGAAGGAGGGCGGCACGTTTACGGACGGCGTCGCCTTCCATCCCGAGGTGCTGCTCGGCTTGGCCTTACGGCTCGGTCCGTGAGCTAAGTCGCCGTACGACCCCTCAGCCATCCACCGGCACGCGCGGAGTTGGCAGAATCAGCTGATAGAACGCGAGGTCCAGCCACCGCCCGAACTTGAAGCCCGCTTGCTTGACGACCCCGGCGGGCTCGAAGCCGAGCGCCTCGTGGAACTTCAGGCTGCCGACGTTACCCGCGTCGATGCCTCCCACCAGCACGTGCTTTTCCTGCTCGACCGCGCTGTCGATGAGGCGTCGCATCAAGCGCGTGCCGACGCCTCGTCCTCGTGCGACCGAGTCCACGTACACCGAGTGCTCGACCGTGTACTTGTAGGCTGGACGGACTCGAAACGCTCCGTAGCTAGCGAAGCCGAGTAACTCGTTGTCGTCGCCGAGCGCTCCCCACACCGGGAATGCACTGGCGCGCTTGGCCTCGAACCAATCCGTCATGCTGGAGAGCGGGCGCGGCTCGTAGTCGTAGAGCGCCGTAGAGCTCACGATAGCGTCGTTCAAGATCCGCAAGATGGCGGAGCCGTGCTCCTGCAAGTTGCATCGGACGAGCCGCATCGCAAAAAGCTACCACCGGATTGCGGTCCGCCTCTCCCCGTACCATGGAGCACGCCGTGGAATTCGCTCGCTTGGCGCTGGCCGCGTCGGTTTGGTTCCTGCTCCATGCCGCGGTGGCGGGAACGGGCCTGCGCTTCGCGCTCGTCCAGCGCTTCGGCGAAAAGGCGTATCGGGGCGGCTTCTCGCTCGCCTCCATCGCCAGCCTGTGGTGGCTCGTGCAGGAGTACCGGCAAGCCCCGTTCGTCGCGGTTTGGGTCACGCCGCGCCCGCTCTCCTTCGTGCCGCTGCTGCTCGTGCCGCTCGCGTTCATGCTCTTCGTCGGCGCCTTCACGACCGCCAACCCCTCGTCCGTCGGGGGGGAAAAGCTGCTCTCTAAGGCGGAGCCTGCGCGCGGCATGCTCCGCGTCACGCGACATCCGTTTCTGTGGTCGGTCGTGTTGTGGTCGGTCGCGCACCTGCTCGTCAACGCGGACGCAGGGTCGCAGATCTTCTTCTTCAGCCTGGGCGTCACGGCGCTGCGCGGCGCGTTCGACATCGACCGCAAACGACGCCGCACCAATCCAGAAGAGTTTGCTCGCTTCGAGGCGACGACGTCGAACGTGCCGTTCGTCGCGCTCGCGCAGGGGCGCGGCTCCCTCGTAGGGCGTGAGCTCGTGCTCCCGGTGCTGCTCGGCTTGGCGCTGTCGGCCGGCACCATCGCGCTGCATGGGCGCTTGTTTGGCGCGCGCGCCGTGCCGTCAGGGCTCGTCGCTGTGGCCGAGTGACCGCGAAGGGTCCACGCGGTCACGAATCTTTTGCTTCAGCTCTTTCGGCTCTGGAAAGCGCCTTCGCTCGGCGCGCGAGAAGATCACGACGCCTTCCAGCTCGACCTCGAAAACGCCGCCGAAGCCCGGCTCCAGCGTGAGCTCGAGCTCGGTGGGAAACGTCGTGAGCAGCTCTTGGGCGAGCCACGCCGCGCGGGTCAGCCAGCGGCACTGCGTGCAGTAGCGGATGCGAACGGGTAAGCGGGCCGGCGCGGTCACGTCTTCAGCCATGCGCCGAGCGTAGCTCCGGGGCAGAGCCGTAAGAAGCGCCGCGAGGCGAGCTCGCCAAAGCAGGCCGCGAACACCGCGTGTGGACGAAGGCCGACATGGCGGAGGAGCGCGCGGTGGTCGAGCCACAGTACGGCGCACGCGGCGACCAGCACCGCCCACATCAAGCCTTGCAGAAGAAAGCGGTAGGGCTCGCGGAGGCGCGGCGCGGTCAGCTCTACCGCCCGCTCGAAGAACGCGGCCTGAAAGTCGAGGTGCCGCGATTCCTCGTTCGCGATACACGAGAGCGCGCCGTGCAGCGCCGGGCTCCCGAGCCCCGCGGCGAGCGCGCGGTAGTAGACGATGCCAATCACCTCCGCGATGGCCAACGTCATCATCTTGGTGCGGAGGCCGAGCAGGCGCCGGCAAGCCGTGAAGGCGCCGTTCGTCCAGTGCGTGCGCTGCAGCTCGCCTCCCAGCGCGTGAATGACCCGCGAAAGCTCGCGGGCGTGACGCCACTCTTCTTCGATGTAGAGCTGAACCGCGCGACGCGTCGGCGCGTCCAGCGCCACGTCTTTCAACGTCGTGATCTCGTCGTGGATCTTGCCGCCCGCAGACTCGCCGAGCTGAAAGCGTCCCAGGGAAGTCGCGAGCGGCGCGTGCAGCGCGCGTGGCAACTCCGTCGCCAAGCTGGGCGCCGGAGCGCGGTCTTCACGCGCGTTGCCTTCGAAGTAAGCGAGATAAGTCGTTCCGAGCATGTGCGTTCCTCCAGCGGATAGGAACGCACGGCCATGTCGAGCCCTCGGGGAGCGAGCATGGAGACCTCGTGGAGGTTCCATGGCGCGTCGCGCCCCGCCGCCAGAACGAAGCGGTGCTCAGTTCGCGTTGATGCGGCCGCGACGAATGCGATTCTTCGCCTTCACCTTGGCGCGGTAGCGCGCGGAGCGCTTGCGGTCGGTCTTGCGGGGCTTCTTGATGGGGAGGTACATGAGGGCGCGGGATCTAGGCTGAAAAGTGCCGGCGGGCAAGTCACTCGACGCGAACGTTCATCCTTCGCGTTCGGCGCGCAGAGAGCCCAGCTAACCCGCCGTCTTTAATAGCTTTTTTCGCGGGGACTTTGCGGCCCTCGGGACTCAGCGCCGGACGGCAAGCGGTCGGCGATGGCCGGTGGAGCTCGCCCCGCCGCTCGAGGCACGCCGCAAAGCCCAGTGAAACGACGCCGTCGCACGAGCGACCGGCTAGGGGACGGCGGCCGCTCAGCCTTTGGAGAGCAGCTTCTCGATCAGCTTTTCCGAGTACTTGGAGAGCTTCTTGAAGACGACGCCCATCCCGGGCGGATCCGTCTCCAGTCGGACGACCTCGCCGACGCCTTCGATCACCTCGACGTCGTCCATGACCACCGTGAAGCGCAAGGTGACTTGCGACCCGATAGGCAGCGGCGTGGAGGTTTTGATGAAGGCGCCCGTGCGCGAGATGTTCGTGACGTACTCCTGGATGAACTGGTCGAAGGAGTCGAACTCCTTGTTGATGGTGAGCCGCTCCTCTTTCCGACCAGTTTCCATGGGTTACTTCCCTTGCAGATCGAACTGTTCGATGTGGTATTCGCGCCGCGCGTTGAACTCGATACGGCGCATGTACCGCTTCTCGGCTTCGACGACGGCGGGCTTCTCTTCCCCCTGCATCAAGTCGATCACGGCGGGGTGGGCGTTCACGACCACGGAGTAGCCGGGCAACGTGTGCCGCTCGCGCCGCAGCTGCCGCAAAATCTCGTAGGCGATCGTCGTGCGCGATTGGATCTGCCCCGTGCCATCGCAGTAGAAGCACGTCTCGTGCATCGTGCGCGTCAGGCTCTCGCGCGTGCGCTTGCGCGTCATCTCGATCAGGCCAAGCTCGCTGATGCGGTTGATCGTCGTCTTGGCTTTGTCCTTCGCCAAGAGCTGCTCCAATTGCCGCCAAACTTTCTCGCGATTGGATCC